>CAZNVB010000304.1:0-4003 GCA_964576265.1 uncultured Eubacteriales bacterium | reverse complement strand
GACGGGAATGACTTTGAGAATCATCCATTCCGGCCGGTTGCCGGACTTCTTCAGCGCCTTGAAGACCCTCAGCCGCTTGGCATAGCGAAGCCGGCGCTGCTGGGACGTCTCTTTTTTCATCATTCTTCTCAAGCGCTCGGCCTCTTTGGAGATGTCGATCCGGCTGAGCAGGACGTCGATCGCCTCGGCTCCGATGGAGGCTTCAAACGTGTTCCCGTATTTTTCTTGAGCTTCTTTGTACTCCTCTTCACTCAGCAGCTGCTTCTCTTGGAGCGGCGTTTCGCCCGGATCCGTGACGATGTAGGATTCGAAGTAAAGGACCTTTTCCAGGTCCTTAATCGACAGGTCAAGGACGAGACCGATCCGGCTCGGAGGACTCTTAAAGAACCAGATGTGAGCTACGGGAGAGGCCAGTTGAATATGACCCATGCGCTCTCGCCTGACTTTCGACTTGGTGACCTCGACGCCGCAGCGCTCGCAAATGATCCCCCGGTATTTCATCCTTTTATATTTTCCACAGAGGCATTCATAATCGTTGATCGGACCGAAGATTTTGGCGCAGAACAGACCGTCCTTTTCGGGCTTGAAGGTGCGATAATTGATCGTCTCTGGCTTGGTCACTTCGCCCCATGACCAACTCTTGATTTTCTCCGGCGAAGCGATGCTGATCCGGACCCGGTCGAAGTCGATCTTCGCCTTGCTTGAAACGGGCGGTCTCGGTTCCATTAACGTTCTCCTTTGAGTGACGGGACCTCAATCCCCCAAGGGAGGATCTCCTCCCTCTCGGCCTTTTCGAGCTCCACATTCAAGCATAGACTCTGAAGCTCGCGAATCAAAACATTGACGGACTCGGGCAATCCGGGCTGAAAATCCAGGTCGCCTTTGACGATCGCCTCGTAAATCTTCGCCCGGCCCTCGACATCATCGGATTTAACCGTCAACAGCTCCTGCAGCGTGAACGCCGCTCCGTAGGCTTCAAGCGCCCAGACTTCCATCTCGCCGAACCGCTGGCCGCCGAACTGGGCTTTTCCGCCTAAGGGTTGCTGGGTAATCAGCGAGTACGGGCCGGTGGACCGGGCATGGATCTTGTCGTCGACGAGATGGTAGAGCTTCATCATATAAATATAGCCGACGGTGACTTCCTGGTCGAAGAGCTCACCTGTAATTCCATCATAGAGAAGAGTCTTTCCGGACTCCGGCAATCCGGCCTCGCGGAGCAGCTTCTTGATCTCGCTCTCGCTGATCCCGTCAAAAACGGGCGTGTCCACCCAGAGGTTGAGCTTCTTCGCCGCCCAGCCGAGATGCGTTTCCAGGATTTGGCCGACGTTCATACGCGACGGGACGCCGAGAGGATTAAGGACGATTTCGACCGGCGTGCCGTCGGGGAGCCGCGGCATATCCTCTTCCGGCACGATCTTGGCGACAATTCCCTTATTCCCGTGACGTCCGGAAATCTTATCGCCGACCGACATCTTCCTCTTCATGGCGATATAGACTTTGATGGCTTGAATGACGCCCGGCGCCAGCTCGTCGCCTTTCTTCAAGATATCGACTTTCTCCTTGAATTCCGCCCGCAGGGCGTCGATTTGGCGTTTGACCTTCTTCTCGATGTCTTTGATCTTTCGATCCCGCTCCTCGTTCTCTTCAAGCTTGATCTTGGAATAATCCTCGGGAGCAAGGGTTTCGAGGATTTTCTCGGTCAGCTTAGTTCCCTTGGAAAAGGGTTTGCCGGAGATTTTCTGATCGCGGTCGAGAACTTCCCCTTTGAGAAAGGATCGGATCCGCCGCTGTTTCTCATTTTCCAGGATGTCGATGGCATCCTCGAGGTTCCTCTTCATCTTGGCGATTTCTTCTTTCTCGATGATTTTGGCCCGCGGTCCCTTATCGCTTCCCCGTCGGGAAAAAATCCGAACATCGATAACCGTCCCTTCGATCCCGGGAGAACAATAGAGCGAAGCGTCTTTGACGTCGAGAGCTTTCTCGCCGAAGATCGCCTTGAGCAACTTCTCCTCCGGCGAAAGCTGCGTCTCCCCCTTCGGCGTAACTTTGCCGACCAGAATATCGCCGGATTTTACGTAGGCGCCGACACGGACAATCCCGTTTTCATCGAGGTTGCGGAGCAGGTTTTCAGGCACGTTGGGAATATCCCGAGTGATTTCTTCGGGGCCCAGCTTGGTGTCCCGCGCCTCGATCGTCTCCTCGACAATGTGGATTGAGGTGAAGACATCCTCCCGGATGAGCTTTTCGCTGACGATAATCGCATCCTCGAAATTGTAGCCGCGCCAAGGAAGAAAAGCGCAGAGGACATTCCGTCCCAGGGCAAGTTCGCCGCGGTCGGTGCAGGAGCTATCGGCGAGAATCTGACCTTTTTCCACCCGATCCCCTTTGCGGACAATCGGCCGATGGTTGATGCACGTGTTCTGATTGGTCCTGAGGAATTTGGTCAGAAGATAAAGATCGGTTCCGACATCGTGTTCTCTAGATTTCTCTTTTTCATCCACCCGGATCAGGATTCGCTCGGCATCAACGAATTCGACGATTCCCCGCCTCTGACAGATGATGACGTCGCCGGAACCCTTGGCCACAAGATATTCGATTCCGGTTCCGACCAGCGGAGCCTCCGGCCGCAGGAGAGGCACGGCCTGGCGCTGCATGTTCGAGCCCATCAGAGCCCGGTTGGCATCATCGTGCTCCAGAAACGGAATCAAGGCCGCGGAAAGGGACACCAGCTGCTTGGGGGAAACGTCGATGTACTCGACCTGGTCCCGGGGCACGACGCGAAAATTTCCTGCTTGGCGGGCGCTGACATACTCGCTGATAAAGCGTCCGTGTTCATCCACCGGGGCGTTGGCCTGAGCGATGATGTGTTTTTCCTCTTCCCAGGCCGTCAAGTAAAAGCAGTGCGGCTCGAACACCGGGAGCTGTCGGACCTTCCTCTCCTTAAGCTCGTCGAGCGTCTTCAAAAGAGCCGATTTCTCCACGATATCGCCGATCTTATAAGTGCTGTCGCCGGGGTGAACGATTCTAAAATAATCGATGATCTTGCCGTCCCGGACTTTGCGGTAGGGGGTTTCGACGAAGCCGAATTCATTGACCCGGGCGAAACAGCTGAGTGAAGAAATCAGGCCGATATTCGGACCCTCCGGCGTCTCGACCGGACATATCCTTCCGTAGTGAGAAGACTGGATATCACGGACTTCGAAACCCGCTCGCTCCCGACTCAGGCCGCCCGGCCCGAGGGCGCTCAATCGTCTCTTGTGAGTGATTTCAGCCAAGCAGTTGATCTGATCCATGAACTGGGAAAGCTGGGAACTGCCGAAAAATTCCTTCAAGGCGGCGATCACCGGCTTGGAGTTGATCAGATCTTGGGGCATGGCCGAGGTCAGATCGGCGCTGACCGTCATCTTTTCTTTGATCGTCCTCTCCATTCTGGTCAGCCCAATCCGGAAGGCATTTTCGACCAGCTCGCCGACCGATCGAACGCGCCGGTTGCCGAGATGATCGATGTCATCGACCATCCCTTCTCCATGCCGCAGGCGCAGCAAATATTTGATGACTTCGACGTAATCGAGCGGCGAAAGGACCTTTTCTTCCAACGACGTATTGAGGCCGAGCTTGATGTTCATCTTCAGACGGCCGATGCGGGAAAAGTTGAATTTTTGGGGATTAAAAAAGAGGTTATGAAAAAGGTTATGGGCGCTCTCCATCGTGTGCGGTTCACCCGGCCTCAATTTGCGGTAGATCTCGGCCAGGGCCTGGTTCGTGTCCTTGCGGATATCCCTTTTTAGGGTGTTGCTGATGATCATCCCCGTTTTATCCTGCTCGGGAAAAAACACCTCAAAGGGTTCGCCCATCTCGACCAGGGCTTCGAGCTGGGCCTCGTTGATTTCCTCATTTGTCTTCACCTTGCCTTTGAGCGAGCTTAGGGAATATGCCCCCTTCAACTCTTTCTTCACAAGGGGAATTCTTTTCACTCCCTTTTCTTTGAGCTCCTGAATGGCCT
>CAZNVB010000303.1:0-1994 GCA_964576265.1 uncultured Eubacteriales bacterium | reverse complement strand
TTCGACACCCGCCGGCATGCTGGCGCCGATGAGCACCGGGGACTCCTCGGGAGATCGTCCGGCAGCCGGAGCGCGATCGAAAAAAAGGACGGCGCCGATGAGCGCGACCAGAAAGCCCATACGGATTGCGTTTATCAACGGACTTTCCCTCCTACTTTTCTCAACGAGGCTTTGGCAAAGATCGGGTCCGGGATCTGGGCGCGGAACTCGATCTTCATAAGGATAGATTCCATCCCTTCGCCCGTCTTGAGTCTGTCCATAATCATTCAACCGATAAACGATACGGATCCGACATCCTCAGCTTAGCCATTGACGATTTTTCGGTCAAGCGATAAAATTATATAGTATTCCTATAGAATCTATAAAAATAGTAGAAATATAATCCCTTAAGGAGTTCGATGGATGATCGGAAAAACGATCGTATTTTTGCTTTCCGCCCTCAGCCTCTTGGCCACTTCAATGAACACGCAAGTTTCTTCTCCGACGATTTCCCCGGAGGAACGACCAATTGTTTGGGTCGAGCTTCCCGGCCCGGGAAAAAAATGCCCCATCGACGAGAACACCTCTTTCCTCTACGAATTCAGCGAAAAGCCAAAATTGGGGACGTTGATTCTAAAAATCCAGGTCTTCGACAAGGATGGTCGACAGATCACCCCATTCACCATCAGCGGCCGCTTTGATATGCCGTCCATGAAAGGGGCGCACGATTCGGGAGATATCGAATTGCAGCTGAATCGGTACGGCAACTATCTTTTACCCCTCGATATCGTCATGCCGGGCCTTTGGGAGGTCCGGCTGACATTTTATCGCGATCAGAAACCTGTCTTATACGGCCGCCTCACCTTTCATGTCTAAGAAAGGAGCTCTGCTGGCGTTTCTGGCTCTTGGAATGACGCCGGCTTTCGCCCTGCCTTCAAGCTATCTTCTCTTCTTCGAGGCCCAGATGGTTGCCGGGGTGGAAACGGCTTCGAAGAAGATTTTTTTCTATTCCCACGACTCCATGGAATCCATGCAGAAACCGAGTCTCGGATTCGATCTTGTCCAGAGGTTCTCTGGAGAAACGGGGGATTTCGCAATCCTGGCCATCCAGGCCCGCCTGGCTTTCAACATGGAAGACGGTCAAATCCTGGAGCCTCAACTCTACAACGCTTATCTCAAGTTAAAAACCCCTGCCGGGGGGATCTGGATCGGACACAACCGGCCGAAATTCGGTTTGGCCTCCTCTCTGGACAGTCACGCTCTCCTCCTCCAACCGCTCTCCATGTATGGTTTCGGATTTGACCGGGATTGGGGAATGGGCGTCGAACAGGACTTCGCCTGGGGCAACGCCGGTCTCTCGGCGACGGCCGGTTCGGGCATGGCCCTCAGACTTGGCGATTCCTATTTATTAGCCGCAAGAACATCGTTCGGTGTCTTGGAGCGGGACAATTTATGCTTTGGTTTCTCCGCAGGATACGGAAGAACATGGGAAGTCATGGGTTCCCATATTCTCTCCTCTGAGCCCGCGCGGTTCGCCCTGGCCGGACTCGATTTGACCTGGCTCTGGAACAACTGGGAAAACCGAGCCGAATTCATCGCCGGAGATCGCGCCGGGTCGAGCGCGGCCGCCTTTTTCTGGCGTCTCGGCCTGGGACTTCTCGAGGAGGGCCGACTGAAGCTCGAAGCCCAGCCGGTCATTTATAAAGCCGGCCGAGAAACTCGCGCCGAGTTCGCCGTCGGGATCACTTATCGGGCCAACGCCGACTGGACGTTCCGGATGATGATCCAGCGCGACAGGGAAAGGCAGGATTCCCGCCTCGTTTTTCAAGCTTATTATTATCAAGGAATCCGATTCTGATGAAGAGGCTTCTTTGGCGAATGGTCCCGGCCTTGGCTCTGGCTCTGGCCGCCAGCCCGATCTGGGCCGCGGTCGGATGCGACCTCAACGACCCCGACCGCGATGTCAAACGACTTTTCCCGGAATCGACAAGCTATAAAACCATTTATGTCTCGCT
>CAZNVB010000302.1:0-41885 GCA_964576265.1 uncultured Eubacteriales bacterium | reverse complement strand
TCTATGCCGTATTCACTTTTCTCGAGGACGTCATCGGCTGCCGCTGGTGGACTCCCGCAGCCTGGGAAATGCCCTGGAAGCGATCTTTGATCCTCAAACCGATTTCCATCCGCTATGCCCCTGCTCTCGAATACCGCGAGCCCTTCTGGTTTGCCGCCTTCAATCCTCTCTGGGCGGGCCGGATGAAAGCCAACGGCATTCGGGCCGGCGGTGACGACCTTCACGGCGGGCATCACATTTACGAAGGTTTCGTCCATACCTTTTATTCTCTGATTCCGCCGGAAAAATATTTCGCCGATCATCCCGAATGGTTCAGCGAGATCAACGGTCGCCGCACCCACGAGAACGCCCAGCTCTGTCTGACCAATGAGGAGATGAGGCTTGAGCTCGTCAAGAACCTCAAGGAACGCTTGCGCCGCAACCCGCGGGCGACGATCGCTTCGGTTTCCCAAAACGACTGCTTTAACCCCTGCACCTGTGAACGGTGTCGGGCGGTCGATGAAGTCGAGGGAAGCCCGGCCGGTTCGCTCCTCCGGTTTGTCAATGCCGTGGCTGCCGATATCGAGGAGGAATTTCCCGGGGTCGCCATCGACACTCTCGCCTATCAATACACCCGCCGGCCGCCGCGCCTCACCCGGCCCCGGTCGAACGTCATCGTCCGTCTCTGCAGCATCGAATGTTCGTTCAGCCGGCCGCTCGACGACCCAAGGAATCAAGCTTTTTTCGAGGATCTGAGAGAATGGTCGAACATCGCCGAACGTCTTTATGTCTGGGATTACACCACAAATTTCGCCCATTATGTCCAACCTCATCCCAACTACGGCGTCCTGGGTCCGAATATCCGCCTCTTTGTTGGGAACAAAGTCCGCGGCGTTTTCGAGCAGGGAGCCTATCAATCCTCGGGAGCGGAGATGGCTGAATTTCGAGCCTGGCTTCTGGCCAAGCTTCTCTGGAATCCGTCGCTCGATCCGGCGAAATTAAGGCGCGAATTCCTGCGGGGCTATTACGGCCCCATGGCCGGCAAGATCTCGGAATATCTATCGCTCTTGGAGCGGGCAGTCAAGCAAAGCGGGGATGATCTCGGCTGTTATTCGCCGCCTGACGCCAGGTTTCTTTCCCTCGAGACTCTCTTCGATGCCTGGAAAATTCTGAAAGAAGCGGAGAGAAAAAGCGGCGGTCTCGTCGAGTATGAGAGACGCATCCGCCGGGTTCAAATGCCTGTGGTTTATGTCGTCCTTGTCCGCTGGGAAGAATTGCGCCAGGAAGCCGGGAAGCGGAGAAAAGCCTGGCCGTGGCCGAGCACACGGCAGGAATTGCTGGATTGGTTTATTCAGGTGGCCAGGGCCGAGGGCGTGACCATGATCTCGGAGTGGCAAACCCTCGACGATTGGGCGGCGAAGGGAGGAAGGCAAAAATAGACCGGCCTTCTCCGGCCGCTCTAAGTCGCATGCCTAAAGGCTCCAGCGATAAGAAAATTTGATCAGAAAAATGTTATCGCCGGGCGCGGTCAGCAAATCCCCGAGATCACGGCGCAGCCTGAAATCTCCGGGATGAGCATAGTCGGCCCGGTTCTGCGTCCAGACGAAATAGAGCAAAGATCCGGGCAGGTACTCCCAGCGGAGGACGACAGTTCCCCGGAGCGATTTGACATTGAAATCAGGATTGCCGAAAGAAAAGGCGGCTGCCGGGCCGGCGCCGTCGGGATCGACGATGTAGCGGCCGTCCCGGTATTCGATCGTTGATTCTGCCTCTCCATAAATATTGTAGCGGCGTGTTTTGGGCCGAGCCAATTCCTTAAACCGGCTGTACGTTCCGACGCCGATAAACGGCTGGAGATAGGCCTGCAGGCTGAGCCGGGGCGTGAAAGTCCAGTTCAATCTGACCTCGGCCGAGATGATCTTCTGGTCGATGCGGCCGAAGATATAACGCGTTCCATAGGTCGACGTCATCAGAGGATCGCCGACTCGGGTGACCCACTGGATTTCCGTCTTTTCACGCATAAGCTCCGGCCCGAAAGACAGGCTCAGGTTCGAGCGCGGCTTCCAGACGAAAGAGATTTCGGCCTGCCATTCCGCGCCCTCATCGGGTCGCGAATACACTGTCCCGGAGGATTCCAGGACGATCGGCTTGCGACTGTCGGTCTCCAACCCCAGATTAAACTGATATCCCCAGGGAATTAAGGCCAGCGGTCCGCCTCTGGTCAGCCGGTTGCTGATGGTCTCCGGGTTAAAAGCGGCCATGAAGCGGAACCGCCAGAAGTTGCGGAACATGCCCTCTGCAAGGACGAAAGCTCCATCCCAGATCTTGTTGCCGCCGAAATCATAGTTTCTAAAAACACCTCCAGCGAGTATGACCTGCTGAAAGATTTTTCCCGGCTTGGTCCACTGGTAACCGGGAATGAACTGCATGTTGATCACGTCGGAGCCGGACGATTGAAAGCCGATATCGTTGGGATCGAATCCCGGCGAAAGAGCGCCCAGAGAAAAAAGCAGGAGCGAATTGCCGCCCTGCTTGCCGACGGTCAGGCGCCCGCCCCAACCGCTGAGCGAGGTCGCCTGGGGGTCGACCTCGACGTGGTCCGCGTCCGGCCGCTGGTAATAATGCATCGATGATTTCTGGAGCCGGAGGATATTCTCTCTCGAGCCCTCGACCCGTGTTCCGCCGACCCAGCCGCCGATGACATAATTCCGTTTTTCATCCAAGAAGCTCCAGCCGTCGAAGGCCAGGCTGAAGGCGTTTTTGCTCAGGACGCGGCCGAGCATCGCGCTGTCGAGGTCGCGGCCGAGACCGGTGACCATCCAGCCGAATCCCTGCTGCCCCTGATTCACGTCCTTCTGGGCCCTGAAAACCCCATAGTAGGTGAACGGCTCGACGACCTCATGGAAGCGCTCGCCCGACATGTCGATTTCAGCCTGCTCTCTGGCGGTCAGGGCATTGACGAATCCGATATTCCAGCCGCCGAGCTTGCCGGTGATCTTCGCCGCTCCGAGGATCGTGGTGCGATCCGGAACGCGGACATAATCCCCTTCTTTGGTGACATATCCCTGGGGAGCGCGGCCGATCCGGCGGCTGTAAAAGAATCTCGGACTGGGCCAGTTGATGTCCGCGTTGATGTAGATGCCGCCGCGACCGAACCCGTTGAAGATCGATGCCCCCTCGATAAAGAACGGCCTCTTTTCCTGATAATAGGTTTCATAAGCTGAAAGGTTGACGACGGCAGGATCGACCTCGACCTGGCCGAAATCCGGGTTGAAAGTCGCGTCGAGCGTCAGATTGCTCTTGAGCCCGACCTTGAGGTCGAAACCGGAGTTCCCTGAAGATCTCCGTCCGGTTTCGAACGGATTCCCCGGCTCCTCGGGCCGGAACTGGGCCATCCCGACGGCGTAAGGCAGAAACTCGACATGAGTTCCGGGGTGGATGTTGCGAATGCCCTCGAGCCTGGCAAAACGCGAGACATAGGCCACTTCATTCTTCGGCACCCAGGAGAACATCGCCCGCTCATTTTTTCTTTTAATGATCCGCGTAAAATTAACTCCCCAGATATATTCTTCTTTTTTCGGAAAACGAAGCTGATTGAACGGGATCTTCATTTCCACCGTCCACCCTTGGCCGTTCATTTCCGCTCGACCTTCCCAGACACCGTCCCAGGATTCATCCTCATTGACGTCGTTGGAGAGAGCCTGGTCGATGATCGATCCGGCGGGGTTGACGCCGAAGAGATAGCCGCTTCGCCGGTCATAATAGGGGTCGACGGCGAACATGAACCAATCGGAATGCACCTGAGAATCGCGCCGGCCCAGGCGGCCGACAATCTCCTTGGGGTTCGAATCGCAGCAAAATGCAGCGACGTACAGGGCTTTGTCGTCATAGGCAACCCAAACTCGAGTTTCTTCGCTCGAAGGTTGGCCGTCGTTCGGATCGCTCTGAGTGAATCCGCTGACGGCGGGACTTTGCCAGATTTTTTCCTCCAGCCGGCCGTCGACGGCGATCGGCTCGTCGGCCCTGATCGCTCGGACGATTTTTTGCTCGGCCTGGCCCGGAGACGGCTTTTTCTCCCCCGCTTCGGCTGCTCGGGTCAGTGCAAGAATAAACAAGGTCGAGGAAAAAATTGCCAGAGTCTTGATTTTCGTCTTCATTTTCTTCTCAATCGTCATGAACATGCCTCCAGACTTCATGAGCTCGAACTCGATCCGCGTTCTCTTCTTAATACGCTCAAAACGGCCGAAAGGTTCCTCTGCCGTCCGAACTCAATCACCTATTGACTCCACAGGGTGAAAAAAATATATTGATGTCTCGAATGGAGAAGAATTCCTGCTTAAACTTAATTCTGTCGCCTTGGTCGACACCCAGGGCGAATCCATGAGTCAAACCTCTAAAATGAAAGGAAGCGTCCGATGATTCGATCAGGAAAAAAACCAAAGGATAAGCGATCTAGCGCGGTTTTTCTCGTTCTCGCCGCAGTCGCCGCCGCCGGGGCTTTGCTCGCCGCATCGATCGATCACGTCACGGTCGTCGAGGGAGGCGGTTATTTTCCGGTGGCCATCCGGCTCGAGAGCGGCGAAATTCTCGTCGTTCTGCGCGGCGGTGGCTCGCATATCGACCGCGCCGGCCGGCTGGATCTTGTGATCTCCGGCGATCAAGGCCGGAACTGGTCAAAGCCCTGGACCGTCGTCGACAGCCCTGAGGACGACCGCAACCCCGCCCTGGGTCAGCTTAAGGACGGAACGATCCTTCTTGCCTATGCCGTTCTCAGCGGCTATGAAGCGGACGGTCTAAGGCTCCCGCCCAAGAGAGAGGATCGAGTGTTCGACGGCGTCTATCTCATGCGCTCAAAAGACAAAGGCAAAACGTGGACCAAGCCCGTGCGCGACCCGGGGATTTATTCGTTCTATCAAGGCAACGGCGCCGTCTCCCCTTACGGCAAGATCATCGAGCTTAAGGATGGGACGGTGGTCATGGCCGTCTATTTTGAATTCTTCGACGGCCGGGGAAACGAAAGCTACATTTTCCGGTCCCGGGACGGCGGAAAAACCTGGGGAGAGCCATCACTCATCGGCAGGCATTACAACGAAACCGCAATCCTCGAACTTGCCGACGGCCGGCTTCTTGCCGCCATGCGGTCGGAGCCCGGCGGGCATACTGCAGTGACCCATTCAGCGGACGGCGGAAGAACCTGGAGTCCGCCCGTCCGAGTGACCGAAGACAATGAGCATCCGGCGGACCTGATTCTGCTTCGCAACGGCAAGGTCTTGATGACCTATGGGGAACGAAACGCTCCCATGGGAGCGCGAGCGCTTTTGAGCGGGGACGGCGGGAAGACCTGGGATAAGGACCGAATGATTATTCTCGCTGAAACCGCCGCGAACACCGATTGCGGCTATCCGAGCTCGGTTGAAACCGCCGCCGGCCACATCGTCAGCCTTTTTTATCAAGTTGACGATTTGAAAAACGCGCCCCAAAGCGCCAAGTGTCTGGCCGCGCTGTGGAAGATTCCTAAATAGCTTTCCGGGCTACGCTTCCTCAACCACCGTCCAGCCTAAGCCGGCGGCCAGATCATGAACGGGTTTCTTGAGGTCGCCGTAGAATGTGACCCGGTGCCAGCCCCATTTGTCCCACATCGTAAAGAGCTTCTCTATATCACCCACCGGCTCGGCGCAGAGCTTCGTCCGACAAGCCCGATCGTCCGGGTCGTTGCCGACCGTCTTCGCTTGGTGAAGAAGGATTTCTTTCCTGGGATCAGAAATTTCGACGCTCGTCGTCAGATAGCCCGAAGGAAGGATCGATCGGACCGAGGCGCCCTGCCGGTCTTCAGAGTGAGTCAGGATCTCAAAGGGATTGGCAGGCCCCTTCGGGCCAAACACTCGGTTCGAAGCCACACAGTGGGCATAGATGATCTGGCGCTTGGCCGTGTCGATGACCGGGTCGGAAATGTAGCCGGGCCGACCTCCGGCCAGCGTCCCCACCGCGACCATCGCCGCGGTGGAGGGCACATCGCATTCGCAACCTCCGACAAGCCCTTCGTTCAGAAGCTCGTGGAAGCCGAGGCAGGGATAAGCGTGGATATGCCCGCCGTAGAAGCCGCCCAGGCAGTTGATGGTGATGGCATTCGCCCCATATTTTTTGAGGACGGCCTTCTCGCCGAGATACATGGCGGCCGAGTTGACGATTTCCTCCCGGGAAACACCTTCGACGAGGACGGCCGATTTGATCCATTTTTCGGCGATCTCTCGCGCCTCGTCCTTGTCCGCCGCCGCCCAGGCATCGTTGAGTTCGGAAAACGGGATGAAAACCACAGGAATGCTCATGACTTCGGCTCCAGGCTGGGGTTCCGGGCCGCGAACGGCAATGATCTTCGAGGCTTTCATCCGGCGAATCGTCTCGCCGGTTGAAAGAAGTTCAAGTTGGTCCGGCTTGCAAGAGAAATCCTTGGGACGGGGCGTCCTGGCCACCCGAATTTTCGAGGTCGCCGCCGCAAAATCGTAGGACGGCCCAAGAGCCTTCGCCTCTTCGAAGCACCGAACAGCGGCGAAGAGATCCTCGTCGCGAGATGATCCGACAAACCCGAGGTTGGTCGTTCCGGCACGAAGCAATCCGGCCGTGTAGACGAGGAAGCCGCCGCTTCCGGCAAACTGGAAATCGACATAAAGTACCGGCTTCCCTGAAGCGACCATGGTTTGGACGACCTTGTTCCAGCAGTTCATCTGGAAGACGATATAACCGTCGATGTGTTCGGATTTGTCTTGCTCCAAGATTTTCTTTGCCTCTTCCTCCCCCGTCGCCAGGCAAGGGAGGAAAGTGAAATTTTTAAAGCGATTGGCCAGGGCGGCGTTTTTCTGTTCCATTACCGGCACGAAATCGAAGCCCTTATTCGGCCAGTCCGGGACTTCCTGCTTGGGACCATGAAGGGCGTAGATCACCCGGAGGCGCGGGCTTTTGCTTCCCGACGCTTTGAGCCATTTCGGCATTCCGGCAAGGCCCGCCGCTCCGGCCCAAGCGGCACAGCCGGCCAGAAACCGACGCCGGCTCAGGCCGCCGAGGGCGCAGCCGATCGGAATTTCAGATCGCTTCTCTTGTTCTTTCACCGTCTTCTCCTATTTTTAATTTTCCGGAAATTTCCCCCTCATGCCATTCTCTCTTGACGCGACCACAGCCAAAATATATTCCTGGCCGATCGAAGATGTCAAGACAACGGACGGAGCGACGCCGGATGTCCCATGGGATCGCCTTCGCCCGCCCGATCGGAGAAGGTCTCGATTCACCGCCGCGTCTCGTCAAATCATTTTCTGTTGCCAACCGCTGGCGGAATTCCATAAGATGGAAGCGAAGTGAATTCCATGGCGCTTCTCGGCTCGCCGACGGTGAGGATAACCTCCATGAAAAAAAGAAAAAATGCGCTGTCTTTTGGTCTCTTTCTCTCAATCAGTCTGATCGGGATGCTCGGGACACAGGATCAGGCAGCCGCAAAAATAAACCCGAACACAGAAAAGTTTCCCTGGCCCGAAGGAAAAAGAACCGCGCTCAGCCTGACCTTCGACGACGCGCGGCCCAGCCAGATTGACGTGGGAATTCCGATTCTCGACCGCTACGGAGTCAAAGCGACTTTTTACGTCTCTCCGGACAGGATCGGGGAGCGCCTCGAGGGATGGAAAAAGGCCGTCCGGAACGGCCACGAAATTGGAAACCATACGATGACCCATCCCTGCACAGGGAGTTACTTTGCCTTCCGCTTCAGGGCTCTCGAAGAGATGACACTCGGGCGGATGGCGCAGGAACTCGACGGAGCCGGCCAGGAGATCGAAAAGCTCCTGGGCGTCAGACCGGAGAGCTTCGCCTATCCCTGCGGCCAGACTTTCATCGGCCGGGGAAAAAAGGTCGAAAGCTATGTTCCGCTCGTCGCCGCTCGGTTCCTGACCGGCCGCTTGTGGCTGAGCGAGGGGGCCAACGACCCGGCGTTTTGCGACCCGGCTCAGCTTTTAGCCATGGAGAGCGACGAGAAAACTTTCTCCCAGGTCAAAGCCCTCGTCGATCAGGCCGCCGGGGAAGGCCGCTGGCTCATTCTCGCCGGGCATGAGATCGGCGGTAAGGCCTATCAGACGACGCTGGCGTCGGCGCTGGAAAGCCTGTGCCGATATGCCCGAGACCCGGCCAGCGGCCTCTGGATCGACACCGTCGGCAACATCGCCCGCTACATCCGCATGGTCCGAAAAGATTGACCCTGAAAGAGCGGGCGTTGTCCGAAAAAAAAGGAGTTCATGGATAATGGAGAAGGAAAAGGAGCACCAGTACTGGGACGACAAGAAGAAGAATCCGCTGTTTCCGGCCGATCTCCTCGGGCAAGTCAGAAACCTGCGCTCTCTGACAGAGCGGTCACGCCGCCTGGGCCGCCCCCACAAGCAGCTCTCTGCGTCAAGCCGCTGGGCATGTTCGCTGACCGTGAACATTTCCTTCCTTTAGAGAACAATTCGTGAATGAACTATCGACAGATTGATTGATTGATTGATTGATTGATTGATTGATTGGCTGTATGTTTGTCGGATGGAAAAGAGCAAAGTATGCTCGAAGGGGATGGCCATGAAGAGAGCAACTCAAAGGCGATGGTTTCTCCGGTGGTTTCTTAGCTCGATGCTCGGCGTCGGCCCGATCGCTTTCCTGTGTTTTCTTGACAATTGTGCTGAGAGCACGAAAACAGGAAGGCCGGTCTATCTGGATTCCTCCAAACCCGTCGAGAAGCGCGTCGCCGACCTGCTCGGCCGCATGACCCTGGAGGAAAAGATCGGACAGATGAACATGCCCTGCGTCTACGAGTCCGAGCTCGGCCAGACGATTCCGGAAAAAATGGAAGCCTGCCGAAAATTCGCCGCCGGAACCTATCTTCCGGATTTCGGCCCGGGAGGCGGATTTTTCACCCTTCCCAACACGATTCTCCATGAGGGAACGCGCCAGCAGGCCGAATTTCTGAACGGCCTCCAGCAGATCGCCCTCAAAGAAACGCGCCTCGGGATTCCTCTCCTCGAGACCGAGGAGGGCACGCACGGGCTGATGTGTTCCGGAGCGACCATCTTTCCCGAGGGCCCGGCGCTTGGCAGCACCTGGAACCTGGATCTCATCTCTCGGGTCTACGCCGCCGCAGCAAAGGAAGCGAGGGCGATCGGCGTCCATCAGATTTTTACCCTGGTCGTCGAGCCCATCCGCGACCCCCGCCTCGGCCGCAACATGGAAGCCTACAGCGAGGATCCGTATCTCTGCGCCCGGTTCGCCGAGACGATCGTCAAAGCCGTCCAGGGAAATGATCTCAGAGCGCCCGACAAGGTCGTCGCGGGGTTGTGCCATTATCCCGGCCAGAGTCAGCCTGTGAGCGGGCTCGAGCGCGGCGCCATGGAGATCTCCGAGCGAACGCTGCGGGAAATTTTTCTCCCGCCGTGGGAAGCCGGGATCAAGGACGCCGGCGGCCTCGGGGTGATGGCCACCTATCCGGCGATCGACGGTCTTCCCGTCCATGCCTCGGAGAAAATCCTGGATGAAATCTTGCGCCATGAGCTCGGTTTCCAAGGCCTTGTCCTTTCGGAGGGCGGCGGCATCGGAACGCTGGTTTACGAGGGTTTGGCCGAGACTCAAAAGGAGGCCGGCCAGATGGCCATCCGGGCGGGAGTCGACGTGGGGATTTCCTTTGAATCAGGATACATGCAGGACCTTGTCGCCTCGGTCAAAGAAGGGAAGGTTCCGATGGCTCTTGTCGATCGGGCGGTCGGTCGCATCCTGCGCCAGAAATTCCTTCTCGGGCTCTTCGAGAATCCCTTCGCCGACCCGGATCGGGCGGAAAAAGTCGTCCACAGCGTCGAGCATCAGGAGCTCGCCCTCGAGGCCGCCCGGGAGGGAATCGTCCTGCTAAAGAACGAGGGAAATCTTCTTCCCCTCCGCAAGGACATTCCATCCGTCGCCGTCATCGGCCCGAACGCGGACGACTCCCTCAATCAGCTCGGCGATTATGTCGCCGAGGAGGTCATCCAGGAGATCACGACCGTCCTCGAAGGCGTCCGGGCCATCGTCTCCCCCCGGACCCGAGTCGCCTATGTCAAAGGCTGCGACGCCATCGGTTCGGAGCTCAACGAAATCGAAGCGGCCCGCCGAGCGGCGGCCGGAGCGGAGGCGGCGATCGTCGTCGTGGGCGAGAACGAATGGAAGAAGGAAGGCAAGAAAGGAACGAGCGGCGAGGGCTTCGACGCGGCCACCCTGGAGCTGACCGGGCTTCAGGATGAGCTTGTGCGGGCGGTCGCGGGCACGGGCACCCCGACCGTTGTTGTTCTCGTCAATGGCCGGCCTCTGGCCGTCCGCAACATCGCCGAACGCGCGCCGGCGATCATCGAAGCCTGGGTCTGCGGCGAGAAAGGCGGGCGAGCCGTGGCCGAGGTCCTGTTCGGAGATTGGAATCCCTGCGGCAAACTGCCCGTCACATTTCCCCGCCATGCCGGCCAGCTCCCGGTTTACTACAACGCCAAAAAATCGAAAGCCTACTGGCTCGCGGAAGGATGGGGAAAACCTTATGTCGACCTCGACCCGCGGCCGCTCTATCCTTTCGGGCACGGCCTGAGCTACACGACATTCGAATACAGCAACCTCCAGCTCAGCCCGGCGGAGATCGGGCCTTCCGGTTCGATCGTCGTCAGTGCCGACATCCGGAACACGGGAAGCAGCTTCGGCCGGGAAATCGTTCAACTCTACATCCAGGACGTCATCAGTTCCGTTTCCACACCGGTTCTGGCGCTCAGAGGATTTGCCAAAGTCGGGCTCGAGCCCGGGGAAAAAAAGACCGTTCGCTTCGAGCTTTTCCCCCGCGATCTGTCTCTTCTCGACCACCATCTCAAGCCGGTCGTCGAGCCGGGAAAATTCAGGGTTTTTATCGGCCGCTCGTCCGCTGACCTTCGCCTGAGCGGCGAGTTCATCGTCCGGTCACGCTGACGAGCGGCAAGCGGAGAAAAGCGATTGATCGGGACAGGCCTGACGGCGCTTGAGGTCGGCACGTTTATCCTTTATCTTGCCGGGATCGTGACGATCGGATTCCTTACCGGCCGGAAAGGCCACAAGGACACAACCCATTTTTTCCTCGCCGGCAGAGCGCTCCCCTGGTATGTCATCGGTTTTTCGCTGATCGCGGCGAGCATCAGCTCAGAGCAGTTCATCGGCGAAGTCGGATGGGGATACAAGTACGGCCCGGAAGAAGAAAAGCGCCGCGGCTACCCGTGGTGGAAACGGGTCAGTGTCTGGTTTGCCGCCGTGGTCGCTTTCTTTATCGTCATCTACGCCGTTTTCTGGTAAGATCTTCCTGGCGCGGCAGGCCCGGGCTCCCTCCTCGGCCGAGCAGGCGTGGGGCGGGAAGAAATGGAGGAAAATCAATGGCCGGACCGGGAAGTCAATGGATCGGGAAAGAAGAAATCAACGAAGTTCTGGAAGTCCTCGAATCGGGGCATCTTTTTCGCTATGGAAGCCTGGACGACCCTTCTTTCAAGCACAAGGTTTATGATTTCGAGAAGGAATTCGCCGCTCTCTGCGGCGTCCGGTTTGCCCTGGGAACGAGCTCCGGCAGCGGGGCTCTTCTCGTCGCTCTCAAGGCCCTGGGCATCGAGCCGGGCAACGAGGTCATCGTCCCGGCGTACACCTTCATCGCCACCTACAGCGCGATCATTCATGCCGGCGGCGTTCCCGTGCTGACGGAAATCGATGAGAGCCTGAACATCGATCCGGCCGACATCGAGCAGCGCCTCAGCCGGCGCAGCAAAGCGATCATGCCGGTCCATATGCTGGGGAATCCCTGTGCCATGGACGAAATTATGGCCCTGGCTAAGAAACGCGGCCTCCGGGTGATCGAGGATGTCTGTCAGGCGAACGGCGGTTCTTACCACGGTCGGAGGCTCGGAACGATCGGCGAAATCGGCGCCTTTTCCCTGAATGTCTTTAAGACGGTAACCGCGGGCGACGGCGGAGCCGTCGTCACCGATAATGAAAGGCTCTATGCGCTCGCCTTCGGGTTTCATGACCAGGGCCATTCTCCTCTTCGGGCGGGAGTCGAGATCGGCGAACGGAGCGTCCTGGGGATGAATTTCCGGATGAATGAGCTCACCGGCGCCGTCGCCCTGGCGCAAATCAGGAAACTCGACCGGATCGTCGCCGTCCTTCGGGAAAAAAAGAAAAAATTCAAAGACCTGATCAGAGATGTCCCCGGGCTCCGGTTCCGCCAACTGAACGACGAGGCGGGCGAGTGCGCCACCATCCTGACCGTTCTGTTCGACGATCCGGAAAGAGCGGCCCGCGTCAGCCGCTCTCTGGGCACGACAACGGTGGACCGGAGCGGCTGGCACGTCTATGCGAACATGGAGCAGTTCAACCGTTATCTTAAGGAGGGAGGCCTGCCCTACGGCAAAGGCGCATACCCGAAAACAGACAGCATCCTCAGCCGGGCGATCAACCTCAGCGTCGGGGTGGTCGATGCCGGACTGGGCGCGGGATTCGGGATCGACATCGATTCATCCGACGAGGAAATCCACCGGGCGGCCGAGAATTTCAGGCAAGCCTGCGCCGACTGACGAAAGCCTTCAGATCGAGCTAGGGAAAATCTCCTGCCCTCTTCCTTGACATCTCTCTGCACTTGGATTTACGATCCTCAACGATCAGAAGGAGTGAAGCGGGTATCCGAATGATCGTTCCGTTGGGTCGGAAGATTAAGAGCATTCATCATCATGTTTCTGTGTTCAGACAATCGTTGACTTAGTCTCAGGATTTTTAAGAACCAATGAAAAAGCCGGTCCGGCTCTGGGGCCAAAAAGATAAGAAAAACAACCGTCTCGATCTGGGGCATATCGTCATCGGAATCTTTCTCCTTCAAGCCCTGATCCTTTTTCCGCTCCAAGTGAAATCACACAAGTCGCTCTATGCCGACGGGGCACATTTTTTTATGGGGATTCTGAAAAATCAAGACGTCCTGAGGTTTGACTGGCCGAGACAATTCGCCCAGGATATTTCCCAATTTCCTCTAGTGGCAGCGATTCGGTTATTGAAAATCAGGTCGATCGAGATCCTTTCCTTTTTCTTTGGCGCGACGCTCCATCTCATTCCCTTCGTCGGGATTCTGGTTGCAGCCCTCCTGATGTTCCGGGAAGGTGAAGAAATCTTTCTTATCCTTCTCCTGGTGGCTGGTTTATATCTGTCGATCAACACATCATTCCATATCATTTCAGAAAGCCAGGTTGCGACAGCCGTATTTTGGATCATCTTGAGCCTCCTGATCACAATCAACGACGATTTTCCGAACGGAAAAAAGGCCGCTTTGCTCCTCTTCTCCTTTCTTTCCATCCGACTTTATGAATCCTTCGTTTTGCTGGGTCTGATATTAGCCCTGACGGGCATTCTGCAGTTCCTAAAAATCCGCCGCCAGCTTGGTCACCTGGATCAAACGATTTTCTTCACTTGTCTTTTCTTGTTTTTCTCAAGTTCCATCATCTCGGCAATCTCCATCCTCCAGCCCCGTGATAAACAGAATCTGGCGGGATTGATCCTCTCCCTAAAAAAACTCGATTTTATGGCGAATAGCGGCTTTCTCGCCTCCAGCTTTGTTTTTGGCTTATTCCTCGGCGGACTCCTGGCGGCGGCTTTCGCCCCATCCGGTCGGCGACTCAAACAGATTACCCAATTCAGCTCGCTGGCCATGATTCTCGCAGGGGGAAGTCTATTGGCCGGGCTGACGTTTTTCGGGAAATTGATTTTCTCTCCGGAGACCCACTATCAAATGCGTTTTCTGAACATGGTCGTACCGGCAGGAGTCGGGCTTATCATCCTTATTTTCCATCGGACTGCTGGGGGAAAAAACCAGATCGGCCTTCGCCGCTTCGCCTTGAAAACAGGGAGTCTTGCCTTCATCTTATTTCTTGTCTGGAACATCTTCTTCCAAATTTTCGCTTGCCATAGATGGCTCGATTACGACCGTCTGTTGATCAGGGAACTCGACTCGAAGCAGGGGATGATCGATTTAACGGACACCTCCTTAGCCGGGGAGAAATTCAATTGCAGTTATGCCCTGCCATCGTTGAGCTTGGCCTTAAACGGAATCCACCGGCAGGGCATCGTCAAATCCCTTGTCATCGACACCCGGGCGCTTCCTTTCTTCAACCTGAGCGATGTCCGTTCTTTTCCTGATTACACGGAATACGGAATCCGGTATGAGGAAAAAGCATTCGAAGTCCATACCCCCGATCTCTTCGTAACGGGGGCCAAACATGCCGCCGGCGATTTTGATGGCGACGGCGTTGAAGAGGCGGCCGTCGATCTTGACTCCGACGGCGTTTGGCTGTGGAAACAAGGATCGTGGACTTGTCTCTCCATGAACGACGCCAATGGTTTGCTGCCGAGGCCGGGAGATCCACGTGACGGCGTCGTCACCAATTTCAGGATCGGAGGCCTTTGGCTCTGGCAAAGCACTTGGATTCATCTCAGTTCGAAGAGCGCTCGGTGCTTGGCCACAATCCGTCGGCCTGCCCATGGAGAAACAGACGACGTGATTGCGAGCTTCGACGCCTCTGGCGTGTGGTGGTGGAACGGCAAAGACTGGAAACCACTCACCCAGATTCCCGCCGAGATGATCAGCTCGGCCGACCTGGACGGTAACAGAGTTGAGGAGATCGTAGGCGATTTCGGCGAGAAGGGGTTGTGGATTTGGGAAAGCGGGCACTGGACTCAATTGAGCCCTCTCAACGCCGACTCCCTGATCACCGGTGATCTGGACGGAGACGGTGACTTCGAGATCGTCGTGGACTTTCATTCTTTCGGTCTCTGGATATGGGAAGATGGGCACTGGTCATCCGTCTCCGATGCCGATCCAAACCTCGTCTGTTTGGCTCATCTCCACTCGAAAAACTATCAAGAGATCGTCGTCAGTTATGATTCGAGAGGACTATGGCTCTGGAAACAGGAGACCTGGATGAGTCTGCGTGACGTCCAGAGCGATCTTTTTTGCCCCGCAGATATCGACGGAGATGGCCTTGACGAGTTGATCGTTGACCTCGATCATCTTGGTCTGTGGATTTATGACGGCGGAACCTGGAATAGAATCCATCCGCAAAAAGCAAAATCTATCTTTGCGTTCGACGGACATGGCAACGGATGTGAGCAGGTTTGGGTCGATTTCGGGGAAAGCGGCAACTGGATCTGGGACCAGGGGATCTGGCTTCAAGTCACTTCCCGACCGTCGCGCAGCTGATGTCGGCCCCGGGCGTCAGGCCGTCCGTTTTTTTTTTACGACCGAATGAATACGATATCCTGGACGGCGGCGGCAAAAATAATTGCCGGCGCTGGATGTCAGAAGTTAAGAACAGATCACCCGGCTGGTGTTTGGGTAGCGGACGCGACAAACCCTTCGGCCGAAGAGCCGTCCGAAGCCGAAATGGTCGCCAGGAAAAACCTAAGGGGCCTCAAAGAGCCGGGCCTTTCCGAAAGAACGGAAACCTTGCTCCGAAATCTCGTGCCTCAGCTGCAAAAGTCGGTTTGACTGTCAGGCCGACCGGTGCGATAATTCGGCTCTCATGTCCCGGCAACAAGCTTCTGACCATGAGATCGGGCAACAAGCCCTCCCCCAAAACGCGGCTGACGCGGCTCCAAAGAGGCCGCCCCGGATCTGGGAGATTGACTTTCTCCGCGGTTTTTCAATCATCCTCATGGTCGGCTATCACCTTCTCTACGATCTTGGGGCGATGGCGGGCTTTTCGTCCTTCCTCGGCTTCTCGACGAATCTCTCCACCCCCGCCTGGATGGCCGCCCAATATTTCTTCGCCGGACTCTTCGTCGTCCTTTCTGGAATCAGCAGCACCTTAAGCCGGGGGAACATTCGCCGCGCCCTGCGGTTGATCGCCTTCGCTTTTCTCATCACCGCGGTGACATTCGTCTTCGACCCGGCATCCGCGATCTATTTCGGGATCCTTCATTGCCTGGGCGTTTCTATTCTCCTTTACGGGCTTGTCTTTCAGGAAGCTGCCGCTTCGGTATGCGCGGGGACGGGAGCCGTCGTCCTTGCCGTCAGTGCCGCCCTGCCTGTCGCCCTGAGAGGCGTGACGATCCATTCCGAATGGCTCCTTCCTTTCGGAATCCACAGTTCTTTCTTTCAATCGTTCGATTATTTCCCGCTTTTTCCCTGGTTCGGGATCTTCCTCTGGGGTAGCGCTCTGGGGAAATCCGTTTATGGCGGGAGAAAAAGCCTCATCCCGAGGCCTCTTCCAGTCACTTTTATTAATATCGCGGGCCGCTACTCTCTATGGATCTATATCGCCCATCAGCCGGCGATCCTTGCCATTCTCTATCTTCTCGGCCTCATCCGCTAAACGTCTTGCCCGGGGGCGAAATGGCAGCGCCCACAGGCGGGCTGAGGTTCACGATCTCCAGTCGCTCCCCCTCGCTCAGCCCAGACCTTCACTTCGCCATATCATCGGTCTTCTTTTTCTTTAGGGAAATTGGGGAAAGACCAGCTCTCCCTTTGCCAATGTCCAAACGTGATCGCGGCAACATCTCCGCACCAATTGTGAAATAGAAAAGAATGCGACCGGTTCGCCCTTAAAAGACCGGCTGACCTCGGGTGGCCCGGTCCGACCAGCCCCTCTTCCCCTCATAATGGCCTTTGAAATCGTAATCCGCAAGTTCGATGGCGGTCAGCCATTTGCACCATTTATAAGCGTATTTTCCCTCCGCTACGACACGCAGGGGAAACCCATGGTCGGCTGCGAGAGGACGACCGTTCATTTCATAGGCCAGAAGAAAACGGCCCGGCTCGGCTCGGACTTCTTCGAAGAAGAGATCTGTGGCGAACCCTTCTGCCCCGAAAAAAGCGATCTTGAACGCGCCGGGCTCCGGCACGGCGGCCTCAATGACATCAAGAAGACGAGCGCCCTTCACCCGAACTCTCCCCCAGTGGACCCGGGTCATGCACTGGAGGATCACGGTCGCCCTGAAAGGTTCAAACAACTCTTGAATTTCCTTGAGAGTGAAGGTTTTCGGAGAAGCCACTCGGCCCCGGATTTCGAGGCGATAACTCTCCGGCCGCGCTCGCCACTTCCTGAGATCCGGAGGTTCACCGAAGATATGGTAGACGAACAGGTCCTCAATCGGAGTGATCTCATCTGTGTCTTCAGGAAAACGCATGGCTCCCTGAGTTTACAATAAATCCGGAGCCGCGGCCAGACTCAAAAACAAACTCCCTCGCCTGGAACCTCGGAAAAAATTTCGATTCCGCGATCCTCGATGAAGAGGGCCGGGCGCCGGCGCGTCCCCGGACCACAGAGAAATATCCTCTCTCCCCTGTTCCGGGGGGATCTTGCAAGCGGCAGGCCCGCTTCGAGCGTCAAATTTCTTGACCGCTTGAAGGACCGTGCATTAGAATAAGCGCGGTTTTTCTCCTGAGGAAAATCATGAATTCGGGGAGGAAAGAGGAAACATGAAGAGCGGACATCAGATTTCTCTTCTCGGGGCCGGCTTGATCGGCACGTTTTATACGGCGGCGATCCACGGCCAGCGCAGCCGGGACCGCGTCCGGACGATCTGCGCTCTGACTGACGAAGAAGCGAAGGCCTTCGCCCAAAAATGGGGGATTCCCAAATGGACCTCCAGCTTGAAAAAGGCGATCGAAGATCCGGAGACCGATGTCGTCGTCGTCGGCCTGCCCAATTATCTCCATAAAAAAGCCGTGACCATGGCCGCTCAAGCGGGCAAGGCCGTTCTCTGCACCAAGCCTCTCGCCCGGAACGCAGCCGAGGCGCTCGAGATCATGGATGCCGTCGGCAAAGCGGGCGTCTTTTCTGGCTATCTCGAGGACCTGGTCTATACCCCAAAAACGCTGAAATCGATCGCCTCCGTCAAGGCCGGAGCGCTGGGAAAAATCCTCTGGGTTCGCTCGCGCGAGACCCATTCCGGTCCGCACAGCGCCTGGTTCTGGGATAAAAAGCTCGCCGGCGGCGGGGCCATCGTCGACCTGGCCTGCCACTGCATCGAAATCATCCGCAGTTTTATCGGCAAAGATGTCCGTCCGGTCGAGGCCATGTGCCTGGCCGATACCCTCGTCCATCCGATCGCCGCCGAGGACTCGGCGATCGCCCTCATCCGCTTCGAAAACCGCGCCGTCGGCCAGTTCGAAGTCAGCTGGACATTCCGCGGCGGCATGGACCTGCGCGATGAAGTCGCCGGCACGGAAGGGACGATCTGGCTGAACCACTTCCTCCGGACCGGTTACGAGATGTTCACGGCAGCCGGTTCGGGAGGCTATGTGGCGGAAAAGGCGGAAACGGAAAAGGGCTGGCTCTTTCCTGTGGGCGACGAAGTCCACGAGCTGGGCTACACGAATATGTTCAAAGACATGTTCGACGCCTTGGATACGGGCCGGAAGCCGATGGAGACGTTTCTCGACGGCTACATCGTCAACGCCGTCATGGATTCCTGCTACAAGTCGGCGAAGAGCAAACGCTGGGAGCCGGTCAAGCTCGAGCGCTGGTCCGCCGAGGCAAAACGGCTGCCGGCCGAAGCGTTGAAGAAAGTTCGCCGCGGCCGCTATTCCCTCATCAAAGAAGAGCGCCTGCCCGACGGGACGGTCAAACAGATCGTCCAGGACTGGAAAACCGGCCGCGTCATCCAGAGAATCAAGAGTGCTGCTGGAAAGGAACTTTGAGCCGAAACAGGGAGATCCATCGACACTCGAAGTGTGGCCTGCTTGAACTCCGATTTGAAGAAACAAAGGAAAAGCCGTGAGGCCGAAAAAAGAGAGCTTCAAGGACCAGAAGGAGAAAAACGAGACGATGAATTGTCAATTGATCAAGCACCGGTTCGGCTGGAGGGGGGTTCGGAGGAGAAAGGAGCGGTTCGCGCCGAACTTTACCCTTTTCTAAAGAACGTACTTGGAGAGCTTCAGGCCGGCGGGAATCTTTGCTTTTTCCTTATAAATATCCCAGTAATATTCGCGCGCCTCGCCGAGTTTTTGAAAAAGCGGGTGCCTGATGTCCGGCGAGTGGGTGGCGACCACGCCGCCCCTGTCGTCGACGAGGATGAGCCGGGCGCAGCGGTTGAGGATGCCGGCCGTCCCGACGCTGCAGGCGACGGCGAGTTCGTTCTTTTTCACCCGCTCGATCAGCTCGCCGTATTTCAATGGCCGCTCCTCGACTCTTATTCCCATCTCCTTCAGGATAGTGACGATCCCCCGGATGGTGACCGAAGGCAGGATCAGAGGATTTTCCGGGATTTTAATGACCGCTCCGTCCCGCAGGCCGAAAAGACAGCACGATGAATCCCACTCCGTGACAGACCGATCTTCGAGCGGAAGGTACGGCTGGTCATCCAGGAAAAGCGCCGCCGCCGCTTCCGGGCAGAATTTCTTCGCCTCATCCACGGCCTTGACACTCATCAGATAATTGATCCCCAGCTTGAGGCATCCGGTCCGGTTGATCCCGACGGCCCGGACGATGTGCGGAACGACAACCCCGCAGAACGGCTCGCCGAGGTAGCGGTCGTAACGGCAGGCCATCGCCCGGATCGCCGGCTGGCCGGGAAACGTAACGCCGATCGACTGTTCCTCATCGACGGTAAACGGCCGGAGATATCCCTGGGCGCCAAGATCCGCCATCTCCTCGAGAAACGGACGCATGGAGATGTCCCGGAGATAGAGATGGATGAAGAGGTTTTCGAGCTCGTCGACGGAGGGCACGAGATCCTGCGCGTCGGAGCTGAGGTTAAAGGAGATGCCGTTTCTGAACCTTTCCAGATTCAGATGCCAGTTGAGAAAGACCATCTCCAGCTCGCCCCTCGGATTTCTCTTGCCAAAAAAGCGAATCCCCTCAAAGCAAAGAAAAAGGCCGTAGTGAATGGACCGGGACACGGCAAAAACCCGGGCGTCCGGCTCGAGGATTTCGAACTGCTTCTCCCCAAGGCTAAAGCGCATCTGTTGGGGAGCCCATTTCACCCCTTCAAATTTTGCCATAAAAGGACTCCTGATCAGGGCATTGGAGATGATGATATCAAAGATTTTTTATCTATCACAGTTGGAAAAATAGCTCAACGGCAAGCAGCGCCGACTCAGAAAGAGGCCTGGAATTGGGCGGCAATCGCCCGGTTGACGGTCCCCTCTCCTTCCCTACGGTAGAGCTGATAATTCACGACCAGTTTGGTCTTCGCCCAGATGAACCAGTTCAGCCCCAGGGTCAGGAGGTCGGCCCGATCGGCGGACAGATCCAGGTCCTGGTCATAGCTGTCCCATTTGACGATGCCTTGGAGCGTTCTGGGAATGTCGAAAACCCAGATTGGACCTGCAGCGGGTTCCAACGAGTCCATGATCCCCGCGCCAGCCTCAAGGCTCCTTCTCCTCCCATGATCGACGATCATGGATGGAGGAATGCCGCAGCCCCATTCGGCTTGCGATCCGAGATAAGGAATGTCCGCCAGATTTTTTCCAATATTCCGGCCGTTCAGGCGCCCGCCCCGGGAGCGGCTTACCAGAAAATGATGTAGAGAGCGACCGTCAGGCCAATCACCGCCGCACAGAGCCACTTCAGGGCGGGGGTCGACCTCATATCGAAATCGGCTTTGAGCGGTAAGATCTTCGGCTCTTTCATCGGCCGGAGAGCAGTGATCACCGCCATGACAAGAATCAAGAAAACAAACGTGATCCCGATCCGGTTGAGAAAGGCGACGCTCTTGAACTGCCACATCAGAAAACCGTAAACAGGAACACTCAGGACGAGCGAGGTGATTCCCGCCGCTGCCGGGCTCCGTTTGACAAACAGGCCGAAGACGAATGCGGCCAGGATTCCGGGCGAGATAAAGCCCTGGAACTCCTGAATGTAGTTGAAGATCCCCTTGAACTTCGGATTGCCGAGTTGGGGGGCGATCAGGCAGACGGCCAGGACAAAGACGACAGTCGCCCAGCGGCCGATTTTGAGCAAGGATTCGCCGCTGGCGTCTTTTTTGAAGTGCCGCTTGTAAAGGTCCATGGTCAGGATCGTGGCCACCGAATTGAGGAGCGAGCTCAGCGTGCTGATGACGGCCCCGGCAATCGCCGCCAGAATGAATCCGCGGAGGCCCGGCCCGACAAGTTTCCGGATGAGGAGCGGATAGGCCTGGTCGGTCGTCGCTCCGGGAGCCGTAAGCTCGGCGCGGAAAAGCTGCCAGGAAATGATCCCGGGCATGATGATAATGAACGGAATCGTCAGCTTAAGGAAGGCAGCGAAAATGACGCCCAGCTGTCCCTGCCTGAGGCTTCTCGCCGCCAGCGTCCGCTGAGTGATGAATTGGTTGAGTCCCCAATAGTAGAAATTCGGGATCCAGAGCCCGACGACCAGGGTCGTCCAGGGGATCACGGGATGATCGGCGGGCATGATCATATGGAGCTTTTCGGAGTTGGCGGCGAGGAACAACCCGAGCCCACCCACGGCCTTGAGGCCCAGGACGAGAGTCACGACTCCTCCGAGGATCAACCCGGATCCCTGGAAAAGGTCGGCCCAGGCGACCGCTTTCAGACCTCCCCAGGTCGTATAGAGAGCGGCGATGAAACCGATCAGCCAGACGGCCTGAACGAGGTCCATGTCGAAAATCGTATGCAGGGCGAGCGCCCCCGTGTAAACGACCGCCGAGATG
This sequence comes from uncultured Eubacteriales bacterium, assembly GCA_964576265.1. Classification (GTDB taxonomy): domain Bacteria; phylum Acidobacteriota; class Aminicenantia; order Aminicenantales; family UBA8522; genus CAZNVB01. Next base: position 20,243 of record CAZNVB010000302.1, on the reverse strand, counting down.
CTGACGGCGACATAGACAATGACGAGATAGAACGCCATGATGCCCCGCGCCGCCGGATGATAGCGGTACTCGAGAAACTCGGGAATGGTGTAGATGCCGCTGCGGAGAAACTTCGGCAGGAAGAAAAGGGCGACGATAACCAGCGTGATGGCGGCCATCCATTCATAACTCGCTACGGCGAGCCCGGCGATGCCGGCTCCCTGGCCTGACATGCCGACAAAATGCTCGGTCGAAATATTGGCCGCAATCAGCGAGAACCCGATCAACGGCCAGACCAGGCTGCGGCCGGCGAGGAAAAAATCCTCTCCCGTCCTTTCCCGCCTGCTCTGGTACATGCTTACGCCTACGACCACGACAAAAAAAAGGCCAAAGACCGTCAGGTCGAGCCAGTGAAGCTGCATCGGACACTCCTTCCATTTCGCGTTCCGAATAGGCCTATATTATATTCAGATCGAAAACAGAGACAATTTGCGCTGCTTTTTCTTGCCGCATTAAGCCCGACTCATTGCCATCGGCTCTATAGCGAAAAACGAGGCCACGATAAGAATGAGGAGAATAGGATCAGCCGCCGCCGGCTGATTCCCTACCGACGTTTGAATTCGCCACACTTTTCGTCGCCGAACCATTGGAATCTTGATTTGGCGGCCGCAGCATGTATGATATTAGGGACTCGACTGAGAAGGAAGGCGTATGAAAGAACATGATGTTTTGCCCGAGACGAAGCGAGGCCGGATTGTTCTCAAACCCATCCCCCTCTTCGATTTCCAATCGAGCCTCAAGGCGGAGATCAAGAAAAAAACGCTGACGGCGGAAGACGCTCGGCGGATGTTCCGGGTGATGCTGATGAACCGGCATTTTGAGGAAACGGTCGTCGAGATGAAGCAGGGGACGTTTGTCCCCCACGAGAATTTCCGTTTCAGCGGCGCCACCCATTTGTCCATCGGCCAGGAAGCGGTCGCGGCCGGGACGATGGCCGCGATCCGCTGGACGGATTACATCACTTCCACTCACCGCGGCCACGGCCACTCCATCGCCAAAGGAGCTTACCGGATTTACGCCATGGAGCGGCCGGAGATCATTCGCTTTCTCGCCGACGGCGGGTCCACTCTTCCCCTCGACGACAACGAGCTCCGCGAACTGGCCATGGAGCATCATCTCTACAAGACGATGTCCGAGCTTCTGGGCAAGGAGGACGGCTATTGCCGGGGACGGGGAGGAGGGATGCATATCGCCGACTTCAACGCTCGTCACCTCGGCGCCAATGCGATTGTCGGAGGAAGTTTCGCCATCGGTGCGGGAGCCGCCCTGGCCCAACACCTCCTCGGCACGGAAGATATCGTCGTCACTCTGGTCGGCGACGGTGCGGCCAACAACGGCATTGCCCATGAGGCGATGAATTTCGCCGCCCAGGGCCAGTTCGAGCGAAGTTTGCCGGTCATCTTTCTCATCGAGAACAACCAGTATGGGATGACCGGGCAGCAGTATCCCGAAGTCACCGGCGTCCGCTATCTCGCCCAGAGAGGCGCCGGCTACAACCCGGTTAATATGCACGCCGAAGTCGTCGATGGGATGAACGTCCTGGCCGTCTACGACGCCGTCCGCCGGGCCGCGGAGCTCTGCCGCCGCGGAGAAGGGCCCGTATTGCTCGAATGTTTAACCTATCGGTATCTCGGTCACTCGCTGAGCGACCCGAGGACGAGCTACCGCTCGCCCCAAGAAGAGAAAGCCTGGAAAGAGCGCGATCCGATCGTTTCTTTCCGGAGCGAGCTGGTCGAAGCCGGGGTTCTGACCGACGAAGAGGCCGAGGAGATGGCTCGGGCGACCAAAGATAAAATCCGCGAGATCACCCGCCGGGCGGCAGCATCGGCCGACCCGAAGGCCGAAGAAATCGAGCAGGGCCTCTTCGCGGAGACCTTTTCTTCAGCCGTTGAAGACAAGTGGCTGACAACTGATCTCCTCAAGCCTGTGCGCAAGATCAAAAGGATGCCCGGGGGAAAGATCCTCTACCGGCACGCCGTCTGGGAGGCGCTGGCCGAGGAAATGGTTCGGGACAGGCGCGTCGTTGTCTACGGCGAGGATGTGGCCGATTACGGCGGGGCGTTCGGCGTCACTATGGGCTTACTTGAAACGTTCGGCCGGAAGCGAGTTTTCAATGCACCGATTTCCGAGGCGGCCATCATCGGCACCGCCTGCGGAGCGGCGATGACAGGCCTCCGCCCAGTCGCCGAAATCATGTACATCGACTTCATCCCTCTTGCCCTCGACCAGCTCGGAAACCAAGTGGCCAAGGCCCGCTATATGTTCGGCGGCAAGGCGAAAATCCCGCTGGTCATCAGGACGACGATCGGCGGCGGGAAAGGCTATGCCGGGCAGCATTCCCAGAGCCTCGAAGCGATCATCGCTCACTTCCCGGGCCTGAAAGTGGCGGTTCCCTTCACGGCCTATGACGCCAAGGGCCTTCTCAAAACGGCCATCCGCGACGATAACCCCGTCGTCTTCATCGAGCATCAGCTCCTCTACGCCGACCTCGGATTCGTTCCCGAAGAAGAATATCTCCTGCCCTTCGGCGAGGCGACAATCCTCAGAGAGGGAAAAGACATTACCCTCATCAGCTACCTCTACATGCTCAAGCACACGCTCCTAGCCGCGGAGCTTCTGCAGCAGAAAGAGGGGCTCGAAGCGGAAATCATCGACCTGCGGACGCTTGTTCCGCTCGATACCGAGACCATCTGCCGGTCGGTTAAAAAAACCGGTCGCTGCGCCATCATCATCCAGGCGCCCCTCACGTCCAGCTTCGCCGAGCACGTCGCCTACGAAGTCCAGAGAAGCGTCTTCCGCGACCTGCGCGCGCCCATCGAAATCATCTCCGCTTATCCGATCCCTCCGCCGATGGCCGCCCCTCTCGAGAATGAAAACATCCCTTCGCCGGAGCGGATCTTTAAGTCCGTCATCCGGCTGTTCAAGAGCTGAGCCATGATCCAAGTCTTTGATAAAAAGATCTATCTTCTTTCCCTCGCCCGGACTCCGGTCGGACGGTTCAAAAGCAGCCTGGCTCCATTCTCCGCCCCGGAGCTCGGGGGAGCGGCCATCGCTGGCGCCATCCGCAGAGCCGGCATTTCCGGGGCCCAGGTCGATCTCGTCACGATGGGCTGCGTTGTGACATCAGGGCTCGGCGAAGCGCCGGCAAAGCAAGCGGCGCTCCTCGGCGGCCTCCCGGAGACCGTCTATTCAAGAACCATCGAATCCGTCTGCGGTTCCGGGCTCGAAGCTCTAGTCTCCACGGTCGACGCCATGCTCGCCGGCCGGGCCCGGCTTGCCGTCGCCGGAGGAATGGAATCCCGCACCAACGCTCCTTATCTCCTCGAGCCGAGATTCTTCCGCAGCGGCGCTCATTATGCCAAAGGAGAGCGGCTTCACCTGAAAAAAAGCGGCGCCTACCGCTGGCAGTACAGCGAGAACGTGGAGGAACAGATCCACCTGTCGAGCCTAGTCGATGCCACGGCTTACGACGGGCTCTTCTGGCCGCCGGAAAGGAAATTCATGAGGGAATACGCGGTCGCTTTCGCCCGAAAAAACAGCCTTCGCCTCGAGGACGTCAACGCCCATGCCGCTTCAAGCCATGAAAAAGCGCGGCAGGCCCAGGAAAACGGCGCTTTCGACGAGGAAATCGTCGCCGTGGGCGAAGTCGGCCGGGATGACCTTCCCTCCCCGGAAACGCTCGAAAAAATGAAGGAGGAAGCGGAGACGGATATCGCCTGCGCTTATAACACCTCGACCCCGGCCGACAACGGCGCTGCGGCGGTTCTGGCGACGGAAGACGGACTCCAAGCCTGCGGCCTCAAGCCGCTGGCCCGGATTCTCGGCTTCAGCCGAGTGGACGGACCGGCGGCCGATTTCATCGATTCTCCCGTCCGGGCCGTCCGAAGCCTTTTCGCCGCCCTGGCGGAGAGGGACTGTTCGGAGGATAAGTTCGAAATCCTCGAGCTCAACGAAGCCTTCGGCATCCAGCTTCCGGTTTTTTACAGGGAATTCCCCCGCAAGCTGATCAACCCGAACGGCGGCGCCATTGCCCTGGGGCATCCCTTCGGCTCGGCCGGGATTCGACTTCTCACGACCTTAGTCTATTCCATGAAGCGTCTCCAGATCCGGTTTGGCGCGGTCGGGCTCTGTTTCGGAGGGGGCGGGTCCTACGGCCTGGCCGTCGAGTTGCTATGACACACGAATCCGAATTTGGCATTCCCCAAGAAATGACCGCCCTCCTTTTGGCCGGAAAAGGGTTCGAAAACCTCAGGCTCGAGCGCCTCCCGGTTCCCCGACCGGGTCCCAGCCAGTTCCTTGCCAGGGTCGATGCCGTTTTCGCTTGCGCCTCTGACGGCAAGCTGATTGAAAGCGGCTGCGATCATCCTCTCATGGCGGGCTGGGATCCGGAAAAATGGCCTGTCGTCATCGGCCACGAGGGATGCATCACGGCCGTCGAGGTCGGTAAAAACCTGCAGGGCAGAATCCAGGCCGGCCAGACATTCGCCCTTCAGCCTGCGATCAATTCCGCGCCGATCAACTCTCTGGAACGGTATCGAAATGCAGGCTCGGTTCAAAAAGTCGCCGTCGGCTACACCCTCGGCGGCCTGTTCGCCGAATACATCCTGGTCCTCGAAGAAGTCATCGAGACCGGCTCGCTGATCCCCTATGACCCCTCGCGGATTCCCTATTTCGCCGCCGCTTTCAGCGAGCCGCTTTCCTGCGTCTATTCCTCCCAGAATCAGGTTCCTCACATTTACAAGGCCGGGCCGCAGGATCCCAGGCAGGTCCGTCTCGGTCTCAAGGAAGAGGGAGTGACGCTCGTCCTCGGGGCCGGGCCGATGGGCATTCTCCATGCCGACATGGCCCTGACCCACAGGCCGCGGGCGCTGATCATCTCCGAGCCGCTCGAAGAACGCCGGCGCGAAGCTGAAGCGATGATCGGCCCGAAAGCCCGCATCCGCAACATCCGGCTGGTCGTGACCCCGCCGCAAGCACTGTCGGAGGTTATCGACGAAATCACGGCCGGCCGGGGGGTGGACGACTGCATCAGCGCCCTTGGGATCGCCAAAATCCAGGAACAGTCGATCGGCTACCTGGCCAGGGGCGGAGTGGCGGCCTTTTTCGGCGGCGCCAAGGCCGGCGAGAGCATGATCACCGTCGATACCCGCCGCATTCACTACGACAGCATCATGCTCGTCGGCTCGTCGGGAGGCGACCCGTCCGATGTTCGGGCTGTCATGGACTTGCTCGAGAAGGGAGAGATTTCTCCCGGTCGCTACGTCCGGAGGGTCGGAGGGCTCGATGCGGCGCTCGAGCTCGTCAGGTCGGTCCGGGCCCAATCATTCTTCGGCAAAGGATTGATTTATCCTCGCGTCCGTCACCCTCTCTTTGCCGTCGAGTCCTGGTCTAGGGAAAGGGAAGCCGAGTTCCTGGCCGGAACGCTGCCCTGAAAGTCTGCGGCCATGAAAAAACTCGTCCAGTTCGGTGCGGGTAACATCGGCCGGTCGTTCATCGGCCAGCTCTTCTCGCGCGCCGGCTACGAGGTCGTTTTCGTCGATGTCGATGAGGGAATCATCCGGGCCCTCAATGACCGGAGGGAATATGTCGTCGAGATCCGCGACGAGAAACCGGAGAAATGGGTCATCAAGAACGTCCGGGGCATCCATGCCCATGAGATCAAACGGATCGCCGCCGAGGTGGCCGAGGCCGATTGCCTGGGAACGGCCGTGGGGAAGAGTGCCTTGGGAGAGATCGTGCCGTCTCTGGCCAGGGGGCTCGAACTCCGCTTCGGTCGGTCGGGACCGAAGCCCATCGACCTCATCATCTGCGAAAACATTCTTGACGGCGCAAAGTTCTTGAGAGAAAGGCTGAAAGCGGCTCTGCCGCCGGGATTTCCTCTCGATTCCGTCCTCGGCCTCGTCGAGACGAGCATCGGAAAAATGGTCCCGATCATGCCCGCCGAGGACAGAGAAAAGGACCCGCTCCTTGTCTATGCCGAAGCTTACAATACACTCATCCTGGACAAGAAGGCGTTCAAGGCGCCGATCCCCGATGTCCCCGGGCTCGACCCGAAAGAGAACATGAAGGCCTATGTCCAGCGCAAGTCTTTCATCCACAACCTCGGCCATGCCGCCCTCGCCTATCTCGAAGGAATCGAGGGCAAGAATTACGCGCACACCTGGGAAGCGGTCCGAGACCCGGAGCTGCGAAAAAAAGCGAAGGCAGCTATGTGGGAGTCGGGCCGGGCCCTGATCAACGCTTATCCGAAAGAATTCAACGAAGAGAATCAGGAAGAACACATCGAAAACCTCCTTCGACGATTCGGCAATATCCACCTCGGCGACACAATCTACCGCGTCGGCCGGGACATTCAAAGAAAACTCGCCTTCGACGACCGGCTCATCGGCGCGATGCTCTTCGACCTTGAGCACGGTGTCGAGCCTTTGGTAACGGCCGAAGCTGCGGCGGCCGCCTGCTTCTTCCGTAAGACCGACGAAACCGGCAAATTGTTCGAGCCGGACGAGGAATTCCGGCGGCTCGTCCTTCCCCGGGGGCTGGACTTCATTCTGAACACGGTCTGCGGTTTGAGCGGAAAAAGCGAAGTCGAGAGGAAAATCATTTCCCTCATCCGGCCTCACTTCGAAAGATTTTCAAAGCGGCGCTGAGCCGGGACTTCGACCGCCGTGATTCCTGTCATTCTCCTGCTGAAAGGACCGGATGTAAGGATTTTTCATAACCCGCCGACGTCGCTTTGACAACAAACAGGGCTCTCCGCAGAAAGAGGCCAGGCTGGAAATCGACAAAGTCCGTCGGGGACCCATGAAGGCCGCATGGGGAAGGAACGGACTCCTTCGCCAAGAGAATTCGGATCTGCTAAAATAGAAATTGAAAATGGGCGATCAAAAGTCTGTGTCGGCCTTCGCGCTCTGGATTTCCGTTCTTGCCCTTCTGCCCGGACTTCTCTTCTCCCAGGAGCAACCGCGGCTCCAGGAGGACGTCCTGGTCCGCTGGTGGCTCGTGCCCCTCTACGCTCTGAATAAAGATGGCTCGGCCGCGCGCGATCTCAAACCCGAAGATTTCGAGGTCTATGTGAACCAGAAAAGAGTTGAATCCTTCGATCTCCATCGAAAGGATTTCCGGGTGCTGGAAACTCCTCCCGGGAAAACCGAGGCAGGAGTTTCTCTTTCGTTCGAGAAAAAGATCATCCTTCTGGTGTTCGACAGCGCATTTTCAACCTATAACCTCCTGGAAAAGGCCAAGAAGGTCAGCGCAACTCTGATGTCCCGGGAAGTCGACGCCGCCCAATTCCTGGCTCTAAGCATCGAACCCTATGCCGGCCTCAAGCCGATCGTCGGCCCGACCCGGGACCGCGGTCTCGTTTCGAGATCGATCGAAAAATTCGTCGCGGGAAAAAAGGTCGAGTACCTTCGGGCCAGCGCTCTCGATTCCACCGCGATCAGGAGGGTTTACCCCAAGGATTCTCAGTTTGCGGATCGAAATCCCGACGAATCTCGGCTGCCGGGAAGATCGATCGGCTATTTTGACCGGATCGACACGCTGGACAAAAGGCGAGTGGCTTCGGTTTACACCCGATCGCTGATGACGCTCAGCTTAATCCTCGGCTATTTCAAGGACAACAGCAAAATCATCTATTTATTTTCCTGCGGGATTCCGGCCGGCGCTCTGGAATGGAAAAACGAAACCATCATGGATCCCACCCTCTCCCCGGAGCCCGGCGTGACGTCTTATTTCAACATTTCGCCCGACCAACTGAATCTTCAAGCCCTAGTCAACGTCGGCCGGCATTTCAACCGCAACGGATCGCTTCTTTTTTTAATCAATCCGTCCGGAACCCGCCTGGATCTTCATGATCAAGATTCCGGCGAGCAATCCCTCCGCATCCTGGCTGAAGAAACCGGCGGCCGATACTTCGACGGCCCGGAACAGGAGATTGCCCGGGAGATCGCCAGCATGGAAAGCGGATATTACGAAATCTCTTTTCCTGATTCGGCCGAATTCCAGGGCCCGGATATGGATTTCATCCTTCGGCCGAAAAACCCGGACCTTCGGATCTACACCGTGAAAACAGTTTCCCGGGGCAAGGAATATTCTCAGCTGACCGGGCTGGAAAAGGAAGTCCTCGTTCTTAACCTTCTCGACCGCGGACCTTATGCTCAGACGGGATTAAACGTCATCGAGGCCGACTACCGGGTCGAAAAAAAAGGAGGCCTTCTCACCTATCTTGTCCGCCTTCCCTCTGAGCTCGATCGGAGCGAATGGGAAATTTTCAAGGTCTGGAGGAATACGACCGACGGAAAAATCAGCCTGGAAAGGCAATCTCTTTTCAGCCCGTCGACCGATTTCGCGGTCGGAATGAAAGAAAGAAAAAGCCACCGGAGCGAGCTCGTGCTCGTCCATCCCCGGACGGGGAATGCGCTGGTGATCCGATCAAGATAAGCCGGGCCGTGGCGCGCAGTTTGCATCCGTCCGGCGACCCGCCCTGAAATCGGAGAATCAAGTCCAAAAACTGTTGACAGCGCCGCGGCCTTTTCTTATGATTCCGGCAGCGATTTCAGGAGGGAAAAAATGAAAAAATTTCCGGCTCTCCACACGATCTCGGCGCTCTTCAAAATCCTCGCCTGGATTGTCGGCATCGCTGCCCTGATCCTCGGAGGAATCACGATCGGCGGCCTCTACAGCGCGGCCGCGTTCGGATCGGCGGGGAATGTCGTCGCCGGCATCCTGATCATCCTCATCGGCGCGTTCTATGTCCTGATGCTTTACGGAATCGCCGAGTCCATCCTCGTCATCCTGGCCATCGAGGAGAACACAAGAAAGAGCAAGGAGGGTTAGCGCCCCGGACGGCCGCCGACGCCTCTTCCGATCAGTCCATTCCCTTAATCTTCAGGATGTGGCCCGAGGAATAGGCCGCAAACTCCGGAGCGTACATGGACTGAAGCGTCGCCGGCGCGGCCTTGAACGTTCCGGCCAGGGCGCAGCGGAGCCGGTATTTTAAAGTATACTCGCCCTGGGGGAGCCCCTCGATAAAAAAGTTTGTTCCGCTGTCCCTGATTTCCTCATAGCGAACAATTCCCAGGTCCCATTTGTAGCCTGAGGTGAGGGCGGCAGGCTCGCATCCCGAAGGTCGCGGGTCGCGCAGGTGGACATACTCCGCCGGATGGCGAGCCCGGATCGAAAGCTGCACTTCGATCTCGTCTCCCACGGAAAGAACCGCTCCTTCCTCGAGTAGCTGGAGGACGATTTCATCTCCGGTTTTTGTTCGACGGAAGTACTTCCGCTCGACGGCAAAAAGATCTCCCTCTCCTTTCTCCGGCATCCTCTCGGTGCTGAAGTGCCACGTCGCCGAGGCAAAGGCCATCCCCGGGCCTTCCTTTCGAACGACAATCTTGGCGCAGTCGGGCGAAATCTTCTCGCCCGGGATCACGACCTGGTTTTTCTTGCCGGTGTATTTGTCCGGTTCAAAAACGAATGTCGTTTGGCTTTGGCAAGCATCGACGAGCACGGACTCCCGGACACCCAGGGCTCCCCTCTTTTTTAGAAAATGAGCGACGGAATAGAGAACCTCGGATGTCGCCCGGGTGGATTTCCAATGATTGAGCTTTTTGTTGAGGAAAAGCCACTGGACAAGGCCTTCTGCGCGGGTGTCGTCGGGCTTGAGCTCCATCAGCGTGCGCAGGGCAAAAGCATGAGTCTCGATCGCGTCATTGTACCACAGCCAGCCGCGGTCTTCGGGAGCCCAGAACGTTCCTTCGTCGTCGGTCGTTTTGGCCGAGTCCATGACGCTTTCCCAAACAAGGGCCGCATCTTCAAGCCGTCCGGCTCGCTTCAAAGTCAGTGTCAGGTAGCCCTTGAGATAGGGCGAATGTTCTTTCCAGTGGCGGAAAGAAAAATCGAGCATCGTTTTTCTTTCCTCCGCGGTGAAGACGCCGCCGGTCCAGGAAGAATCGGGGAAGTTGGCGAGGGTGTAGTTGAGAAAGGTCACGAACTCCCAGCCGACGTCATGGGCCATCAGGCGCCGGACAATCTCGTCCAGATAATGCTCGTGAAGATAACCGAAAGCGCGGACGATGGGATCTTTCGGCAGCTCGAGGCCGAACTCGAGCGCTTTGGAGAAGCCGTGAACAATGTACAGGGTCATATAGGGGGACGGAGGACCGCCGGGCCACCAGGGAAAGGCGCCGCACGAAGTCTGGGCTTTGAGGAGTTTGGCCAGAGAGGTTTCCTTCTGGGCTGCGGCCACGCGAGGATCGAGGACATTCTCGACTCCGTGGCCAGCGTCTTGACCTCCTCTCGCCATGACCAGCCAGGGGGTCTCTTCAAGAGACATCTTCCGGTTTGGATCCGCGGTATCGAAAGTCTCGAGAATCGTCTCGCGTCTGCTCAGAGTTTCGGCCAGGCGAGCCACTTGAGGATACCTGTCGTACAGGCTGGTCAGAATGCCCGTGGAAAGAAACCGATTAAGCATTTGTTCCGTGCACTCGTAAGGATAGTTGACGAGATAGGGAAGCGCCTCGAGCAGGCCATAAAACAGCTGCGCGTCCACGGTGACGACGAGCTGCTCATGGATTCGCGTGGGATCGTCCGTTTTAGCGAGGTCTGGAAAGACGAGCTCGCGCCGCATTCCTTCCTTGAGAGCCGCGAACCGGGATTGGACAAGATGCATCCTGCCGGGAAGGATGGGAAGGGGCCGGAGCTCGCCGTCGGAAAAGGAACCCGCCCGAGCCGTGACTTTGAAGGCCACGACCCCGACGCGTGCCGGCGCGGCAAGAGGAAAGACAACCGGAGTACCGCTTCCCGGTTCGACGGCAAACGGGAGGGCGGGAACTTCCGGAGGGAGGCCGAAGGCGGAAGCAAGGTTTTCGCCCGTCGCCGGATCGAAGACCTCAAGGGAAACCGAGCCCGAGAGGCTTGATTCGCCGGCATTGTTGACAACAACACGCAGCTCGGCCCGGTCGCCCTCGCGGAAAAATCGCGGCAGGTAAGGTCTGACCATCAGCTCTTTGACCGAACGAGCTTCCTTCTCCAGGCGCCCGGACATGAGGTCGCGCGTGATCCCGAGGACGAAGACCCGCCATGCGGTAACCGAATCCGGCACGGTAAACTCCACAGCCGCCGTGCCGTCCGGACCGGTCAGGAGGTGCGGCTTCCAGAAGGCCGTTTCATCAAACCTTGACCGCAGGGCGATCGGCTCCTGAGCCGCAGCGGCCTTGTCTTCTGCTCCTTCTCTTGCCTGAACGGACGCCGCTTCGGCCTTCGCCTCATCCCGGCCGCCCTTCTCCCGCGAAGCCGCCGGCGAGGGAGCTTCTCTCACGAGCCCTCCCAAAACGCCCCCCACCACGCCTCCCCTCCCTCCGGGCCCGCCGATTCCATACCCTTCGAGAGCCAAAAGAGCATCCGGCCGAAAAATCGGATAAGACGGCACATCTCTCCAGCCTGATTCCTCTCTGAAAGCCTGAGGTCCGACGCCGAGTGTCGGCTCCCAAGCTGGGGCGCCGGTTCTCCGAGGATAAAGGTCGAGCAAATGCGGAGGATGATGGCGGGCGAAGAGGTCGAGGCTCCGGTCATACATATAGGCTAGAAGCTCGGCTGCGCCCTGGGTTGCCGGCTTTCCGGAGGGCGTCTTGACGGTGATCCGCCAGATCTCCCTGCCTCCGGGAGTAAGCCGGTCGCGGAATGAGGAGAACGAAAGATCGAGCTCTTTATTATCCCAGGGGACAAAAATATCCGATTGCTCGGTCATGAATTGATGATCTTTGACGGCTGTCAGCCTGACACCGAAGCCGCCGCGAAGCTCCTCGGTGACGGGAATTTCAATGATCCCGCCGTCCTTTTCCAAATCCATCCACCGGCGCTCCCACAACTCCCCTCCTCGGAACTTTTCAAAAAGGACGGGCTGGCCCGTCCAGCCGCTGTGAAGAAAAAGACCGGCAGTCTCGCCGACCGCAACGGACTCTTGCTCAACGCCCAAAACAAGAGGCAGCCTGATTCCCCCATTTTTCCCCGCCACCAGGAAATCATAATTCTCCCGCGAAGCAGTCCCAAAATCGTCTTTCGTCTCGTAAATCAAACGGTAGGGACCGGGTTTAAGGCCGACAACGGCTACCCGGGCCTCGCCTTCCGGATCATGATCAACGACTCCCTTAGCCTTTTCGGCTCCCTCTTTCCATAGAGCAAGGATGGATTCCGGAGCGAGTCCCCTCTCCCACCGGGGACGCATGACATCGCCAGGCGTGGAATAAGCGGCGTCTTTCTCTCTTCCCATTTCGGGGAGCGGCTGATCCGCAGGAAGAAGCGTCCTTTCTGGCTGGATAAGTTCGACGACACGCCAGGTTCCCCTTCCTGCCTTTGGCATCCCGTTCAGGTCGGTCCGAGTGATCGTAAAATCGCTTTCCTTGTTTTCCCTGAAAAAGCCCGCCGCCGCTTCGATCCTTGCTTCAACGCTGACAAAGCCAAGCCGAAAAGATCGCACCGCCGAACGTGTCTCTCCGCCCTCGTCGGTCACGTCGGCGGAGAGCGTATAGCGGTAGGTCAGCCCCAAGCCCGGTTTGTCTTTCCGCTCATCGGCCCGGGGAGTAAAGCTCATGTCGAATGTTCCATCTTCTTTAAGGGGGCTCCGGCCGCCGGCCACGATTTGACTTTTGGTCCTGACCGTCTCCCGCCACCAGCGTCGAGGATAAACGGGCTCTCTCTTGACCTGCCAGACGGCCGTCCCCCCGGCAACCGGAAGTCCGAAATAATAGCGGGCTTCGGCAGTCAGGACAGCCGGACGGTTAAGACGCAGAGGTCTCTCCGGGTCTTTGATTCTCACTTCAAATGTCGGGCGTTTATATTCCTCGATCCGGACCTCGGAAAAGCCGTCGGGAAGGCTCCTCAGGCGCCAGGCGCCGAGCGGCCGTCCGGCGGCGGGAATGACGAATTCTCCGCTCGCCGTGCCGAAATCATTTGTCGTGCGCAACGCTTCCGTGATCCGCTGGCCGTTGATGTCTTCGAGCCAGACTGTCGCTGCGAGGTTCGTCGCCGGACGGATTCGTCCGCTCTCTCGATGTCCCTGATAGGCAAGGATTTTCCACTGGATTTTCTGGCCCGGACGGTAAATGCTCCGATCCGTGAAAATGAGGATGGATGTCGCTTCGCTGGGTTTAGGACGGGAGTAAAAATAAAGATAGGACGAATCAAGCGCCAGTTCCTTTCCTCTCTTTGCCAGAAGGAAGAAATTGCCCTCCCTCGGCCGGGAAGACAGAGTAACAAATCCGTTCGCGTCCGAGGTCAGCGTTTCAACCCGGCGATGCCCCTTTTGCCAGTCATAAGCATAGAGAGAGACCTCCACATTGGCTAAAGGACGGCCCGTTTCGCCGGAGAGGACAACCGCTTCTTTTCCGCCATCGGGCCGGTCGCGCCTGAGCAGGAGCAGATCGCCGACAATGACATGGACCCCCTGAAGCGAATTCCTGCGCCGGGCGAAATCTTGTCGGGTTGAGGCGACCACAAGGTAGAGGCCCGGAGCCAGGCTCGAAGGAAGCTCGACATAAGAACGGTGGTCGCGAAAGTCCTTTGTCGCCGGGAGCTCGACCTCCCAGGAAGCGGCAGGAGGCCGATCTTCGATGATCGCCAGCGCCTCCCGCCATTCCGGCAATAGGTTGTAATCTTTAGCCTGCCTTATGCGTTCCATCAGATCCACCGGAAAAGCCCGGAAAAAGAGCCGGTCGAGATTCCGATGGTTCACTTGGATCGACCGCCGTCCCGGAGCGTCGGCTTTCATGATCTCGACGGAATACCCGGGAGCTTCGATATTCTTGACGATATGGAGGCACCTCTTGCCTCCGGGAGAATCCGGATAGGCGTTATAACCTTCCTGGGCCGTTTGGCGAGCGCGAACGAGGGCATCAGGCGCATCCTCTGCCCGGATAAAATCAGCCAGAACAGCCTGGCCCATCGCCCACCAAGAAAAGACCCGATAGCGGGGAAGAATTTTGTCCAGGCTCTCCCGGAGATGAGCCCGTTCATCTTCCTCCGTAAAGGCCGAATGGAGAGCTTGGAGGCGCGCCAATCTGGATTCGAGCGCCGCTTCCTTGCGGCGGACTTTAAGGCACCAGGCTTCATGTTCGCCGAGCAACGCGAATAGCTTTTCCAAAGGATGAGCCGAACCCGACTTGAGGAGGGATTCGGCCTCCGATTCCGATACCGGCTCGCCGGCCAGCCTGGCCAGGTCGAGGAGATACGTCTCATTGCTCTCTCTCGGCGTCCAGAAGTTCGTGTCCATCAGAAGACGGGCGATGAGATAGACGACGGAATCGCGCAGGGTGTCCCGGATGCCGGACGGATAATCCCCCGCGCGCCAGAAATCGGGAAAATCCGCGGCCCGACAATCCTGCAATCGCTGCCGATCGTCCCAGACCCGGAGGAGAGAATTCCAGGCTTGGGCATAGATTTCGTCTTTTGTCCAGGCCTTCAAGTCGACCGGCCCCCGGGATTCGAGCCGTTCGCGGCGGCTAATTTCCCAAGAATAGGCGTTGGCGTAAGTGATGAGGGATTGAGCATAGAAAAGCTCCAGCATGTCCTGCTGAATGCGGTCCGACGGCCAGGCCTCCTCCTTGAGAAAGCGGACAGCGGTCTCATAGCCATGGAGAGCGATCCGGAGTTGCACCTCTTTGATCAGGGTCCACGCCCAGAGCGGTTCATCTTTCCGTTTCTTAGCTTCCTCGCGAAGACGCGCCGCTTCCTTGGCCGCTTCTTCGAATTTCTGTTCATTGATCAGTTTTTCGATGCGCTGCCGGTCGGCGGGAGCCGGCGGTTGAGCGTCGTGCGTTCGTTGAAAAGCATCCGCCGGAGCGGAAACCGGAGGAGCGGGAGATGGCGACAGGAAGAGAATCGCCCCGGCGATTAAGACGACGGAACAACCCGCCAGGACCCGGGCCGGATGAAAGGAGAAGCGCCTTCTCCTGGTTTCTTGAAAATCTCGGGGACGGCAGTCTTTCATTTTTTTCCTCCCGGCGCTTTTCGTCTCCGCCGAACTCATTCTCTACACTTCCCTTTATCATACAATAAGAGAGCACGAAAAATCCCGGCTCGAGCTTCAGGACGATTCGGGCGGCTCCACCGGCCTTCCATTTCACCCTCGTGCCGGAGCCCTCCGGAAGCCCGTCAATCGGTTCGCCGCGTCCGGAAGACCGATCGAGGGCCGCCGCGTTTCATAGGTCATTTTCAAGGCGTTCATGAGTCCCCGGCAGGCAGAAGCGCAAGGCAAAAGAATTGATAAGGAGAAAGGGAGCGATTCGGCCTATGAGCCGCTTTTCAGGCAAGTCAGCCGCTTTTTGGCGTCGATGAACGCCGGCAAATCCGGGTCGGCATCCTTCCAGATTTCGAGGAAACGCTGATAATAATCGACCGCCTGGGCCAAGTCGCCCCTCTGCTCAAAGAGCCGGCCGAGTTGATAGTGGGCGAGAACCCAAACTTCCTGGCCCTCATAGCTAAGGACGATATTGTCAGTCTGAAGGAACTCCTGGTATTTTTCGATCGCCTTGTCCGCATTCCCACTCTTGAAATAGGCGAGGGCGAGACTGTCTTCGAGCATGCTATGAACTAAATTGTCTGCCGTGACAAAAGATTCAATGGCCTCCTCATAGCGATCATGAGCCAGGTCGATTTCCCCCTTGAGAAGGTAAAAAGCAGCCTGGTCGGTCTGATTGCTCCTGCCTACGCCGGACGCGGCCAAGAGATCTCCGATTCGAGCTTGGAGCTTTTCCAGCTGCTCTTCTGCTTCTTGGAGGCGGTTGATTCGGGCGTAGATCTTGCCGATTTTCAATAAAAAAACCGGATCGATGTTGATTTCCTTCTGAATGGTCTGAATCGCCGCCATCTCTTTTTCAAAAGCGGTCTGTTGTCTCTTCAGGTTCAAATTGATGGCCAAAAAAAGATGATCGCGCATTTCGCTGAGCTTGATTTTCAAGGCCTTGTTCAACAGCACGGCCTCTCTCAGGCTGTCCTGGGCGGCCACATATTGTCCTTGATACATCTGGAGAAGCCCGAGGGAACGGAAGCCTTTGGCTTTCTTGGCGTTATCCGGCTGGGCGGTCATTTTTTCGAAGGCCTGGCGAGCCTCCTGAATTCTTCCCAGTCTGACCAACAGGAATCCATACTCGTTGTTGACGAATAGACCGGTGACTTCTTCGGGATTCAAAGCGAAAGCCCTTTGGTAATTCGTCAGCGCTTCCTGGTCTTTTTTCACGCCCGCCTGGCAGGAAGCCAAATTGATGTAGGCGGCGGCGCTGCCGGGATCAAGCTCGATGACTCTGGCAAACGCCTCGATTCCTGCCTCGAATTGCCTGGTCACCAAACACGCATAGCCGAGCCGAAACCAGGCCGCGCTGTCGTCGGGATACTGGGCCAGATAAGCTTTGTAGTTCAGGATTCCCTGATCTCGATTGCCGCGCCAGTCCTCGACAATCGCCTGAATCCAGAGCCTTTCTCGCGCCGTCAGGCGGTCGAGCAGGCTGAGGGCTTTTTCGAAGTGCTTTTCACCCTCCACGCGGTTCCCGCTGATATAGTATTTCAACCCCATTTCGGAATGGGCCAGAGCGAAATCCGGGTCGAGCTCGATGGCCCGCTTGAGAAGCTCGACAGCCGTGTTTCCAGAGGCAGAGCGAGAGGCGGTGAAATATTTCAGCGCTTCCAGAGAGGAGGTGGTCGCTTGAATGAGGGGCGTTCTTTGCTGCGAGATCTTAGCCATGGATTCGCCGAGCGCTCGCCGCACTTTTTTGGCCAGTTCATCCAGATTCCCCAGGACCTCCTCTTTGCTCCAGGCCTGCGCTACGCACGAGAATACCGTTGTCTTTTTTTCCGGGTCGACGATTCTCGCCGTCAGCAGATAATTTTCGCCGACCTGACTGATACTGCAGGCCAGCAACCCCTTGATGCCTTCCCGGAGAGCGATCTCCACGCCAGTCGCTTCATCCACCGTCTTCACCTCGGACCGGCGCATCCGTTTCAACGTTTCTTGGACTCGGGCGGGGGGAAAAACATTGACATATTGAGACTGCTGGATCCCGACGGTTAGAGCCGTCTCCAAAGTTTCGTCAAAAACCGGATCGTCGGTCTTGTTCTCAAAGCCGGTAATAAGGATCCAATCGCGCTCCTGGAAGGCCAATGCCCTGGCGGCCGACTTGAAAAAGACGACTTTGGCCGTCCAGGCGGCGGCCAGCACTACAGCCACCAGCACAGCGACAGCCATAGCCAGGCGCACTGGATGAAGAAAATTCCTGGCCGTCGCGACGCCCGTCATGCTGGCGTGGATCCGGCGGAGATCGCTGAGCACCTGATGAAAAGAGGAATATCGAGAAGCGGCGTCTTTGGCCATCATCCGGCTGACGAGCTGCTCAAGAAGTTCTGGTAGCCCCTTGACAAGATTGGCTACCGGGGGCGGCGTCTCGTTCAAGATTGCACTGACCGTGGTTAAGCCCGTTTCTTTCAGGAAGGGATGGACACCGCTGAGCATTTCATAGAGAACGATCCCAAAGGAGAAAATATCCGATCGCTGGTCGAGCTTTTTTCCCTGCAACTGTTCCGGCGACATATAAGCCGGAGTACCCGCCGAGACGCCTTCCCGGGTGAGCGTCGTCATCAAGTCCGCCGCCTCTGATTTTTCCGAACTGGCAATGAGCTTGGCCAGACTGAAATCCATGATTTTGACATGCCCCTTTTCCATCAGCATGATGTTGGCCGGCTTGATATCCCGGTGGATCAGGCCTTTGTCGTGGGCCGCCTGGAGAGCTTCTCCCCCTTCGATGGCAATCTGGAGAGCTTGTTCGATTGGGACGGGCCCTTCGGCGATCTTTTGACGAAGGGTCAGACCGGCGATATATTCCATGGCAAAAAAAAGCCGCACCTCGAACTCTCCGACTTCGTGAATGGAACAGAGGTAGGGATGATCAAGCGCGGCGGCGGCTTTAGCTTCCCGGATAAACCGCTGGCGGGCCTCAGGGTCCGAATAGGTCTCTTCGGGCAAAAAGCTTTAAGGCGACCTTGCGGCCGAGCGTCGCATCTTCCGCCAGATAGACCTCCCCCATCCCGCCCCGTCCCAGCTGGCGAAGAATTTTATACTTATCCGCAAAAATCGTTCCTGGCGCAATGACCTTGCCCGACGGCGGAAGGGTCATCGTCTGAAGGTTCTCGATGTCATCCGCGTTTTTCAGGCGAGAGCCACAATCCGCGCAGAAACGGGAGGTTTCCGGATTCTCACTCTGGCAATGCGGGCATTTCACGAATCGCCTATCCCATCATCCAAACAGAGGATATCTTTTCGTCCAACAAGAGTCAACTTGGTGGAGACTCACCAACTTATTTTGAAGGGAATTGTATTTATTCTTTTGTTCAATTAAAATCCTATCAAATCAGATAGGAGGGAAATAAATGGAAGGTCAAGAAACTACCGTGACCGGTAAGCCCGCCCCTTTAACCGAGGTAGTTACTGTCGGGGAATGGATGCTTACCCTGTTGATAAGCGCCATTCCGGTAGTGAACTTCGTTATGTTCTTTGTCTGGGCCTTTGGGTCAAACACAAAACTCAGCAAAGCAAACTGGGCGAAAGCCTCTCTCATCTGGCTGGGGATTCTCATTGTTTTTTACATCCTCATTGCTGTGCTTATCTTAGGCAGCGCCTTTTTCTTCCTCCGCCGCAAATATTGAACTTTATCTTTAAGACCCGGTTAATATCTATTTTTATCACCTCAAAATAAACAGCGATGAAAAATAACCCGCATATGTTTAATCCTTTTTGTTACCCTTAGCGAAAGCCCGGTCAGCAAAAATTCAAAACTGATTTTCGATTGGTGATAGTCTAATAGCTTTAAATATTCTCAAGGAAAATGAAAAAAACAGAATATGAACGCTCCCATCGAAAGGAGGTCTAAGATCTTTCGAGGGAGATTTCGCCAGAATTCTCGCGGTGACAGTTTAGCCCCCGACCATCATAGGGGATATAAATCTCGGTTTGAAGAGATGTCAGGTCAAGTTAGGAATGGCTCTTGGCGGGCCAAAAAGCCATAAAAGCCCGAAGAGACAATCAAAAAGCGCCGGAAATCACCCGGACCTCTCCTCCATGGAAAAGAGAACGTCAGGAAAGAGAAAATCATGAAAAATGACCGGCCGGAGCCCCGGAATCCAAGAAGAATTGCTGCGAGACGACGTGAGGCGGAGGAGGTTTGTCCGCGACAAAGGTCAGCTTGAGGTGGTGGATAATCCTGTCCACAATGGCATAGTCGGTGATGAAGGCGATGATGCGCATCTCTGCCTGGCACTTCGGACAGGTCAAGGGATTGACCTCGTAGACTTTCCGGATCATCTCGGCCCAGCCCTGGCGTGGGACTCTCGCTCTCTCCTACTCAACGAGGATAAAGGGATGCTTATCGGGTTGGGACTTTCGCCCCTTGCCCCTGTGGGCGTTGGCGTAGAGGCCGTAATACCTCACGGTAACCTGGCCCTTGTCTGGAATATGGGAAGTGACCCGGGCGATGAACTCCAGATAATCCATCCGCTCCACCTCTTCCGGTTTTTCCCCATACCCGTAGCCGACTTTCCCCTCCCGTTCATCAAGGGAGAGGCGTTCCAGGGACAAAAGAGGATGGATCATGTATTTGCCGACTCTCTCAGCCTCTTGCCTGTTTTTGGCCCTGACCTTACTGTGGACCGAAAAACCCGCGTGTCCCCATCCTGCGATCTTCTCCACCAGGGCCTCTGAGATGAGCTCCTCCCTCATCCACTCTCCCCACTCCTCAAGGCGCTTGGCATGACACGATGGACAAAATCCTCTTGTCCGACATGAGAACATCAGCAGGTGTTCCGCATGGCAGTCCGGACAGCGGATGCGGGCAAACCCGCACTTTGGGTTGCCGCAGTCCAAATAGCGCTCAACGACTTCTTTGATGATGGGCCGGAAGAAGCCGTACTCCTTCTCAAAGCGGCTCTCGTACTCCGTGAGAAAGCGGTCGAAATAGTGGAAAAGCACTCGATAGAGGACCGTCCGCTCGGGATGTCGGGGACGATAGATTCCGGCCACAGCCAGAGTTGTTCATCAAGAAATGCGCCAGCTCTTCTAAAACGCGCTCTTCGCTGAACTCAAAGCCCTGGCCGAAGAACTCGCCATCCCCTTTGAATGCTACGACCACCTGCAACCTCAGGAGCTGGCCTGATTGACCTTCAAGTATTGC
>CAZNVB010000301.1:0-14045 GCA_964576265.1 uncultured Eubacteriales bacterium | reverse complement strand
TCGAGCCGCCTCCCCCGCCGCCGAAGACCGCGCCGCCCAGTACAGCCGCCTCGACCGTCTCCTCAGCGATTCGAATCGCCATCTTCAGCCTTCGTTTTTTCTTCCGCCCTTTTATCCTATTTTTTTATTTTTCTTCTCCTGCCGCCTGGATAGGGCCGTCATGCCCGCCCAATAAAGCATCACGGCCGTCAGGATTCCGTTGAAAGCAAAGATGGAGAAGGGAAAAACCGGGATGCGAAACGGATGCCCGGCCGTTGTCCAGCCGACGAGCACCGATACCGCATAGACGATTAAGGCGACCGAATTCCATCTCGGTTGGGTCGCTGAATCCGTCGGCGGCGCGGATATTCTTCGGCCCGACTGACCACGCTTTGCCCGTCTTCTGCCCCGAAGAAGATATTGATCGGCAATGAGGATTCCGCCGATCGGCCCGATCCCGATGCTGAGCAGGCTGAGGAAAAGCCCCAGCCGCTCGAGAATTCCCCACGCGGCCAAAAGCGATGCCAGGACCCCGACTCCGATCGCCAGCTTCCAGCGCTCGACCTCGATGAGATTCTTGAAGGCAAGAACGGAGGAATAGAGATTGCTGTCGTTGGTCGTCCACTGGGCCAGGGCGATGGCTGTAAATCCCAGCACTCCGAGACCGGCGAACTCGCGGGAAATCAGGAGACGAGGAAGCTCTTCATGATAGAGGCCCGTCGTCATCGCCAGGGTCGAGCCGGCGAGCTGCATCAGGGCGCTGACCGCCATCGAGAGGGCCGCGGCAAAAAGAACATCCCGGAGCCGCGGCCGGGCATAGCGGAAAACATCCGCCGAGGTCACGGCTCCGACAATAAAGCCTCCGGCAATGATCGAGGCCGCCGCCCCGAGAGACACGGGATAGGGAGACGGCGAATGACTCAGGGCCAAGGCGACGAGCTTCCCCTCCGGCAAGAAATGGAATCCCAGCCTGACAGCGGCCAGGATAAAGAGGATGAGCATCGGAGGGACGGCTACCCAGCTGAGAGCTCGGAGCCCTTGGAATCCGAAGACGGCCGGGATCATCATCAACAACCCGCTGATCAAAGCGATCGCCGCGACGGGAAAAGGGACTTTCCAGACGGCTGTCAGCGTCCGGGCGAAAAGACCCGCCTGAATGCCGAACCAGCCCATAAAGGCGAAGGCAAGACAAAACGAGATCAGCCGGCCCCCGTGCATGCCGAACGATTCACGAACAAGGAGCGGCGTGGCCAGGCCGTGCCGCGCTCCAAGATAGCCCGTCAGGGTCATCATCCCGATGAGGAGCATCTCGCCGAGAAGGTATGCCAGGAGAACGCGACCCGGAGTCCCGAGCCCCATTCCGATCATCATGCCGCGAAGGAGAGCCGAAAGAACGATCGCCACCCCGATCCAGACCATGGCCAGATCGATCCAGGGACGTCTCTTGTCCAGAGGAACGGGCCTCAGGGCGAAATCCTCCAGAGGTTCCCGCTGCTCGGGGCGCATAACGAATCCTTATGATTTAATAACCGGATCTTTGAGACGCAGTTTCCGGAACCATTCGCCTTAGAAAACGGGAGGACCGGCGGGCCCGCGGACGAATCATCGCCGCCTGACCCTCCGCAGGATTTATATACCAGGCGATAAAGACTGTCAATTTGGGCCTGGCGGCGAAGATTTTCGCCGGCGATAATCGATAATCCCCATAGGGATTCACCTCCTCGTGCGCCCTGGCCGAGGATCTTGCGGATGAGGATTGCCCCGACGAGTCGACCTAAACGCTCGAGCGGCGGGCAGGGAGAGGCCCCACAAGTTTTAAGAGGGTCGGGAATGATAAATAAGAGGCAGGTACTTCTCGCCGCTGCCGCGAGGGTTCAACGCCTGGACGATGGAGACTTGCCTCTCTTTGGCCAGGTCGATCGTCTCCCCGCCGTTTTGGGGAGCGACGATCTCCACCGTCGGGCGGAAAATCTCCTGTTCGCTGACTTGCCGGACGACCCCGACCCTCTCGTCGCTCAGAGCGACGATCGTTCCGACAGGGTAGACCCCGATAAACTGAAAGAACTTGTCGATCAGCTCGGGATCGAACATCCGCCCCTTCTCCAGGATCATGACTTCATAGATTTTGTCCGGCGGATAGTCCTTCTTGTAGCTCCTCTTCAAGGCCAGGGCGTCATAGACATCGCAAAGGGAGACGATCATCGAAGCCGGGTGGGGCTTCTGCGGATAGGAGACTCTTGGATAGCCGGTCAGATCATAGCGAAGATGATGCTCGAAAGCGACCACTTGAGGGAGGATGCCCAGGGTGTCTTTATAGCCCTCGAGAATTCTCGCTCCGAGCAGAGGATGATCTCTCATCTGGATAAATTCCGCTTCGGTCAGTTTCGCTTTTTTCTTGATGATACCGAGCGAAATGCTCAGTTTCCCGACATCATGATAGAGGGCGGCGATGCCGAGATCGAGGACGTCATCCTTGACGAATTCCAGCTTGGAAGCAAAAAACATGGTCAGGAGCGAAACATTTAAAAGATGAACAAAGGTGATCAGGTCTTTTTCCTTGACCGAGATCAGGTTCAGCAAATCCTGGTGCCGGCCGATGAAATCCTCCATGATGCTCAAGATGTTGAAACGGAGGTCGAGGTACTCGATTTCTTCCTCGTTGAGGACCATGTTCAGATGATTGGTGACAACCTGAAGCGAGTTCGCAAATTTTCCTCTCAGGGCGCTCGCTTCCGAGCCGCCGTTGTCTGTCCTGACCGGCGCCCTCAGCCTTCCGGCGCGGATATTCTGGATGCCGTGAAGCCGGAAGTACTCGGCTTCATCCGTCCGCTCGAGCCTCTTCGTCCGGGTGAGAAAGATGAAAAACTGAAAGAGCTCTTCGATCCGCAGTCCCTGCTGAAAGACGATCCGTTCGATCCGACTTTCCTCCAAGAACTTGATCAGGGGCGCCATTTTCTGAGTCAGGTGAAAGAAGATTTCGTCTTCCCAGGCCAGCTCGCCGCTGACAATCCCCAAGGTCAGCTCTTTTTTCTCCTTGAGAATTTCTTGGAGATGGGCGTAAAGCAGATGGACGAATTCTTTATATTTGGGATGATCCTCGGAGTAGATCCTGGCCGCCTGGATGGTATTCATCAGGTAGACGAAGCAGGTCTGGATCTTATCCCTCAACATGACCGTTCCATTTCTCCAGGACTCTCAGGGATTCTGCCCGAACCCGTCTGTTCCAGAAATCTTTGCGCTTGGACAGCGATTCGAGGAAAGAGCCGGCGGCCCGGAAGTCCCGGCTCTCGACCATCCGGATATGCCGGATGAGCGTCTTGTTTCGCAGCCCATAAGGCGACTGGATATGAAAAAGCTTGGCCAGGGCGACATGCTTGCTGCGCTCATTCCGAGCCAGCAATTCCAGCGCTTCTCCCTTGAAATCGGCATTCTTCGTCCCCAGGACGGCGAAAAGAAAAGGTTCGTCGATCTCGCTGAGATGATGCATGGACTTAAGCGCCTGGAGTTTAGCCGAGGGATCGCCGAGAGAATAAATTATTTTCAGGACCGCCAGAGAGACCGGCGTATCGATCGCCTTCAGGCAAGCGGCGATTTGACTGAGGAAACGGCTGTCCGAGGCTTTGGTCTTGAGGCGGGCAAGAAAATCAGAGAGGTGCCCGGGATAAAACCCGAAGACGGCCCGGAGCAGCGTCGGCGTCACCGTTTTTTCGGTGAAAATCTTGTCCATATAAACCCACCAATCGAAAGCCCGTTCGCGCAGCCGATCGATGAAATCATCGAGACGGGGATCGGTTTCTCCCTGAAGAATAAGTGTTTCCACATATCCGCCCACCAGGCTCTTGAGTTTCTGGAAGGGGGCAAGATCCGCCAGGCGCGCCTCCCGTTCGTAAAGGACCTCAAGAAGGGATTTCAAGTAATCGAGGTCGCGGTCGGCCGTGATCCGTTCCCATTCCTCGGTAATTCTTCCCAACCGCCTTGTCAATTCCTCGGCCTGCGACTCCGCCGTCAGCAGGTTGAGAAGAACATAACGGTAATTTCTCTCCAAAAGCCGATGATCGAATGTCAGCGGCTTCTCAAAGGAGATTTCGGATAAAAGATTGGACAGTGTTTGGCGGTAAATGTCCGTGAGCATTTCGCCCGATGTCCCGGAAAGAAGCATCCGCAGCTTCCGTTCAACCTCCGGCCGGCGGTTGCGCGGCTCTTCGGTGTGAAAGAGATCGCGGAGGGAGGTGGAGATTTTTTTGTGCCTTTCTTTGGAAATGATCTTGGTGAAGACGCTGAAGCTCAGGGAGTCGAACTTGTCATTGCCGATGATTTCCTCCCAGAGCGTGGAAGCCATATCTTCCTCCCTCATGTCCGAAATGAGCAACTTCAAATTTTCAAACTTCGTCTCGACGGGGACTTTCTTCCCGGCCAACACAGATCTCAGCAGATGTTTGGCGCAAAGGCGGTGTTTCTCTTCCGATGTCTTTTTGAGATAGCGGAAGAATTTGACAAAGCTCTTTTGCAGCTCCTCGTTCTGGATCAAATCCTCGGTGTTGAATTTCCCGGCAACTCTTTCCAAGCTCTCCGCCATCTGCTCGAGCTTGATCGGATCCTCTTCTTCGACCGCCTCCAGGAGAAGGTAGGGCCAGATGTCCTTAATTTCCTCCCCTTCGCCCCGAAGAAGTTGGGCATAGTCCAGCTCCTCGACCGAAATATGGGCAATCTGCTCCTTCCGCAGAATGTTCCCGGCGCCCCCCTCTTTGATAAACTCCCTGAGCGGCAGGGTGATCTTGGCCGCAAACCGGGTCAGCTCGCCGAGGGTAATTCCTTGGCGAATCTCAAGCTTCTTTATTTTTCGAAAGTGGAAAAGTTGGGCCAAGCCGGTAAAGGTCCGGTCCCCCTCCCAGAAGCGGTTATCGATGAACAGGGAATTCGGGGTAAAGCCGATGGACAGGGGGTTGAAAAAATTGAATAAGGCTTCGAGTTTCTCCATGAATTCGGCGACGGTCTTAGCAAAAGCAGGATGCTCAAGCTGATAAATGGCCGCCATCTTGAAGGTGACTTTCAAAATTTTGATGAAATCTTTGATCAATTGATCCCGGGCGGACAGGGATCCATTCTTTCGATCTGAGGACGGCACCTCGACGGAAGTTCCGCTGGACATACCTTTGCCTTCTCTGGGAGGAGTCCGGGCTCATTATGCCCGCGCCTCCGGTTAGAGGCAATCGCCTTTGCCGATGATTTTGGGGGGTGGGATCTCTCACCGCCGGAAGTCATCCTTTGACCTCAAAAAATGGTCAGAAGATTGATGTTCGGCCGGAGAAAGAGAAAAAGTCAGCTTTCTTCCCTGAGGAGGATTTGCCGCCGGATATGATAATAGGGAAAAAGGATGACCAGGATCAAAACCAGAATGGTCAGATAGGTTCGGTTGACGCCTGCCGCCAGGCGATGGGAAACCAGGATGCGGCTTGTCTGGAGATGAATGAAAATGAGGTTGATAAAGATCAAGCCGAGAGAGGCGACCTCTTGCCGAAGATCGCCCAGCCGACCGAGGCTTCGCTCAACCCTTGAATCGCGTTTGCCCGAAGTTCCGGCCGGACCTGATAAATATCGCCGGGCCAGGACCAGAAAACCAATACAGAACACGGCTTGAAAAACGGGAAGTGCAAAAAAGGCCAGAGACTTGTCCACGACAGCCTGGCCGCCCCTCCACACGCTCAGCCAAGCAGCCATTTGCCGGGGAAGACGAACATAAGAGTAAATGGACATCCCCCAGGACACACCCAGAAGAATCCAGTTGGCCGCCGCGAGCAGCCGAACGGCCGACGATCTCAGCCTCGGAACCATCCCTTGCTCCGGCATCAATCTAACGCCGTCTGTCCAGAATTTTCGTCGACTCACGCCGCACGGCTCTCGCCAAGAGAGCCGCAAAACCGCCCCAGTTGATCAGAAGAAAAAACGCCATCCAGAGGTATGTTTTGAGCATCAATCCACCTCCTCCGGCAGCCTTCCCGTCCACCGGGCGAGTTTCCTGTTGGTCAGCAATAGGACGGCGATCAGGACGCCCCATTGAAACAGAATGGTCGCGGCCGAAAACGTGCCGAAGGGCTTCCACCAGGTCCCGGGATTGTCGATGATCCCCCTGTAAAACCACCAACCGGCGAGGAAAAGAAAGATGACGGGCGAAACGAACTTGATAATGATGCTCCACCATGGCCCCATCTTGATGTCCGCGCTCGGGTTGATCAGCTCGCGGCGGATCTTTTCGGCACCGTGTTTCCATACGGCGACGATGATGAAAAACCCGCTCAGGAGAAGTGCGACCCCCCAGACCCAGTCCTGGTTATCGAGGAAGGAGGGGACGATCGCCGAAGGAAGGCCCAAAATCAAGGTCGCGCCGACGATGAGGAGCGTCCCTTTTTTCCTCGGACAACCCCCGTCCATCAAAGTCTTGACTCCGACTTCCACCATTGCGATAAGCGAGGTGAAAGCGGCAAAGACCATGGCCAGGAAGAAAACGGGGGCAATGACCATGCCGCCGGGCATCCTCGGGAAGAGCTGGGCTAGGGAGATGAAGGTCAGGCCGGTGTTTCCGCCCGCCATGGCGGCCCGGGCTGAATCCAGACTTGGCGAGAGGGCAAAGATGGTCGGGATGATGGCCAGGCCCGCCAGAAGTGCCGCCGTCTGGTCTCCGAACCCGATAATCAAGCAGTTCTGGGAAATGTCTTCGCGTCGGCTGGTGTAAACGGCATAGGTCAGGATCAAACCCCAGCCTGCGCCCGTCGACCAGGCCGATTGAGTGAAGGCCTGAAGCCAGGTTTCCGGCTGAAGAAGCCTGGACCACTCGGGGACGAACAGGTAGGTCAGCCCCTGACCGGCGCCGGTCAAGGTCGCCGCGCGCAGAGCCGCCGCCATCAAGAAAATAAAAAGTGCCGGAACCATGAGCTTGGCGACGCGTTCGACGCCTTTCTGGATTCCGCGGTAAATGATCAGGCCGCAAAGCCCGATGGCCAAGATATGAAAAAAGACCGTCTGGCTCCGATCGTGAAGAAATTCGGACCACAAGGCCGCCGTATCCACACCTGCCCTGAAAGAACCCTTTATGGCCAGAAGAAAATATTTGATGCACCATCCCGTAACGACGGAATAGTAAAAGGTGATCAGAAGGCAAATGGCGGCGACCCAGCCGCCCATCCAGGTGTAGCGGCGCCCGACGAAATCCCGGAATCCACCGATCGGACCGAGCCTGGTCTTTCGCCCGATTGCCATTTCGGCCATAAGGAGCGGTGCGGACCATAAAAAAAGCGCCAGTGTGTAGGCCAGGATAAAGGCGCCTCCGCCGTATTGGGCGGCCATGCGCGGGAAGCGCCAGATGTTTCCCGTGCCCACCGCCATGCCGATCGCTGCCGCCAGAAATCCCCACCGGGAACGGAATTGATCCTTGCTCATCGCCTGCACTCCTCCAGAGCAGAAATACCAGACCGGCGAAGGCGATTATAAAACGATCGGGCCGAGTTGACAAATGAGAAGTTCATCCCCCGCCCGGAAGCGCCGCTTCTGAAGAATATGAACCCTATTTCCAGTAGCTCGAGACGAACCGTTCGACCTCGGGAATCCCGCCCTGAAAGATGAGGTAGCCGTTGTGCGGCTCGCGCTCGGTGATCTCGCCGGCGATCGGCGTCAGCATGATCTCCCTGACTTTATCCAGGTCGCTCGTCTGGCCGAGCGCCCAGCCGAGCTTGACGTAGGCGACTTCGGGCAGCATGTTGGCCGCCGGGACCACGCCGAGCTCCATGATGTCGCGCCCGGTGTCGTAGACGAACATCTGGACATAGCCCCAGAGCGTTTGGACCGTCATATACATGGCGATCCCTTTGTCGCTGGCCCGGCGGAGAGCGGGATAGAGCGGCTTATTGACATGGCCGAGCCCCGTGCCGGCGATCACAATCCCCTTGTACCCGTTGTCGATGAGGGATTCGATGATGTCCGGTTTCATGTTGGGATAATAATAGACAATCGAGACTTTTTCCTCGAAGGCCGTGTTGATCGTGACGTTCCGGTCGTCCCGTCGGCGCTTGTAATCGTCCCGGAGAGGAATGATCCACTCCCGGCTGACCATGGCGATGGGGATATCGCCGATCGTCCGGAACGTCGAGCGGTAGGAGGAATGCATTTTCCGGACGCGCGTCCCGCGGTGAAGGAGATCATATTGATCGCTCGTCGGGCCGAACATGCAGACCATAACTTCGGCGATATCGCTTTCGGCCGCCGTCTTGGTGGCGTTGATGAGGTTCAGGGCGGCGTCGGAAGACGGCCGGTCGCTCGAGCGCTGCGATCCGACCATGACGATCGGCACGGGCGAATTCTGCACCATGAACGACAGAATCGCCGCCGTGTGATGCATCGTGTCCGTGCCGTGGCCGATGACGATTCCCTGGACGCCTTTCTGGATTTCGCGACCGATCGCCGTCGCCGTCCCGATCCACTGCTCCGGGCCCATGTTTTCGCTGAAGACACCGTAAAGTTTCTCGGTCTCCAGGTTACAGATCTCGGCGAGCTCGGGCACGGACCCGTAGAGTTCTCCCGGGGTGAAGGCCGGGATGACCGCTCCTGTCCGGTAATCCAGGCGGCTGGCGATCGTTCCGCCCGTCCCGAGGAGTTTGACCCTCGGTTTTGCCGGGTCATAGGGAAATTCCTTTTCCGGAATTCTATAGTGGGCTTCCTTGTAACCGATTTCCTTCATCTCGGTGACCGTCTTGACCGCGATCCCGACGTTATAGCCGTTTCTGAGCTTGAGGACAATGTGCTGATCGTCGGCCGTCTCAGACCGCGGAAGGATGATTCCCGTAAATGTGCCCCGGGTGGTCAGGACGTCGACATCGCTCCAGACCCTGACGCCGTGCGCTTTGAGGAGAGAAAGCGCATCTCCTCTATAGCCTTTATAGATATCGCTCGCCAACATCTCCATGCCCCCTCCTCAAGCTTCAACCTTGCGCCCGAAGCGCGTCCCTGAGCAGGGATGCGACTTTCTCTCCCTCGACGCGCCCCCTGAGCTCGGCCATCAAAACGCCCATCAGATGGCGGAACTTTTTATCCGGATCCCGGGGGACAAGATGTTTTTCCAGCTTGGCGACAATTCCGATGATCTCACGGACATCCTCCTCCTGCAATCGGAAAATCCCAAGCCTGGCGATCGCCTCGCCCGCCGTCAATCCCTCCGCGGCCATGAGTTTCAACAGGTCCGGGAAGGCCTCCCGGCCGAATTCTCCGGCCGAATATCCGCTGAAGAGATCGACGACCGCTCCCTCGCTGAGCCGGCCAACTTCAAATCCTTTGCGTTCGAGGGATTTAAACATTTGGCTGATGACCACCGCCGCCAGAGTCGGTTGAATTCGAAGCTCGGTGACGATTTTTTGGAAAAGGGGTGCCCGGGAATCGGAGACGAGATTCTCGACGATTTCAGATGAAAGACCGAGGCTGCGGAAAAAGGCCCGCCTTTCCCAGGGCGGAACAGGAAGTCTCCGCCTGGCTTTCTCGATCCGTTCTTCCGTCAATGGAACGGGCGGCATATCCGTATCCGGATACATTCGGTCCGGTCCGGGAAGGATCCTCTCGAACCCGTTGATTCCTGAGGGAAAAGCCTGCCGCGTCTCATTCGGCACTCCCTCCGCCGCTTCGCCGGCGCGGATGATAATTTCTCCGACGGCCGTCTTGGCGTCCTGATCGTTTCCCCAGACAAGAACCACCGCATCGTCTTTTCTCGCCCTGACGGCCGAATGGATTTTCTTCCATTCGTTAGGAGAAAGCGGATTGTCCATCATCTCCGAATGAAGAATATTCGGAAGCTCATCCAGGCAGGCGACAACGCGAACCCGGTCGGAGATTTCGGCGGCAAAGTCGCGGCCCGGCTGAAGGGGAAACTTGAGCAGCCCTCTGAAGTCAGCGAGTTTGACCGCCATGACCCGCCATTTCCTTTCTAAGGCCTGACGAACCGGAAGAAAGGCGGTCTTCTCCAGGACGGCGGAGACTTCCGCCGCCTCCGTTTTCAATGTCTCCCGACGGATTCCTCTTTTTCGAACCTCTTCTCGGAGTTCGAGGAGGTTCACTTGCCTCAAGGCTTCGAAATGCGTCAGGCGGGGAATGTAAGGAATGCGGTGAACGCCCTTGATTTCAACCCGGGTGCCTCCCTCGACGCTGACATTGACGTCCTGGCGCGCCCGGCCGATTCCCGTCCTGACCTTTCCCGTGCACCGGGCCAGCTCCCGCAGCAGTTCGGCCACTTCGGCCACCTCCCAGGGAGCTCTCATGTCCGGGTAGGTCACGGTTTCGATCAAAGGGATACTTAATCGATCGGTTTTATAGACTCGGCGGTGGCCCCGGTCGCTGACCTCCCGACAGGCATCTTCTTCGAGCCCGAGCTGGCGGATCCGGATGCGCCTCGCCCGATAGGGAATCCAGCCGTCCGTTCCGAGGATGGTCGTCCGCTGAAATCCCGCCGGGATGCTGCCGTCAAGATACTGCTTGCGGGCGATATGGAGCTCGCCGACAAGCTGGCAATGGAGAAGGAGCGTCATTTCGAGAGCGATGTCGAGGGCTTCCTGGTTGAGCTCAAAGGGCGGCGTGTCGTCCATCTCATAGGTGCAGACATTGCGCTTATTCAACTGGTAGATAATCTCTTTGCGGGTCTTGAACTCCATCAGGGCCGTGCCGTCGTACTCCCCCAGCTCGGAGAGCGTCGGCCTCATATGGCGAAGGACCTCGGCGTCGAAGTCTTCGTAGTATTCGCCGGCCGGGCAGCGGCAGAAGAGCTTTTTCTTTGTCAGGAGCTGCTGGTGAATCTCGAGTCCGGACTTGAACCCGATCTGCTCATAGTCCCGCTCTGTTAGTTCCCCGTAATCGAAGATTTTGGGCATAACCGAGTTTGCCAATATACCACACCTGCCTGAATCCGTAAACCGGGATGCCGCTCGGAGGTGACGTCTTATTTCCCCTGATTGACCATAAATCCATAATCGCCAACCTTGAAAGCCTTTCCCACCCGGGGAAATTTGACCGTGAACAGGCTCTATGGTATACATGCTTCCCGTTTTTTCGCTTTTTTCACCCGGAGGAAGAATTTTGAAGATCGAACCTGGGGAGCAGGATCGAATGGCCGCGATCTTCGACATGGACGGCGTCATCGCCGACAATATGGGTCATCATACGCGCGCCTGGGAGCTGTTCATCCAGAAGCACGCCCCCCACCTGAAAATCGAAGATATTGCGAGCCGCTACGGCCAGACGAACGCCGACATCATGAGCTTCGTTTTCGGCCGGCCGCTTTCGCCGGGAGAAATCGATCGTTACGGAGAGGAAAAAGAAGGTCTCTACCGGGAGCTCTATGCCGCAGACATGGCCCCCCTCGCCGGACTCTTCGATTTTCTTGCCGAACTCCGGAAGGTCGGAATCCGGACCGCAGTCGCCACTTCAGCGCCGAAGAGTAACGTGGA
This sequence comes from uncultured Eubacteriales bacterium, assembly GCA_964576265.1. Lineage (GTDB taxonomy): Bacteria > Acidobacteriota > Aminicenantia > Aminicenantales > UBA8522 > CAZNVB01. Next base: position 2,592 of record CAZNVB010000301.1, on the reverse strand, counting down.
TTTTCTGCTCGACGGGCTGAAGATCCGCTCCTCGTTTGATCTCGTGCTCGATGCGGCCGGAGTGCGGAAAGGCAAGCCGGACCCGGAAATCTATCTCAAGGCGGCCCGCGAGCTCGGCTGCAGGCCGCCGGCCTGCGTCGTCTTCGAAGACGCTCTCTCCGGGATCGAGGCCGGCCGCCGTGCGGGAATGAGAGTCGTCGGTGTCGCCACGACCCTTCCGCCCGAACGCCTCGCCGACACGGATCTCGTCATCCGGGATTTTACCGAAATCAGTGTCGATCAAATCATCCGTTTGGTGAGTCGCTCGCCGGAATAAGACGTCTGGTATTTTCCCCCGCGCCTGGAAACACCCCTTCCCGAGCCGCTGAATTCAGGCTGGAATCCCCAGAGAACCCGGAAAGGCGAGCCGTCCTCCCCGATTCAGGGCCGCCCTTTGATCGCGGTCGGCGCCCTGACCTTTCGCCAGGTAAATCTCGCCTCGTTTTGCGACTAAAGAGAAGAAAGGAAAAAGATGTTTTTCGACTGTCGAGGAGAGAACAAAGACCGCTCAATCCAGGGAGGTGAGGCATCATGAGAGAAGGATTCTTCATCCGGCCAAAAAACCGAGGACCGGGGCCTAAGCGAAAAGCTCTCGTCCTGATGGCCCTGCTCCTAGCCTCGGGCCTCGAGGCTAGGCTGAGGTTTATCGGGCCAAACCCTTATTATTCCTTCCTGACCTATCCCCAGGATTCGAGACGATTCGCCCTTCATTCGAGCTTTTCCTTTTTTTATTTGAGAGCCCGCGGCTGGATGGGGCATCTCGATATCCCGGAGCTTTCGCCGAGCCCGACCTATGTCAACACGGAAGAGTCGGTCGAAGAAAACATCCCTTCGGGACAGACGGCTCAGGCCGGATTTAAAGGAAACTGGATCTCGCCGGAAATGACGGCCGCGATCCGGGTTTTCGAATTCAAATCCCTCCGGCTGATTCCGCTCGTCTCCGGCAAACTGGACAGCTTCAGCCTTCGCTCATCGGGCCAGGCCGTCCCCTCCGACAATCCCGCCGGCGTAATCCCCTTTTCCGCTAAACTTTCCCAGAGAAACACCGAATTTTCCCTGGGGCTCGTCGGCTCTGGCTTGATCGGACAGGTGCCGTTCGGGATCCTTTTCAACTACAGACAATATCAAGAAGGCCGTCCCAGCGGTTTCTTAAATTTCTCCAAGGACGGCCAGAATGTGCGGCTGAACCGGTTCAACTGGGGCTGGTCCACGGTTCAGGGATGCAACCACATTTTCGGCACCAAGACAAATATCGACGCCTTCTGGGAAGACTCGTATACGAGCGCCGCCGGATCTCAGTTCGACATCGTTCTGGGAGCCGATGTCGGGGAGAACAAGCACGGCTTCCGCTTCCGCCGGCTCACGGAATACGGCGACGAGTACAGCTATTCCCCGGCCGAGAACCGCTATCTCCGGGACCCCTACCGCACCAAGGCTGTGAAAACCTTCCTTCGCGCCTCCGAACTCATCAAGATCACGGACATCCAGGAGGCCAAGCTCTTCCTTTGCGCGGTGGCGGAAGCGGATTTTCTCCGGCAGAAAAATCTCAGCGGCAAGACGGAACTTCTCGATTCTTTCCGGGAGAATGCCTACGCTCTGGAACTTCTGCCGGTGCTCCATTTCGATCTCGAGCGGGGCGGGTTTTTCCGGATCGCCACTTCGGCCAGTTTCTTCTGGAAGGGCTACGGTTACAGAGATGTCTGGGGAGATCAGGAGGTCTATTCCCCGGGCTGGGCGAACATCGGCTGGGAAACCGCCTGGGAGAGGTCGAGCTACGGCCGGACATTTTCCTTCATCAATTTCACCGAGGCCGACCTGGAGCTGCCGTTGATTGAAAGATGGAATTCCCTCCTCAGCCTGGATGTCTGGAGTCATCAGGTCTTCTCCTGGACAAAAAGATATTACGGCAAGAACGTTAAGGGCGATGGGGTTTACAATTTCGTCAAGGAGGCGGAACGAGACAACACTCTTCGCGAGTCCTGGTACGGCGGAACATTCGGTTTGATGACGGGAAAACGGATATCCTTAGGCCTCTTTCTCGACCTTCCGGTCTATTACGATAAGAATATCTCGACCGAGATCGCAGGCGGAGGAGAGATGTTCAAGGGTAGGTCGGACGCCCAGCCGGCCATCCGCAAGCCGGTGAGCTTCTGGGCGCTCCTCATCTGGCGCTGGTAGCCGGGAGCGACCCTCCAGACCTTTTTCCAACGCATTCAACAAAGCGTCATGGCGACGAACGGACCGCCTTTTTCAATCCTTCTCCAGGAGGGACCGCAGGGCTTTTCTATCCTCCGCGGCCGCGCCACATCATCCGCCGCGTTCCTATTTGCTTGAGGCCAGCACGTAGCGCTTGATCACCCTGAAGCCCTCCTCCGTCTCCTCGATTCCATAGGCCTTTCCCCCCTTGATCAATCTCAAGTCGGACTTGGTGACCATTTGGGCGATAAACCTGCCCTCCGGATCGAAGACGTCGATCACCCATTCGCCCTTGGCGCTTCCCTTGGTGAACGTCCGGACAAAAAGCTTTCCCTGGTCGTCGAGAAACATATTCTG
>CAZNVB010000300.1:0-2088 GCA_964576265.1 uncultured Eubacteriales bacterium | reverse complement strand
GTCGACACGGCTATTTGCTTGATGGATTTCCTCGGAATCTTGCTCAGGTCGAAAAGTTGGAAGAGATGGATGGGAATCGGCCGGAGATCGTCATCGAGATCGAGCTCGATACCTGTGCCTTGATCGAGCGTCTCCAGAGCCGTCTGACCTGCCAGAAGTGCGGGGCTGTTTACAACCTGGCGCTGAAGAAGCCGAAAATCAAAGGCCGTTGCGATGTCTGCGGGGGTCCTCTTTCGGAGCGCCAGGACGATAAGCCGGCCGTGATCGGCGAGCGGCTCAGAGTCTATCATGAGCAGACGGAAAAGATTCGAGCCCACTACGAGGCCAAGGGCGTCTATCATCGAGTCGACGGATCCGGCGACGTCGAGTCCGTCTTTGATCGCATCTCCCGCATCCTGAGCCAGGGCTTGGCCCGGGAGGGAACCGGCAAGGCTTTGAGATGATTATCTATAAAACAGAAGCCGAAATTGCCGCCATCCGGGCCAGCAGCCAAATTGTCGCCCGCGTCCTGGAGGAGCTCAAATCCATGGTTCGGCCGGGAGTGACGACCCAGGAGCTGGATCGTTACGCCGAGGCCCGAGCTAGCGAGCTCGGAGCCGTCCCGGCGTTCAAAGGTTATCGCGGCTATCCGGCTTCTCTTTGCACGTCGGTCAACGAGGAGATTATTCATGGGATACCGTCCGGCCGGATCCTCAAGGAAGGCGATATCGTCGGTCTGGATTTCGGCGTCATGTTCGATGGATTCTATGGGGACGCAGCGATCACCGTGCCGGTGGGAAATGTGAGCTCTCTGGCCGAGCGGCTGATTGCCGTCGCCGAGGAGGCGTTTGAACGCGGCTTGGCTGAGATGAGGGAGGGAAATCGGATCTCGGACATCTCCCATGCCATCCAAACCTATGTGGAAGGGCAGGGATTTTCGGTCATCCGCTCTTTTGTCGGTCACGGCATCGGCCATTCGCCGCATGAGGAACCTCAGGTGCCGAACTTCGGGTTACCCGGACGAGGCCCGAAGATCAAGAAAGGATTGACCCTGGCCATCGAGCCGATGATTGCCGCCGGAGATTGGCAGGAGGAAATTTTGGCCGACGGCTGGACAGCGGTGACCAGAGATCGGAGTCTCTCGGCCCATTATGAGCATACGGTGGCCTTGACGGAGCGGGGGGCGGAGATTTTGAGCTTGCCGGAGCCCCAACCGCGGTTCGTTGAGCTGCAAAGGTAGAAATGATGCCCAAACAGGACGTCTATGAAGCTGAGGGAACGGTCATTGAGACCCTTCCCAACGCGATGTTCCGGGTCGAACTGGCGAATAAGCACCGGATTCTGGCCCACATCTCCGGCAAAATGCGCAAGCATTTCATCCGCATTCTGCCCGGAGACCGAGTCCTGGTCGAGCTTTCCCCTTATGATTTGACCAAGGGAAGAATCACCTACCGATTCAAATAAGGACGAGAACGATGAAAGTCAGAGCTTCCGTCAAGAAAATTTGCCGCAACTGCAAGATTGTCAGGCGCAAGGGAGTCCTCCGGGTCATCTGCACGAACCCGAGGCATAAGCAAAAACAGGGATAAACGAGGGCAACATGGCAAGAATCGCAGGCATCACGCTTCCGCCGGAAAAACGCGTTGAAATCGGCCTGACCTATATTTTCGGCATCGGCCGTTCGAAATCCAACCGGATTCTCCAGGAAGCCAAAATCGACAAGAACAAGAAAGTCAAAAACCTGACCGAGGACGAGGTCAACAAAATCCGCCAGATCATCGAGAAAAGAGAGAAGATCGAAGGCGATCTGCGCAAGGAGATTGCGACCAACATCAAGCGGCTGATCGACATCGGCTGCTACCGCGGCTTGCGTCATAAACGCCGGCTTCCGGTCCGTGGTCAGAGGACGAGAACCAATGCGCGAACGAGAAAAGGACCGCGCGGTCATTCCATTAAGAAGTTGAAGGCTCAGACGAGCTAAGGAGAGGCCAGCCCATGGCGAAGGCAAAGACGAAGAAAAAAAAGATCAAGAAAGAAATCGGCTTCGGAGTCGCCCACATTCAGGCGACGTTCAACAACACGATCATCACCATCACCGATCACGACGGC
>CAZNVB010000299.1:0-2249 GCA_964576265.1 uncultured Eubacteriales bacterium | reverse complement strand
GTCCCGTGGGCACGCCATTGATCGGGACCTCCTCGGCCGGCGGAAGATCGGCCAGGAGATGAACGAGGTTGCCTTGATTGTCCCAGATTTCGTAGGCCCTGGCGAAACCGGAATACGGAACGGAATAAGAAAAGGGGCGCTTGATACGCAGGACCAGTACGAAATTCATGTCGGGGGAGAAGGCAAACTCGATATAGATTCCCGGATTGCCGATTTTTTGAATCCGGCCGGTCGAAAGATCGACAAGAGCGAGCTGGGCCGTGGCGTAATACTCAAAGAGCGTCTCATCAAAAGCCGTTTTCAGAAGGTCCTGGTAGGTGGCCACTTTGGCGAACTTTCCCGCCGTTTCCTGGATATTCGGTCCGATCGGGACTTGGGGCTGCCGCGGCGCCGGTCCTCGTCCTTCGGGGATCAGAGGGACGAGGAGCCGACGGCTGTCGGGAAGCCATTCGAAGGAAGACGTCACGGCGTTGACGGTGGGGGGAGTCAGGGCCTTGGCGGCACCGCTCTCCACATCGAGGCTCCAGAGCTCGATTCCGCTTTCGAGATATCGGAGAAAAGCGATGGCCCGGCCGTCTGGCGACCAGGTGATCGAGGTCATTTTGATGCCCTCGGGAAGAGCAATCCGGCGGAGATCGCCCGTCTTGATGTTTTTCAAGCTGAGCCCAACGTTGAAAGAGATAACCTGACGGCTGTTATTGGCTGGCGTGATGCGCAGGCCGGCCGCTCGAAGGATCGGTTGCGCAAGATCCGAGATGGCGGGCATCGATTGGCTTTCGATGAGCGCCATCATATTTCCAGCCGGACTGAGCGAGACTCGCGGCGTCGGCGGGGCGTCAAGAACGGCGATGATCTCTTTAGGCGGCAGCCTGTAAGGTTCTTGGGCATAGGCCATGAGAATACCGAAGGCAAGAATCGCTAAAATCCCCGATCGAATTTGCCTGTTCATTCTGGCTCTCCTTTTTAAGAATCTGATGTTTTTATATCGCAAAAGGCTTCGCCGGTTCAACGGGCAAAATTCTTTTGACATGGGCAAGGAATGGTCATATAATCCGAAAGAGTGGGGAATGGATCAATGCCGGGGCTTATTCTGAATGGGGAGAAAAAGTGGATCCGGAGTTCTTCTTAAGATCGACTCCGCTTTGGTTCGGATGGATTTTCATAATCTTTCTCGACCCGGGCTGAAAACAGCGGACTTGAAGAAAATCGACAAATTGCCAATAATATGATTGGCCCAGAGGTGAATGGGGTGAGACATGGCAAAAATTCTTCTCATAGAAGATGATCCCGTTCAAATTGAGTTAATCAAGCGGCATATCGAATCGATCGGGTATTTCGTCGTCGTCGCGCGAAACGGACAAGAAGGAATTGCTCTGGCGAGAAAAGAAAAGCCGGATCTGATCTTGATGGACATGATCATGCCCGGAATGCACGGACTCGAGGCCACGATCAAGCTCAAAGAGGATCCTCTCACCACGAATATCCCGATCATGGCCTTGACCGTAATGAGCTCGCCGAAATTCGTCCAGGAATGCTACCGGGCCGGGATCATGGGTTATATTAAGAAGCCCTATAATCCGGCGGTCCTCATTGAAAACATTGAGAGAATCGTCGGCAAGCCTCCCCGGAGGATCAATAAGGTGATGATTATCTCGGGCGCTTCCCGGCTGGCCACGATGATCGAAATGAGGCTTCTCCGCCAGGGCTATCAGGTCGATTCTTTTCCCGGAGGAAAGAGCGCCCTGACCCACATCGAGAAAGAGCCGCCGGATGCGATTTTCATTGATGTCGCTCTTCCCGAGAAGCATATTTCGGCCGTGCTGGGAAAACTGAGCGGCTCCGAATCATTGAAAGCCGTTCCGATCGTCCTCATGTCTTCCGAAAAGAAATTTGAAGAACTCGAAGAGGAAGTCGCTCGGCGGGGAGCCCACGATTGCATCACTTCAGCTTCCGAACTTCCTTCTGTTCTTCGCCGGGTCAAGGAATCTTACGGGAATTAACGCCGTTCCGAGTTAAAGCGGAATAGCCTTAACCCTTCCTGAGATGGCGATAGTTATCCGGTAGCCTCCCCAGGAATTAGAAACCAGGATCGTCGCCAGGTTGGAAACCGTGCCCAGGGGATAAAACGTCGGGTTATTATTGGCCTCGATTTTCACGCCCTCCAGCGAACCGCTGACGCTGGGAAGCCATCCGGGCCGGGATTGATCATACTCTTCGACGGCGTAGCTCGTCGGCTCGAACCTGACACG
>CAZNVB010000298.1:0-6927 GCA_964576265.1 uncultured Eubacteriales bacterium | reverse complement strand
AAGGCGGACCTCCTTTCCGGCATCGGCTCCTGTTTTAATGCCGTCGGCATGTCGGCCGAGATGATGGTCATTCAGACGGCCTGGCTCGAGGCGGCAAAATACCTGGGGCGGGGGATCGACCTGGAGACGTTGGATCAATCGGTCGAGAGCATCCGCAGAGTCGGGCCGGGCGGTCATTTCATGACCGATGATTTGACCATGGCGCGTCTTCATGCCGGCGAGTTCTTTGACTGCGATATTTTCGACCAGACAGGTGTGTACGGCCCTCATCCTTCGCTGCTCGAGCGCGCCCATCAGAGGGTGGAGGAGATGATTTCTCGTCAGCGCACGCCGGTTCCCGATCGGGTCAGCGAGGTGCTGCGGCGATACTTTCATGATAAGTATAAGAAACTGGCCGCAGGCTGAAATTTCAGGGGAGATTGGCGTTATTTCTCGATTTGAAGTTTCGAGTTCAGGGGAGGGCGCTGGAGTGCGGCGAATGTTTGACAGGAGCCGGGGTTTTTCCATAAGCTGCTCCGAGCTGCCGGATTGTCGCCAGCTGATCTGGCTCGAAGCGGGATTTTCGGCTGCCTTTTCGGCGCTCTAGAGACCGGAAGGAGGGCCTGCCACGAAACGTGTCCCCGCCTCGTTGTTGCTTTTCTTGAGCTTCTCTGTTTTGCTCTTCCCGGCCGGAGACCGCCGACCCGCGTTCTAGATCGCGTCCGGTGATCTGAGCCAGGCTCTGGCCAAGGATCCCATCCTCGTTTGGAACACCTTCATAGGAGGAGGGACAGAACTAGATACAGTCCGGGATATGGCCGTGGATCGGGGAGGAATCATTTGTGTCCTGGGCTTTAGCTACGCGACGTGGGGGACGCCGCTGCGCCCCCATTCCGGCGGCTCCCCGGCCGGCCATCGACGTGTCGCCGTTTCCTTCCTCTATTTGCTCACTTGTTCGGCCTCTTTCCTGGTCTTGGCTTTGACCTTGCTGTGGAGCGAGAAGCCGGAGTGGCGCCAGGCTGCGATCTTCTCCACCAGGTTTTCGAAGATGAGCTCCCGGCGAAGGAGATGAGCGAAGGCCTATTCTTCCTCCATCATCTCGGTCTCCTCGTGTCCCAGCGATTCCTCCCATTCTTGACCTCTCGTTGTTCTCATGCTATAAACTCCAGTAAAAGGAAAGGCGCTTCTTGGATAAAGCATTAAAAGTCATTCGCGAAATTCACCAGTCCGGCTTGATCCGGAATTACGCGATCGACGGCGGTATCGCCGCGACCTACTACATCGAGCCGGTCCTGACCTATGACCTCGACATTTTCTTTATCCCGACGACAGAAGGACTGGACGTGCTTTCCCCCGTCTATAAAGAGTTGAAAAAAAGAGGATACTCACGCGACAAGGAACTGGTGATCATCGAGGAGATACCGGTGCAGTTCATTCCCGCTTATAATGAGCTCGTTAATGAGGCCGTAGAAAGGGCTGTCGAATCGACTTACAAGAGAGTCCGGACCAGAATCCTCAGGCCGGAGTACCTGCTGGCCATCGCCCTTCAGACTGGCCGTTCCAAGGACAGAGAACGGGCGATTCAAATAATGAATCAGGCGAAGCTCGACAAGAAATCGTTGGCTCGTTTGCTGAAGAAGTATGGGCTCGGCGAGAAATATCGGAAGCTCAAAGACTAGATCCATGTATGAACGGAAGGCTAAGGCAATATTCAGAGCGAAGGCCAGGCGGCGCCGCGAACTCGCCCGGCTTCCCTTTGAGGAAAAAATCCGGATCGTCGTCCGGCTTCAGAGCATTTCCGCCGCCATCCGGAAAAATAGGCGGCGGAAAGTCTGGCCGCTTGAAGGATAATAATTTCATTTTTGGCGACGCCGGCAGGGCGAACCTCGCCGTGACAATTTTCCCCTCCGGTCGTCCGCAGAGAGCATAAATCGCGGCTCATGAGATCGCAAATGAAGTCGTGGATTGTTCTAGGCGGCTCAAAAAGCTGCCCGGCGAGCCCGGAAGAGACGAAAATAAGCCGGACCTCCTCTCCCGGGCAGAGAAGCGGCCATGAACAATACTCAGCTGAGGTCTCGGCGGCCATCCAAACTTTATGATACGCAATGGAGGAGGCCTCTCCGCGATAAAGGTCAGCTTGAGGTAGTTGCTGATCCTGTCCACGACGGCGCGGTCGGCGAGGAAGGCAGAAACAGATCATAGGTTTGTCGAAGAAAAGCGGTTCGCTACGGAATGATCCGCAACGAAGGGGAGATTTTCCTCGCCGGGGAGCACGGCAAAAAATACATCGACCGGAAGAGGCCTTCCCACAGAGACCCTGTTCGGGTATTATGGTCATGTCGATTGACCTCAACCGATCGAGCCAGAGAGCCAAGGAATTTTCGGACAGGCTTGAGGATTATATCCAAGCCTGGCTGCAGGGCCAAGCGGACGCCAGGTTCCCTGAAGGATTGCTTCCGTTAAGCAAGACCGAAACAAAGCGTGAATTTTCGGACGGCCGGTGAGGGGCGATCGGTTTCGCCGGAGCCGCGAAAAACGAGAAAGAAAGGATTCTTTTATGTCGGGAAAAAAAGCCAACCGTCTCATCCGGGAAAAGAGTCCTTACCTGCTGCAGCACGCGCAAAACCCGGTGGACTGGTATCCCTGGGGCGAAGAAGCCTTCGCCGCGGCTGAAGCGCAGGACAAGCCCATTTTCCTCTCCATCGGATATTCCAGCTGCCACTGGTGCCACGTAATGGAGCGTGAATCTTTCGAGGATTCCGCCGTGGCCGCGCTGATGAACGAGGCTTTCATCAACATCAAGGTCGATCGGGAGGAGCGTCCGGACGTGGATGATATATACATGACCGCCTGCCAGATGCTCACGGGCAGCGGTGGCTGGCCTCTCACCATCGTCATGACTCCCGCCAAGGAGCCTTTTTTCGCCGCCACTTACATTCCCAAGGAGCGGCGCTTTAACCGCTACGGGATGCTGGAGTTGATTCCGAAGATTAAAAGCCTTTGGGAAAACGACCGCGCCCGGCTGTTGGAATCGGCGCGGAAGGTGGCTGCGGCGCTCTCCCAGGCCGTCGCCAGCCCTGCCGGCGGGCCGTTACCCTCGGACATTCTGGAGACCGCTTATAACCAATTAGAAGAGAGCTATGATCGCCGCCATGGAGGGTTCGGCGTCCGTCCCAAATTCCCCACCCCTCATCATCTGATGTATCTGCTTCGTTTTTACCGGCGTCGGGGCAAGCGGCAAGCTCTGGAAATGGTAGAAACGACCTTGGAGAACATGCGCCGGGGAGGAATCTTCGACCACCTCGGTTTCGGCTTCCATCGTTACTCCACCGACGAACGCTGGCTGGTGCCGCATTTTGAAAAGATGCTCTACGACCAGGCCCTGCTGGCCATGGCTTACACCGAAGCCTTTCAGGTGACCGGAAAGGACGAATATCGGGCCGCGGTTCGGGAGATTCTGACCTACGTTCTGCGCGACATGACCGATCCCGGGGGAGGATTCTACTCCTCGGAGGACGCGGACAGCGAGGGCGAAGAGGGCAAGTTCTACCTTTGGAGCAATGATGAAATCCGTCGGGCGTTGGGAAAAAACCTCGGCGATTTCTTCATCCAGGTGTTCAGCTGCAGGGAGAATGGAAATTTTCCGGCTGAGACCACGCAGCGGCCGACCGGGGCCAACATTCTCCATTTGAGCAAACCCTTCCCGGAAATGGCCAAAGAACTTGGCCTCAGCGAAGTCGAACTGGCGCAGCGCATCGATCAGGCTCGCCGGAAGTTGTTCGCGCTGCGGGAGCGGCGGATCCATCCCCGAAAGGATGACAAAATCCTCACCGACTGGAACGGGTTGATGATAGCCGCGCTGAGCAAGGCGGCGCAGGCTCTCGGCGAGCCCGTTTACGCCGCCGAGGCCGCAAAAGCGGCGGATTTCATTATTCAAACCCTGCGCCCCCGCGAGGGGCGTTTGCTGCACCGTTACCGGCAGGGCGAGACCGCCGTCCCGGCCACCCTGGACGATTACGCGTTTTTCATCTGGGGCTTGCTGGAATTATACGAAACGACCTTCGCGGTGAAGTATCTCCAGACCGCCCTGGCACTCAACGATATTTTACGGCAGCACTTCTGGGACGAGCGCCAAGGCGGCTTCTTCTTTACTGCCGATGACGCGGAGCGGCTGCTGGTCCGGAAAAAACAAATTTTCGACGGAGCGGTTCCCTCGGGCAACTCGGTCATGGTACTTAACCTGCTGCGTTTAGCACGGATGAGCGGCGATATGGGGTTAGAAGCCATGGCGGCGAAGATCGGCGAGGCCTTTTCCACGAACGTCAGCCGCTATCCCGCCGGTTACACCTTTTTGATGGCGGCGCTGGATTTCGCGACAGGCCCGAATTACGAAGTCGTGATTGCCGGAAGGCCGGAGGCCGAGGATACCCGGGCGATGGTTCAGGCGCTTCAGCGGCGATTCATCCCCAACAAAGTGGTGCTTTTCCGATCTCTCGGGCGGCGGAATTCCGAAATCCCCCCCATCGCCGAATTTGCCCGCGCCATGAAATCCATAAAGGGTCAGGCCACCGCTTACGTCTGCCGCTCTTATGCTTGCCAGCTTCCCACGACCGATGTCAACAAGATGTTGGCCATGCTCGGCGAGAATCCCTGACCAAAGCGCGCCGGAACCTGTCAAGCCATCGGATCCTTCGAGCGAAAGCCGGACTGCGTGTCGAACACCATGTTGGCGAAGGGATGTGCCGAGAGAAGGCATATTCATGTTCCCTTCACACGGCAAGCCGATATTCTTGACAACCTTTTCGGGCCTGGCCTATGATCCGGGAGATGGAAAAAAGGAAACGAGAAAAACAGGAAGGAGAATACGGGAGAGATTCGACTCGCTCTTCGCCGGCCTATCTGGAAGAGGATTATCAGCGCGTCGTCGCCGGCGAAGTCCCGTCGCGCTTTCTCCCCGGAAGTTCGGTCGAGGTCATCCGTGAGGTCCGGCCGAAAAGAGCCATCCGCCACGTCCTTTTCGATTTCGACGGGACGCTCAGCCTGATCCGCGAGGGATGGCCCGAGGTTATGGTGGGGATGATGGTGGAAAAGATCGTAGCCACGGGAACGAGAGAACCCGTCGAGGCTGTCCACCGCCATTGTCATGAGTTTGTCATGCGGCTCAACGGCAAACAGACGATCTACCAGATGATCCAGCTGGCTGAGGAAATCAAAGCTCGGGGGGGCGAGCCGGCCGACCCGCTCGATTACAAGGCGGAATATCACGCCCGGTTGATGGAGAAGACCAGAGATCGCCGGGAGTCTCTCCGTTCAGGACGGGCCAAGCCCGAGGACTATCTTGTCGCCGGCGCGATCGATATCCTGGCCGCCATCCGGCAGAGGGAGCTCGAGATGTACCTGGCGAGCGGGACCGACCAGAAATATGTATTTGAAGAGGCCGAGCTTCTCGGGCTCGTTCATTTTTTCGGCCGCCGCATCTACGGAGCCATCGACGACTATCGAAAGTATTCCAAGAAGCTCGTCATCATGAGGATTCTCGAGGAAAACAGGGTGGACGGGTCGGTCCTTCTCGGGTTCGGAGACGGCTATGTGGAAATCGGAAACGTCAAGCAGGCGGGCGGCGTGGCCGTTGCCGTGGCCAGCGACGAGGCGGGTCGAAGCGGGAGGCCGGATCCCTGGAAGCGCGATCGCCTGATCGGAGTCGGGGCCGACCTGGTCATTCCCGATTTCAGGGATTGGGAGCCGCTTTTATCCTATTTGTTGGGCGAAGGAGGAGAGGCCGAGGATGCCCTTTGAACTTTTCGACCGTTCGCGATTGAAGCTCAAGCCGCTGGCCGAACGGGAGCACGATTTGACCCGCGACATTTTGATTTACCCGGGAAGTCCCTACGAGCCGTGCGACCATCCGGCTCTTCCCATCCTGGCCGAGAGGATCGTTCAGGCGCGGAAGAATAGGCGGTCGGTCATCCTGATGCTCGGGGCTCACGTCCTGCGCCGGGGCGCCGGGCCTCTGCTCATCGATCTCATGGAGCGGCGGTTGCTGAGCCACATCGCGCTGAACGGCGCGGGAGCGATTCATGACTATGAGCTCGCCTTGATCGGTCGGACCTCGGAAAGCGTGGCCAGATATGTCAGGACAGGAGAGTTCGGCCTGTGGCAGGAAACGGGAGGAATCAACGTCGCGGTCCGAGAGGGCGACCGGGATGGGATCGGTTTTGGAGAAGCGGTCGGACGGGCGATCGTCCGGGAAAGTTTTCCTTATGCCGAGACAAGCGTTCTCGCCGCTGGCTTCCGCCTCGGCGTGCCCGTGACCGTCCATGTGGCTTTCGGCCAGGATATCATCCATGAACATCCCAACTTCGACGGAGCGGCTGCCGGCGCCGCAAGCGACCGGGATTTTCTCATTCTGACTCAGAGCATCTGCGGCCTCGAGGGAGGCGTCCTGCTCAACATCGGGACGGCGGTCATGGGTCCGGAAGTTTACCTCAAGGCTCTAACGATGGCCCGGAATGTCGCTTGCCAGGAAGGCCGGGAGATCCGGCATTTCACCACGGCGGTCTTCGATTTGGTCCGCCTTGACCAGGCCGATCTCCGGCGGGAAGCGCCCAAAAACGACCCGAGCTATTACTTTCGTCCTTACAAGACCGTTCTTGTCCGAACCGTTGCCGACGGCGGAGAAAGCTTCTATGTCCGGGGCGATCATCGGAACACGGTGCCGACCCTTTATCATCAGATTGTGGAGAAAGCGAAATCATGAATCCTTCCAGACTCAAGGAAATCGTCGATCGGTTTCCCGATTGCCGGATTGCCGTCCTGGGGGATTTTTTCCTCGATAAATACCTCGACGTCGACCCGGCCCTGGCCGAGATTTCGGTCGAGAGCGGCAAGACGGCCCATCAGGTGGTTTCCATCCGGACGAGCCCGGGCGCGGCCGGCACGATCGTCAAC
>CAZNVB010000297.1:0-5152 GCA_964576265.1 uncultured Eubacteriales bacterium | reverse complement strand
GTTCTGTCCAGGTATTCCGGATGCAGGTTTGGCAGGTCAGGTTGCAGACCGAGGTGGGCTCGATATAGACCCGGGCCAGACTGTGGATATTCGGATGGACGATAAGCCGGTCCCTCTCCGGACTGATTTCCACTTCGGCTCCCGGAACCAGCCCCAATTGTTTGGCGATCTCGGCAGGCACCCGCAGGCTTCCGTTTTTTCTGATCTTCACTCGAAGGTCTTTCTTCGCCTCCCGGCGTGTTTCATTGTCCGGGAACCATCCCGTGAACGGTTCTCCTTTTTCGCTGTAGCCCATGAGCGACCGCTCTCAATCACGGGTCTCTCAGCCCGTTATCGTCCTTTCGCCACCCGTGTGTCATTTGGATACGACTCATTTTTGACCTTCGGCGATTCCCAATCTTGTCTCGGATCTAATCCCTGCCCTCGGATTGAAAATATTTTGTCCTGAATTTCAAGGCGACATTGACCAAGCCGATCATCACCGGCACCTCGACGAGCGGTCCGATGACGGCGGCGAAGGCCTCGCCCGAGTTGATACCGAAGACGGCCACGGCCACGGCGATGGCCAACTCGAAATTGTTGCTTGCCGCCGTGAACGACAGGGTCGCCGCTTTGGGATAATCCGCGCCCGCCTTGCGGCTGAGAAAGAACGAAACGAGGAACATGATCACAAAGTACAGGAGGAGCGGCACGGCGATGCGCAGAACGTCGAGCGGGATCTTGACGATGAACTCACCCTTGAGGGAAAACATGACGACGATGGTGAAGAGGAGCGCGATCAGGGTGATCGGGCTGATCCGGGGGATGAATTTCGTCTCGTACCAGGCCCGGCCTTTGAGTTTGAGCAGGCTGAAGCGAGTCACGACGCCGGCGATGAAAGGAATGCCCAGATAAATGAAGACGCTCTCGGCGATCTGGCGCATCGTGACGTTGACGGCCGTCCCCTTGAGTCCCAGCCATGTCGGGAAGACGGTGATGAAGACATAGGCGTAAACCGAGAAAAACAGAACCTGAAAAATCGAGTTGAAAGCGACCAGCCCGGCCGCATACTCCCGGTCGCCCTGGGCCAGGTCGTTCCAGACGATGACCATGGCGATGCAGCGGGCCAGGCCGATCATGATCAGGCCGTACATGTATTCGGGCCTGCCGCGGAGGAAGACGACAGCCAGCGCGAACATCAGGAGTGGCCCGATGACCCAGTTCTGGACGAGCGACAGCGAGAGGATCTTGACGTTCTTGAAGACGTCTCCGAGTTCCTCGTATTTGACCTTCGCCAGCGGGGGATACATCATCAGGATCAAGCCGACGGCGATAGGAATGTTGGTCGTCCCCGATTGGAATTGATTGATGAAACCGACGATAGACGGGACGAGATATCCCAGCCCGACGCCGAAAGCCATCGCCAAGAAGATCCAGAGCGTCAGGTAACGGTCGAGGAACTTGAGTCTTTGGTTTCCGGGTGTCATACAGTATCTCCTTTCTTTTCGGCGTGCCTGCGCTCAGGGCTTGATTTTCTCGTAGAGCGGTTCGAGCCGCTGACGGAAGCGGGATCGGATGTCCTCTTCCTCGTCCTTCAACGGCTTGACTGGGATGAGGTCCATGACTTCGCTTCCCGTCAGGCCCGAATGAAAATGCGCTTGCGCGGCGCCGCGGACCGTGGCCGCTAAGGCCTTGCGGGCCGCCTCCCGCTCCAGCCCAAAGGCCGCGCCGAGGTTTTCGAGCTCCTCCCATTGAAACCAGAAATAGGTAGGTCCCATGGCGGCCAGCACGGCGTAGGCCTCGAGGGTTTCCTCTTTGACCACCGGGCATTCGCCCAGGGCAGACAATAAGTCCAACAGCCCCTGTTTCTCAGGCTGGCTGATGCCATTTCCAAAAGTGACTGGATTATACCCCGCGTTGACGATCGAAGGGGCGTTCGGGATCATCCGGACGATTCTCCTGAAGCCGCCTAGACTTTCGGAAATCTTGGCCATCGTGATTTTTGGCGCCAGTGAAATCAGGATGGCTTCAGGTCTTAAAGCAGACCGGATTTCGCCGAGAGCCGGCAACACTGCCGGCGGATGGAGGGCCAAGAATACAATGTTGCCGGAAGCAGGCAAAGAATTGTTGTTCAGGACCACTTCTGCATCAGGGACCCTTTCTTTTAGGAGTTTCAGAACTTCCGGATTGACATCGCTGACGACAACTTTCTCAAATGCCAGTCCCTTTCTTTTAAACCCTTCCAGCATAATCCGCGTAATCCTCCCGCCTCCAATAAAGCCGACTGTTTTTTCAATCATGCTTTTCCTCCCCCATGGCCCTCGTTTTTAAGCGCTTTTCATTTCATCCATCTCTTCAAGGGCTCAAAGCTTATGTTCAGCAACCACGACGAGGCCATTTTTCAGTATCCAATCCCTTAATTCCTTCAAAAATCCCAGCGCATCTTCCGTCTCCGCTCAGTGTTCATCTTTATTGGGAAAATAAGGGCATTTGAGGCCTAAGCACATTTTGTTTTTGGGAGACCAGCGGCAGACGATTGTGGAGACGGGGAGCCTTTCAAACCCGTTTGCCCGGAGATAGGCAACGGACTTTTCAATGGCGATGAAGCTGCTTCTCTTGCAGCAGCGTCTGGGGTATCGGGAGATCTCCTGCAACACTTCGCCGACCAAACGGAGATTTTCCGATCGTGCCTCGTCGTGCAACGGATTGGTCTTTTTGAGCAGGCTCAGGACGATCCCGAAGCTATTCGCGCCGCCGCAGACACCCATAAAACCGCATGATCCGCCGGCGAATTTCTGCCCCCTTTTCATAGCTTCTTCGACGTCGCAGTCGATGAAAGGATAGCCGCAATTCCGCAGCGCGCTCATGATAACGCCGGGCACGATGAAATGATGCCACTCGGAATTCACCGGCAGAGGAGCCGGCCTGTCCCATTCCGATTCCACCTCGCTCATGATCCTCTCGAGCATTTCCAGAGGATCCTTTTCCTGCGCCTTCAAAATTTTTTCTTTAATGCGGGGAACGGGTCCCTGGAAATCTTCATCGGTCAATCCCTGCATCCTCCGCATGAAGGCCCGGAATTCTTCCATATAATAGATTTTTTTCGCTTCCTGCATTTTCTCCTTATGAGTTTGATCCGTCATTTTTGTCTCCTAGAACCGGAACAGAAAATAAGCGCCGACCAGAATAATGATGATTCCAGCGATTTTCTGGAGAGCCCAATTCGTCTTGCGCAGGCCTTTTGATTCGATCAATTTTTTCGCTGCCCCCATGGAGGTGCCCGCAATTAGGATCAGAGCCGAATGGCCCAGCGCGTAGATGAGAAGCAGGAATCCTCCATAAACCACGTTTCCCTTGCTTCCGACATAGGCGAGAAGAACGGCCAGGATGGGAACGGCGCAGGGCGTGGAGACAACACCAAACAAAAGCCCGAGCAAGAACGCCCCTATGGGACCGCCCCTTCTGACGTTCACCGGCTGGGGAAGGCTAAAATCGAATTTCAAGGGACCTAACAGGTGAAGTCCCATAACCAGGCAGACTGCCGCGACGAGGTATTTCCAGAAGGAGCCGACATCGCCGAGCATTTTCCCCATCAGGGCGGAAATCAAGCCCAGGATGGCGAAAGTGATCGAAAGACCGAATACAAAAAGGGCCGAAAAACCCAGCGATTTCTTAATGCTCGTGACTTCTCCACCGGCCACAACGCCCATGAGCAGGGGGATCATCGCAAGAACACACGGATTCGAGGCGGTGGTCGCACCTCCGATGAAAACCGCCAGGACAGCCAGCCAGGGATTGTGCTGGATGAGCTGCGCGATGTCGCCGAAAAGTCCCTCCACGATTTTCTCCGGCTCTAGAGAATGCCCTTTTCTTTGAGCATGCTCAGCATTTCTTCTTTGGCAAAGAAACCCACATGCCGGAAGATCTCTTTCCCTCCCTGGTCGATGAAGACCTGAGTCGGGATAAGCTGAATCCCGTATTTGCGGGCCGCCGCCGGATCTTTCCAGACATCGTAGAAAACGACCTGGATCGTGCCTGCGTATTCCTTGGCCAACTCCTTCATGATTGGCTGCATGGCCTTGCAGGGAATGCAGCGGTCGGCACCGATTTCAATGAAGGTGACCTTGTGTTTCGAGAAGTCAAGGTCAAGGTTATTCGTGACGAGAACGCGGCCTTCTGCTCCGGATGTCTGAGCTGAAGCCGGGCTGGTCTCGCTTCTGGTTGACTGAGTCATTGGCGCGTCCGCCTCCCGCCCCTCGCCCCGACCTCGACAGGAAGGACTCAGAATGAACAGGGATAGCACCAACAAAAAAAGAAAACCAGAAAAAGGAGTGCGTCGCCTGGATTCAGCCATGAAAATCTCTCCATGTTAAAAAATGATTGAGATAGAAGCTCAGAGGGAGTCCGTCCTCTACGTTCCCAGCACGAGCAGACCGAAGTCTTCTCGGGCCTCCGAAGCCAAGACGAACGGATTTCCCGAGCATTTTTCTAAGCCGTGATCTGAATTGCCAGCACAGTCATCTTGGTCAGCGCCAGGAGCGACCGAGTCTCCTTTTCCTTGGGGACGAACCGCTATCCAATTCTTCTCGCGGACCTTTCGGAACAGTTCCTCCTTGAGTGAGGCCTCATCTCCGATTTCCCAAAAAAGACCTCTTTAATGATGGCGTTCAGGTCGACGAGGCCGATATCACTCTCCCCGACCCTGATGACTCTCACATTGACCGGGACGTTGGCGCACTGGCAGCTCACTTTGGCACTCCCATCTCGGCTGGTCCGCTCAGGATTGCTGCTCTTC
The DNA here is from genome assembly GCA_964576265.1 of uncultured Eubacteriales bacterium. Taxonomy (GTDB): domain Bacteria; phylum Acidobacteriota; class Aminicenantia; order Aminicenantales; family UBA8522; genus CAZNVB01. The sequence goes on along the minus strand of CAZNVB010000297.1, from coordinate 378 downwards.
CTGAATCCAGCGCTTGATTTCCTCCAGGGAAGGGATGCGGCCCGAGGATTTTACTTTCCCGTTAATCACCAGCCCGGGAGTAGAAAAAACCTTATACTCCATGATTTTCTTGATGTCCGTGACCTTCTGGACATCCGCCCCGACGTTCAGTTCCGCCAAGGCGTTGATCGTCCTTCTCTCGACTTCACCGCACCGGGGGCAGCCCGGCCCCAGGATTCTGATTTCCATATGATCACCTCCTTTGATTGGGATGGCTTCGTCACCGCGTTCCTCGCAATGGCATCAAAAAAATATCCCATTCAATACAGGCTCAACCGGCCATCCTTCCATAGATCATTCCCGTGATCGTGGCCATCACAACCACGAGAAGAATATAGA
>CAZNVB010000296.1:0-1982 GCA_964576265.1 uncultured Eubacteriales bacterium | reverse complement strand
AAAGTTTGTCGGCCAGATCTCGGTGGCCAATGCCGGACGCAACTATACCGAACTCGACCTCTCGACGATGGGGAGCCTCGCCTCCGCTTACGCCGTCTCCCTCGAGCGCAAATGGACGGAAGACGCCATCGTCAAGGCGAGGGACTTCTACATCACCGTTCTGGAGGAATTCCCGACGCTCATCTGGCGTTCCGGTCTCGACGGACGCCTCGATTATTTCAACAAGACCTGGCTGGGTTTCACCGGGCGATCCCTGCAGGAAGAGCTGGGCCAGGGATGGCTCGACGGCGTCCATCCCGAAGATGTCCAGCGCGTCGTCACGACTTACCGGAGGGCGTTTCAGGCAAGAAAAGCCTTCGAAATCGAATTCCGGCTCAGGCGCTATGACGGCGTCTACCGCTGGGTCATGGATAACGGCCGACCGTTCTTTGATCTGGAGGGAAAGTTCGCCGGGTTCATCGGATCCTGCCTGGACATTCAGGAACAGAAAGAACACGAAGAAAAATTGCGCGAAATGAGCCATCACGACGGCCTGACCCAGCTGTTCAACCGGAGCTATTTCGAGGAAGAACTCGCCCGGATCGAACGGGGACGAAACTACCCGGTCACGATCATTATGGTGGATGTCGATGAATTGAAAAAGACGAACGACACCCTCGGCCATGCCGAGGGAGATAAGCTCCTCCAGCGGACGGCGGAGATCCTCCGCCTCGCCTTCCGGGGCGAGGATATCGTCGCCCGGATCGGAGGCGACGAGTTCGCCATGATCCTTCCAAGCACAAACGAAGCCGGCGCCGCCGCGATCGTCGGCCGCCTGCGAAATTTACTCGACGAACATAATAAAAGTTATCCCGATCTTCCGCTGAAGCTGTCGATCGGAGCGGCAACCGTGGACCGCGGCACCCGGCTGGCCGTCGCTCTGGCCGAGGCCGACGAGAAAATGTATCAGGAAAAAATGGCCAAGGCTTCCTCGGCCGGCCATAAAACATAAATTTTCGTCAGAGGTCTTTGCGGCCGGTCAGCCGAACGGCCTCATCGGCCGGCACGCCTTTCTTTAGAAGATTCCGGGTCGAAGACTCGCTTTCCCTTCTGGCCTCGGCCCTGGCCAAAACCTCTTCGGCGACCTCTTGGGGGACGACCAGGCAGCCGTCATTGTCGGCGACCAGAAAATCCCACGGCCGGACAAGCACTTCGTCAAACCAGATCGGAATCTGCCAGCCGCGCAGCCGGGAGCGGAAAAACCCGTCCACCGGGCTCGAGAACTTGGCAAAAATCGGAAAGCCCATCGCCTTGACAAAACCCGTGTCCTTGGCGCCGCCGTTGATGACCGCCGCCCGGACGCCGTGATTCAGACAGGTGACCGTGGCCAGTTCTCCCCAGAAGCCGGAAGTCTTGTCGGCTCCGGTATCGACGACGACGATCGACCCGCGGGGATAGGATTCGACCATCCTGGCGGCGATGCGCTCTCGCTCGTCAGGCTCGGGATCAAAGATCCATTGAATGGTGAAGGCAAATCCGGCGATCGTCTCAAGCTGGAGGTCTTTGGTCAAGCATTTCACCTCAGGACCGAGCCACTGATTGTGGAGGCTCATCTCCTGAAAGATGTCGATCAGCGCTCCGGTGTAGAGTTTCTCGAAGCGCTCGATCATCCCCTCGACCGGCATCCGGTAGGGACTGGGGATCTGGCGCACCTGGCAAATTTTTTCCTCTTTGTTCATGGCCTTTTCCTCTCGCTTTATTGAATATCGATGGGACGGCCCGACTCGATGCTTTCATGAACAGCCTGGGACACTCGGGTCGCTTCGAGACCGTCCACCCCGCCCGGGTATTCTCTAGCCACCTCGTCAAGAGGGAGGCCGCTGATGAGATCGGCGACCATTCCCAGGAAGTCCTTGACCGATTCGATAAAATAGCCGGAGTGCTGAACCCGGCCGCGCCGCGTTTCGACGGCGTGATGGGCGTTGAGATTCCAGGTCTGGAAT
>CAZNVB010000295.1:0-34295 GCA_964576265.1 uncultured Eubacteriales bacterium | reverse complement strand
CGGGTCATTGGTATCCTGCAGCAGGGCGCGGAAGAAATAGACCCAGCAGCTCTCGCCGTCGTGCCCGTCGTATTCACCGGGAATGGGGAGAACCATCGTCGGATAGCCCGTCCGGGCGGCGATCGGCTCGCCGTAGTCGTCGAGGATCGTGCTGTCTCCGTAGGGGCCGGCGATGACGACGACTTTTCCCCTCCGTTCAGGAGAAGAATAGACGGCCGGCGAGGCCGGCAGGTGAATGATCCCCGTGTGGTCCATTCGCCGTTCCCATTGGCCGACGACCTGGCTGGTGAAGCGAACTTCGATCCGGCGAAGCTGCTGCCGCGGGTTTGACACCGAGGGGACGAACTCGTCTTTAAGAATCTTGAACGAGAAAGGAGGAAGGGTCTCCTGGCAGCTTTGCCAGAGTTGACGGAGGGAAGGCCGGGACGGACCGTTCCTCGAATTCCCTCCGAGGGGGAAAAACATTCCCAGAACAGCGATGAGGACGGCGACAGATTGTTCTTTCCGTTTGATCATCGTCTGCCTCCCTGAGGAGCCTTGGGGACTCTCGATTGGAGTCCCTCGTCTTGAAGTTGAGAGCCTTAGCCTTCTTTTTCGGGAGTCCGATGTTTATCGACGAAGATCGGCAGGACGATTTGATTTTCCTTCCTCGGATGGCCGTTGATCGAATCGATCAGGAGATTGACCACGGAATCGGCCATCAGCTGCAGGTTCTGGTTGGCGCACAGGAGGGGGCGTTTGAAGATGCCGCAATAGGGACGAATGTCGAAGGCGGCCATCAAGAAGGTGCGTTTCGTCCTGGCTTCCTCCTGCTGGACGATCCTCATGGCGCCGAGGAAGACGAGGTTGTTGACGCAAAAGACAGCCTCGATATCGGGGGCCCTGGCCAGGAGCTTCTCCATCATGATTTCCCCGGCCTCGGGAGAATACCCCTGGAAGAGAATGATGTTTTCGTCGAGCGGAAGTCCGTGTTTTTTTAGAGAGGTCTCGTATCCCTGAAAGCGGACGGCATTGATATAGGTCTCCGGGGTTCCGCCGAGGTAGGCGATTTTTTGATGGCCGAGCTTGATTAACTCATCCGTCAAATCCTCGGCTGCGCGGGTGTTATCGCTTGTCACCCAAGGCAGGTTCGTCTTGTAAAAAATCCGATCCATCAAGACAATGGCCGTCTTCTTTCGGATCGCGGCGAGATCCTTCCACTCCTCCGTATGGATGGGAGCAATGACGATTCCGTCGACTTTCCTGTCGACGAGGACTCTTAAATAGAATTCTTCGTTAGCCGAAATCTCATCGCTGTTGCAAAGGATGGTGGAGTAGCCGTGACCCCGCAGAAGTCTTTCGATTCGCCAGGCGACCTCCCCAAAAAAAGGATTCTGGATATCGGGGACAATCAGTCCGATGGTCATCGACTTTTTCAGCCGCAGGCTTCTGGCCAGAATATTCGGACGGTATTCGAGTCTTTTTGCCGCCTCGAGGATAACGCGGCACGTTTCCTCGGAGATTCTGAACTCCTTGGCCTTGCCGTTGAGAACGCGGGAAATCGTCGAGTAAGAAAACCCGGTGAGATTTTTGATTTCTTTTATGCTCATAGGCTTTAAAAAATTATGGACAAACGTTTGGCTCAATCATTTGTCCATCTTTGATACATCAAAGCGATTTCGTTTGTCAAGGAAATTTTTCGCAAACCCTCAACGGTCGCCGCGGCGGGCATCGGCTGATTCCCTACCGGAGCTTGGATCGGCCACACTTTTCGTCGCCGAGCCGCAGAGATTCCGCCGTTGACTTGACAGAAGAGGCCGGGTTCATTAACATAAGGCCTCGCGAGCGATCGAGATGAAGAGGACATTTCAGCCGAACGTCAGGAGACGAAAGAAGACTCACGGCTTCCGGGTCCGGATGAAGACCGCCGGAGGTCAGAAGGTGATCAAGCGCAGGCGCAAGAAAGGCAGGAAAAGAATTGCCGTTGAATGAACGAGAGCCTGCCGCGTTCGGAGAGAATCAGGAAGAAGAAAGATTTTTTAGTCCTTTATAGAAAAGGCAAGCGTTATAAGGCCAGGTATTTTAACCTCATTTATCATTTCAATGAGTTAGCCCATTCCAGGGTCGGTGTCGTCGCCGGAAGGAAAGTCGGCAATGCGGTGACCCGGAACAGGGCCAAGCGGTGGATGAGGGAATTGTACCGCAGGAATAAAGACCGGTATGCCCATCCGATTGACCTCATAATCATCGCCACGAAGGAGATGAAAACGGCCAGTTTCGCTGAGCTCGCCGGAGAGTATGATCGGGCGATTCGGGCCATCTTCGGGAAGAAGCGTCCATGCTGAGAAAAGCAGGCATTCTCGCGATCTCGATCTATCAGTTCACTCTTTCGCCGATCCTGGGAGGGCAATGCCGCTTTTATCCGAGTTGCAGCTCTTACACCAAGCAGGCAATCGAAAAATACGGCTTTCGGAAAGGTCTGCGGCTCGGCTTGAAACGGCTCCTTAAGTGTCATCCGTTTCATCCGGGCGGAGTGGATTACGTTCCCTGAGAGGTAATGATATGGAAACGCGTCGTTATATCCTGGCCATTGTGCTTTCAATCGTTGTTTTGGTGCTCTTCCAGATGATTTTTATGAAGAATGTTCCCCAACCGGAACCCTCCGTCGCCCCGCCCGGAGCCGTTGGAGAGCCGATCGAGGAGAAGGCTGCGCCTGATCTGAGGCAAGCCGGCGACGCAGAGCGGCCCGATGAGCCGGTGGCGGAAGGCGTCCAGGCAGCGGCGGAGATGCCCGCGGTCGTCGAGACTTCGCTTTTCCGGGCGGAGTGGAGCAACCGCGGAGCCTCGCTCCGAAGCTGGAAGCTCAAGGTGCACCGCGGCGCGGAAGAAGAAGAGCTGGAGCTTGTTTCCCCGTTCGCGGCCGAGGCCGGGAAATACCCGTTCTTTATCCAGACCGATGATCCCGAGCTCGACGGCCTCGCCAACGGCGCTCTCTTCCAGGTCACGCCGCTGCGCCTCGAGCTTCGGGAGGGAGAAAAGGGAGAGCTTAAATTCGACTATTCCGATGGGAATACTATTAGAATAGAAAAGGCTTTTATTTTCACCGGCGGAACTTATGACTTCGACCTGCGGCTGAATGTCTGGAAGAGCGGCCGAAAAGTCGAGTCGCGAATCCTCTGGGGGCCGGGCCTCGGCGTGCCGGAGGTGGCGGCAAAAAGCCAGCAGTTCGGGGGCGGAAGCGGTGTTGCCGTGCTCTCGGCAAACCGAGTTTATCGGGTCAGCGAAAGAAAATACAAGGCCGAGGCGGCGGGCTTCAATTTTGTCGACTGGGCTGCTTATGAAGACAACTACATGACCGCCCTGTTTCTGACTCCGCCGCAGAAGGGAACAGCTCTTTTCCAGAAAGAATCGAGAGACGCGGCTTCGTTCTATTTTCTGTCCGTCGGCTCCCCCCAGAAAGCCTACATCGGGCCCAAAGAGTTCAGCCGGTTGAAGAGCTTCGGCTACCGGACGCAGAAGGTCATCAATTTCGGGTTCTTCGGCGGGATCGCCGAGGTTCTCTATCTTTCGATCAAGTTCATTCATCGCTATATCCCCAACTGGGGGTTCGCCATCATTTTCCTGACCGTCATCATCAAAATTATCTTTTTCCCCCTGACCTACAGCAGCACCAAGTCTATGGCCAAAATGCAGGAGCTTCAGCCGAAAATCAAGGCGTTGCGCGCCAAATACAAGAAGGCCAAGCAGGACATAAGTCAGAGGCGTCAGATGAACGAGGAGATGATGAAGCTTTACAAGGAGCACGGAATCAATCCGGCGGGCGGTTGTCTCCCGATGCTCATCCAAATCCCCGTCTTCTGGGGATTTTTCAGACTCCTTGTCGTGGCCATCGAGTTCAGGCACAGTCCCTTTATCCTCTGGATCAAGGATCTTTCGGTCAAGGATCCCTATTATGTGACGCCTCTTCTGATGGGTGCGACACAGTTTATCAGTCAGAAAATGACACCTTCCACGGCCGATCCTGCCCAGGCGAGAATGATGCTTATCATGCCGGTCATTATGACGATCTTTTTTATGAACTTTCAGAGCGGACTTGTCCTTTATTGGTTGACCAACAATGTCCTTCAGATTGGGCAGCAATATATCATGAATCGCATGATGGCTAAGAAGAAGAGAGAAGCTCATGGAAAACGAAAAAAATAACGTCGAGCAGGAATTCAAAGGGAAAAACCTGGATGAGGCTTTGGGCCATGCCGAGCACGTCCTGAAAATCCCCCGGGAACAGCTGAACTACGAGATCGTCACCGAGAAAACCAAGCTATTCGGAATCAGAGGAAAAGAGATCGTCATTCGAGCCCGGCCGAAGAGGGAAATCGATACCGAACCCGTTACCAGCTTCCTCGACCGCTTTCTTTCTTGCTTTCCCCTCGAATTGAGCTATCAGGTCAAAAAGAAGAACGAGACGATCTATCTTGTTTTTGGCGGTGAGGATAAGAGCCTGCTTCTCCGGAGGGACGGCGCCCTTCTTCTGGCCATCCAACATATCCTGAACAAAATCTCAATCCACAAGGTCCAGGTGGATTGTGATTTCTACAGGCGAAGGAAGGAAAAAGAATTGCGCGAGTTCGCCCAACAGGTGGCCCAGCAGGTCAGCAATACGGGCCGGGATGAAATTCTCGAGGCGATGAACCCCTATGAGCGCCGGATTGTCCATATCGCGGTCAACCAGTTCCCCGGGATCACAAGCGAAAGCCTGGGCGAGGGATTTTTGAAGCGGGTCAAGATTTTTCCCGTGGGCAAACCCGCTCAATAATTTCGCCTTCCGTGTCGCGTCCCTTTGTTTACTGTTCTGCCCTTATTCTTTAAAATGAGGTCGTGCTGAAGATTTGGAGAAGGGCGCAGCTCTGATAAGATGAGAGAGCCGGCAACCGACACAATCGTCGCTGTTTCCACGCCATTCGGTTACGGCGGGCTCGGGATTGTCCGGTTGAGCGGCGTTTCGGCGAAGAAGATTGCCAGGGAAATTTTCCGGCCCAGAAAAGAGCGCTGGAATCAGTTTCCGGCCCGCCGCATGGTCCTCGGCGACGTGCGCGGCAGTGCGGGGAAAGAGCTGATCGACGAAGCTTATCTCGTTTATTTCCCCGCCCCCATGTCTTACACTCGCGAAGACGTGATTGAAATCAGCTGCCACGGCAGTCCTGTGGTTTTGGAAGAAATCGTCCGGCAGGCTATACAGAAGGGCGCACGCCATGCCGACCCCGGTGAGTTCACCTTGCGCGCCTTTCTCAACGGCCGGATCGACATTCTCCAGGCAGAGGCGGTCAACGACCTGATCACCGCCGGGTCGCTTGAACAAGCCCGGGTTTCTTATGGTCAATTGCGGGGAAATCTCTCGAAGCGCCTGGCTGCGATCAGGGAGAAAATGGTCCGGCTCGTTTCCTCAGTGGAAGCGGGAATCGAGTTTCCGGATGAGGGCCTGCCTCTGTCGATCGAAAAGATCGGTTGGACAATGAAATCCGTCGCCGACTCCGCACGTCGGCTCATTGAATCTTACGAGACGGGAAGGATTCTTCGTGAAGGATTGACTCTGGCCATCGTCGGCCGGACCAATGTCGGAAAATCCACTTTATTCAACGCTTTGCTCGATCAGGACCGGGCCATCGTCAGTTCCTTTCCTGGGACGACAAGGGATTATCTTCGTGAAAGGCTGCGGATCAAAAATGCGGTCTTTCACCTCGTGGACATGGCCGGGCTCGATCGAGCGTCGCATCCGGTTGAAGAAAAAGGAATCGAGCGCAGTCGGAGGATGGCCTCGGAGGCTGAGGCCGTTCTTCTTGTCGTCGACGGCTCCCGGCCGGAGACAGCAGCCGACCTGAAACTCATCCGAAAATTCGGTCGGCGGCCGTCGATCCTCCTTTTCAACAAGTCCGACCTGGAAACAAAAATCGATAAAGAAAAATGCTTGGCTGAATTCGGAGGAACCCGGTGGCTCGAAATTTCGGCCCTTCGGAAGGCAAATCTCGATCGTCTCAAGGACTTGATTCATGCCTCCTTCGTTCCCGATGAGAAGGCAGGAAAAGAGATGATTCTTCATCTCCGGGAGAAACTTCTTTTGGAGCAGGTCCTGGCTTCGATCGAAGAATCGCTCCGTCTTCTCCGCCAGGGCTATTCGGATGAGGTCTGGGCCGAAGAAATCCGGACCGCAATTTCTCACCTCGGCAAGCTGAGCGGAGAAATCAGTGCCGAGGAGATCATCAAGGACATTTTCAGCCGTTTTTGTGTCGGGAAGTGATGACGCGATCATCCTATTCCACAGACTATGACGTTGCCGTCGTCGGCGCCGGCCATGCCGGCTGCGAGGCTGCTTCGGCCGCCAGCCGGATGGGGATGCGGACGATACTCATTACCATTCATCTCGAGACGATCGCCCAGATGTCGTGCAATCCGGCCATAGGAGGCCTGGCCAAAGGCCATCTGGTCAGGGAAATTGACGCTCTTGGAGGGCTGATGGGCCTTCTGGCTGATGAAACGGGCATCCATTTCCGTCTTCTCAACCGCAGCCGAGGAAGCGCAGTGCAGGCTCCGCGGGCTCAATGCGATAAGGCAGCCTATCGTCTGACCATGAAGAAATGGCTGGAGGAGACGCCGAATCTGACCGTTTTTCAGGGAATCGTAGCCGAAATTCTAGTCTCGAGAGGCCGGGTTGAAGGAGTTCTGACGCTGGACGGGAATCGAATCCGGGCTAAGGCCGTCATCGTCTCTCCAGGGACATTCCTCAACGGTCTCATCCATATGGGCCTTTCTTCTTATCCGGCAGGCCGGGCCAATGAGCCCCCTTCCACGGCATTGAGCGAGAATCTGAAGGGCTTGGGGCTCAGGATCTTCCGGCTGAAAACGGGGACGCCGATGAGGCTTGACGCCCAGACCATCGGCTGGGACTCTTTTACTCCGCAGCCCGGGGACGATGTGCCTGTCCCGTTTTCGTTTCGGACGACCCGGAGACTCGAGAATAAAATCCTTTGCTATCTTGGCTATACGAACGCGAAAACCCATGAAGTGATCAGGGCCAACCTAGATCAGTCTCCTCTTTACAGCGGCATCATCACCGGAATCGGCCCGCGCTATTGTCCCTCGATCGAGGACAAGGTCGTCAAATTTCCTCACCATCCGCGGCACCAGTTTTTTCTCGAGCCAGAGGGTCTCGGAACCTCTGAAGTGTATGTCAACGGACTTTCATCGAGCCTTCCGCTCAAAGTCCAGATGGAAATTCTGAGCACAATTCCCGGTCTCGAGAGGGCGAAGATTCTCCGCCCGGCTTACGGAATTGAATACGACGCCGTTTCCCCAAGAGAACTTGCCGAGACTCTCGAAGTGAAAAAGATCGGGGGGTTGTTCCTGGCCGGCCAGATCAACGGGACATCGGGCTATGAGGAAGCTGCCGCCCAGGGGATTATGGCGGGGATCAATGCGGCACTCAAGATTCAGAAAGGGAAACCGTTCATCCTGCGGCGTGACCAGGCTTATATTGGAGTCCTGATAAACGACCTTGTCCAGAAGGGAGTCGAGGAGCCCTATCGTCTGTTCACCTCCAGGGCGGAATACCGTCTTCTTTTGCGAATCGACAATGCCGATCGAAGGTTAATAAAATACGGACGCGATTTCGGCTTGATCTTGGAGAGCGATTACCGGTCTTATCTGGAAAAAGAAGAAAGGGTGAACAGAAGTTTAGTTTTTCTCGACCGTGAAAAGATCGTTCTTGACAAGAGAGAGAGAATTTCCTTGAAGGAATGGCTAAAAAAGCCTCATATTCGGATTGAAGATGTGATAGAATATAAAAAATTTCCTGAGATGCTGTCCGATGAAGAGATCAGGTTTATAGAGGCTGAAGTCAAATATGAAGGCTATTTGCGCAGGCAGGAGAAGGAAATCGAGGCCATGAGCCGGCTGGACAGAATCAAAATCCCTGATTCCATCGATTATGGGAGGGTGCCCGGATTGACCAGGGAAATCAGGGAAAAATTAGAAAAGACAAGACCGAAGACTATCGGCCAGGTGAGAAATTTTCCGGGCATGACTCCCGCCGCATTGGTCAATCTCGGGGCCTTTATTAAGGCAAGGACAAAATATCCCCGGGAAAAATGTTCCACGTGAAACATTAGAGCCCATGGGCAGGACAATCGCTGTCGCCAATCAGAAGGGAGGGGTCGGCAAGACGACCACGGCCGTTAACCTGGCTGCCTCCCTGGCGATGAAGAATAATCGGGTGCTTCTTATCGACCTCGATCCCCAGGGAATGGCGACGGCAAGCCTGGGAAGAACGAAAGATCCGGGAAAGGGCATCTATCAGGCCATGATGAATGGTCAAAATATGATGGATCTCATCATCGGAACAGAGCTCGACAATTCTTATCTTTGCCCATGTTCTCCAGAACTCGCGGGGGCAGAGATCGAGCTTCTTTCAATGCCTGGCCGAGAAAAGAAGCTTCGCCATGCGGTTGCTGGGGTCACCAAGAATTTTCATTTCATTTTGATCGACTGTCCGCCTTCGCTCGGATTTCTCACTATCAACGCCTTGACGGCCGCTGACTCCGTTCTCATCCCTATCCAGTGTGAATTTCTGTGCATGGAAGGGATCCCCAGCCTCCTGGCCACTTTTGATAAGGTTCGAGACTACTTCAACCCTTCGCTTTCGATCGAGGGGATTGTCCTGACCATGTTTGACGAACGGACGAATCTTTCCAAACAGGTAGCCGAGGAGATCAAGCGCTCGCTCAAGACCCTTGTTTTCGAGACGGTCATTCCGCGGAGCGTGCGCCTCGCCGAAGCGCCGAGCTTCGGTCGGCCGGTCGCTCTCTATGACATCAGGTCCAGAGGAGCTGCGGCCTATCTGAATCTCGCCCAGGAGATTATGAGGAAATGAAGAAAAGAGCCTTGGGAAAGGGTTTGGAAGTTTTTCTGCCCGACGATTATGGAATTTTGAAAGATGAGCGATTTGCCGAGCTCGAGATCGAATCGATTCTTCCCAACCCGCAACAGCCGAGGATGAGGTTTGACCAGGAATCGATTGATGAGCTGGCTCAATCCATCAAAGAAACGGGAATCATTCAACCGATTGTCGTTGTTCCAGACGGAGAAAACTATCGGATTGTCGTCGGAGAAAGACGGTGGAGGGCAGCTCAGAAAGCGGGACTGAAGAAAATCCCCGTGCTCATCCGGACAATTCCCCAGAATCGCGAGATTGAAATGTCGCTCGTTGAAAATCTTCACCGCAAGGACCTGAATCCTCTTGAGGTAGCTCGGGTCTATGAGCGGATGATTCAGGAGTTCGGCTATACACAGGAGGAGATTGCCGAACGGGTGGGCAAGGACAGGTCGTCGGTGGCAAATTATCTCCGCATTCTCGGGCTTCCGGCCGATGTTCTTGAGTTGCTCAGCCAGGATAAGCTTTCAATGGGTCACGCTCGGGCTCTTGTTTCGCTCGAGGACCCGGAGAAGCAAATCCTGCTGGCCCAGGAGATTGTCCGCCGGGACTTGAGCGTCAGAGAGACAGAGAAATTGGTCTCGAAAAGGGAGAGACCGCGAAAGGAAGCCCGTGAGCGAGGCTTCGACGCCGACCTTCGGGCGCTCGAAGAAGAATTGGTCAAGATTCTCGGCACGAAGGTTGAGATTCGGGGAGACAGAAAAAAGGGAGCTATCTGTATTCTGTACTTTTCTCTGGATGAACTGAACAGAATTTATGGAAAAATCAAAGGAGCGGAGTGATGAAAGAAAAAGAGAAAGAAAAAGAGAAGGAGAAAAAAAGAGAGTATGACGAGCACAAAATAACCGGTTTCTTCGACAAGGACACGGAATTCACTGGCGATCTAACTTTTCAGGGCTCATTTCGCATCGATGGGCATTTTAAAGGGACGATCGTATCCGATTCCGTCCTGGTCATCGGCGAACAGGGTAAGGTCGAAGCCGACATCAAAGTCGGTTGTCTTGTCGTCAATGGTGAGGTCAAGGGCACCGTTCAGGCTTCGGACAGGGTCGAAGTTCACTCCTGCGGCAAGATCTTCGGTACGATCACCGCCCCGATCCTGGTTGTACAGGAAGGTGCCTTTCTTGACGCCAACTGCCGGACCGGCGAATCCGTTGCTATTTCCGGGGAAGAAATTTCCAACCCTGAGAAGAAAGGCGTTCTCTATTGATCAAGGCTGCCGTCATTATCCCTTCGAGATTTGGCTCGAGCCGTTTTCCGGGAAAGCCTTTGGCGCTGATCCTTGGGAAGCCGCTGCTTCGCTGGGTTTATGAGGCGGCTCGGCAGGCGAAACTCGTGGATTGCGTCCTTATTGCCACTGATGACCTGAGAGTCTATCAATCGGCTCGGTCGTTCGGAGCCGAGGTTGTGATGACGAAGGAAAGTCATACCTGCGGAACCGAGCGCGTCGCCGAGGTCGCGGAAAACCTTCCGCATCCGATCATCATCAACCTCCAGGGAGACGAACCTCTCGTGACCGGAACGGAAATCGACCTTCTTATCGAAGCGCTGCAGGACGATTCGCTGCTCATGGCTTCGTTGATGACAAAAGTCAAAGACGTGGGAAGGATAGAAGATCCGAACCTCGTCAAGGTCGTTGTCGACACCCATGGCTTTGCTCTTTATTTTTCACGCTCGCCTCTTCCCTACCAGGCGGACGATTTTTTCTTTCTCCATGACGGAGTTTACGGCTACCGGAAAGATTTCCTCTTGCGATTGTCCCGGCTTCCTGTTTCGAGGCTCGAGCGCCTGGAGAAGCTCGAACAGCTGCGAGTTCTTGAAAATGGCGGGAAAATCCGGATGATCGAAACATCGCACCCGGCCTTGAGGGTAGACACGCCTCAGGATATAATCAGAATAGAAGAATTCTTGAGAACGAGACAAGAATGACAAAATACATCTTCGTCACAGGAGGCGTTCTTTCCGCCTTGGGAAAAGGCATCGCCGCCGCTTCGATCGGTCGATTGCTCGAAAGCCATGGCTACAAAATCACCCTCCAAAAATTCGATCCTTACCTCAACGTCGACCCAGGAACCATGAGTCCCTACCAGCACGGCGAGGTCTATGTCACCGACGACGGCGCCGAAACAGACCTGGATCTCGGCCATTATGAACGGTTTACATCGACTCGGACAACCAGGGCCCACAACTGGACAGCGGGAAAAATTTACGAATCGATCATCCGCAAGGAGCGAAAAGGGGAGTTCCTCGGGAAGACCGTGCAGGTGATTCCCCATGTGACGGATGAGATCAAAAACGCCTTCCTCTCCGTCGCCAATGATAACGATATCGTTATCGTCGAGATCGGCGGAACCGTGGGCGACATCGAAAGTCTTCCCTTTCTCGAGGCCACCCGACAGATGAGGCTGACGATGGGTCCGGAGAACATCCTCTTCGTCCATCTGACGCTCGTTCCCTACATCGGAACATCTGGCGAACTCAAGACGAAACCGACACAGCACAGCGTCAAGGAGCTGAGGGCCATCGGCATCCAGCCCGACATCATCCTCTGCCGCACGGATCGTTTTTTGACGCCGGAGCTTAAAGGCAAGATTTCGCTTTTCACCAACGTTCCGCTCGAGGCGGTCATCACGGCGAAGGATGTGGAAAACATCTATGAGATTCCGCTCGTCTTCGCCGCCGAAGGTCTTGATACCTACATTCTTCAAAAGCTCGGTCTGCCGCCGAAAGAACGGCGGCTCGGGCCGTGGAAAGCGATGGTCAACCGGAGCAAGCATCTCCGGGATGAAGTGTCCATTGCTCTGGTCGGAAAATATGCCGGTCTGCAGGATTCTTATCTCAGCCTGAAGGAGGCTCTGAATCACGGCGGCCTGGCTCATGGGCTCAAAGTCAATATTTCCTGGATCGAGGCTGAGAACCTGGAGAAAGGCGAGCTCGACAATCTGTTCAGGGATAAAGATGGAATTCTCGTTCCCGGAGGGTTCGGAATCAGGGGAATCGAGGGAAAGATTCGAGCCGTGACGTATGCCCGGGAAAAGCGCGTTCCTTTTTTCGGGATCTGCCTGGGAATGCAGTGCGCCACGATCGAGTTTGCCAGAAACGTGGCCGGACTCAGGGGAGCCAACAGCACTGAGTTCGATGCTCAAACTCCGCACAAGATCTTTTTCCTCTGGCGCGAGCTGAGCCCGGACCACGACATCGGCGGAACGATGCGACTTGGTGAATTTGTTTGTCAGCTGGAAAAAGAGTCTTTTGCCTACAAAACCTATCGGAAAACTCTGATTTTGGAGCGCCATCGCCACCGCTATGAATTCAACCCGGCCTATGAAGACCGGTTGGCTAAAGCGGGTCTCGCCTTTACCGGCCGGAACCCCAAGCACAACCTGGTCGAAATCATCGAGCTCCGGAACCATCCCTGGTTTTTGGGCTGCCAGTTTCATCCGGAGTTCAAGTCCAAGCCTCTCGTTCCGCACCCGCTCTTCAAAGCGTTTATCGGAGCCAGCTATGGATACCGTCAAAAAAGAATCAAAAGAAATCAAAATCGATGAGCGGGTGACGATCGGGGGGAAAGGGCCTCTGTTCGTCATCGCTGGTCCCTGCGTTCTGGAGAGCGAGGAGCATGCGCTTTTTATCGCCCGGAAAACGAGCGCCGTTTGCGCCCGGCTCGGCCTGCCTTATATTTTCAAAGCTTCTTTTGACAAGGCCAACCGCTCCTCGCTCAAATCCTATCGCGGTCCAGGTCTTGAAAATGGGTTGGACATTCTCGGGACGGTCAAGAAAGAGGTCGGAGTTCCCGTGCTTTCCGACGTGCATGAAACATGGCAGGTCGGCCGAGCAGCCGAGGTTCTCGATGTCCTTCAGATACCGGCTTTCCTCTGCCGCCAGACCGACCTTATCGTGGCCGCAGCCGATACGGGAAAGGCGATCAACCTGAAGAAAGGCCAGTTTCTCTCCCCGCAAGAGATGGAAAATGTCGTCGCCAAGGCCCTGGCAAGGGGCAACGACCGCCTGATGCTGACCGAGCGCGGAACATTTTTCGGCTATCACAATTTGGTCTTCGATGTCCGGTCGATTCCGAT
Organism: uncultured Eubacteriales bacterium; assembly: GCA_964576265.1. Lineage (GTDB taxonomy): Bacteria > Acidobacteriota > Aminicenantia > Aminicenantales > UBA8522 > CAZNVB01. The sequence goes on along the minus strand of CAZNVB010000295.1, from coordinate 21,257 downwards.
CATGAGGCGGCTGGGTTTTCCGGTCGTTCTCGACGCGACCCACATCGTTCAGCGCCCGGGAGGCAAGGGCGAGGTCTCGGGAGGCGAGGCCGAGTTCATCCCCGTGATGGTCAGAGCAGGGGTCGCGGCCGGTGCGGACGGGCTTTTTCTTGAGGTCCATGAGAATCCCGAAAGAGCGCTTTCAGATGGCCATAATTCATTGATAATAAATAATTTAGAAGATATTTTAAAGTCTGCACTGCGAATCCGAGAAGCCCTCGACGGAGACGTTGTTGAAAAAGGAAGCGGGAAAAAATGAAGAAAAGCGAAATTATCAAAACGGGCCGGGAAGTTCTGGAGATCGAAAGTGCGGCCCTGGCTGCGCTTGTCCCGAGAATCAATGACAGTTTCGTCAGGGCCGTCGAACTTCTGGCCGGAATCAAAGCCAGGGTCATCGTCATCGGGATGGGGAAATCCGGGCTCATTGGAAGGAAGATTTCGGCCACGCTGGCGAGCTGCGGAACGCCGTCGATGTTCATTCACCCGGCCGAAGCCGGCCACGGCGACCTGGGGATGATTCTCAAGGATGATGTCATCCTGGCGGTTTCCTACAGCGGCGAGACCAAGGAGATTGTCGGTCTTCTCGACTTCATCAAGAGGATCGGAGTCAAGCTGATCACGATCACGGGCGCGAAGAATTCGAAGATCGCCCGCTATAGCGATATCGTCCTCGATGCGAGGGTCGAACGGGAGGCGGGGCCCGAAGGTCTCGTTCCCACAGCCAGCACGACGGCAGCCCTGGCCATCGGCGACGCCCTGGCCATTGCCCTGATGAAAAAAAAGGGTTTCGGCGAGAAAGATTACGCTTTTTTTCATCCGCGAGGGCAGCTCGGCAGAAAGCTCCTTCGGGTGGAGACCCTCATGCATACGGGAAAAGAGGTGCCGCGAGTTCTTGAAAGCACGCCGATTGTCGAAGTCATTGAAGAGATGACGAAGAAGAAGCTGGGGATGACCTGCGTCGTGGACAAGAAAGGGAGGCTTCGGGGGATCATCACTGACGGAGATCTGCGACGGATGATGCGGAAGCACCGGGAAACGACTTTTGAGCGAACAGCCGGAGAGGTCATGACTCCCGACCCCATCACCATCGACCGCCGCGGGCTGGCCGCCGAGGCTCTGAACTTGATGGAAAAAAAGAAGATTACCTCGTTGGTGATCAAAGACCAGAACGGTCGTGTGGAAGGAATTATCCATCTCCATGACCTGTGGCGGACGGAGCTTTTCTGATGACGGAAGCACAGTCCAGGGCGCGAGCGGTCAAACTCCTCCTCATGGATGTCGACGGAACGCTCACGGACGGGAGCCTTTTTGTCCTTCCGGACGGGGAAGAAGTGAAGGCCTACAATGTGAAAGACGGTCTGGGAATCCTTCTTGCCCGTCTGGCCGGGTTGAAGACGGGGATCATCACCGGAAAGACATCCCGAGCGTTGGAGAAGAGAGCCCAAAAGCTCGGCCTTGATGAATTTCATCAGGGAATTCTCGATAAAAAACGCGTCCTCGATGATATTCTTGCCCGGCGCAAGCTGACGCGGGACGAGGTTGCCTACATCGGGGATGACCTGGGCGATCTTGAGGTCATTAAATCTGTCGGGCTGGCCGGTGCGGTGGCCGACGCTCATCCGGAAGTGAAAAAGCACAGCCACTTTATTTGCCGGGAGAACGGGGGGCGGGGTGCGGTCCGCGAGTTTATCGAATTCATCCTGACTTCGCAGGAAAAATGGTCCGAGCTCGAGCAGAAGGTCAAGGCTCTATTCGACAATCATCCTTAGGAGGTCCAAGTGGAGATCAACTCGAGAATCTTCCGTGAATACGATATCCGGGGGATCGTGGGGAAAGACCTGACGAACGAATTCGTCGAGTCCCTGGGGCAAGGAATCGGGTCCTATTTCCGCCGGCAGGGGAAGAAAGAAGTCGCTCTCGGCCGGGATGTCCGGCTGAGCTCGCCGGAGTTCGCCTCCGCGATCAGCCGGGGCCTGATAAGCACCGGATGCGACGTCATCGACCTCGGCGTCGTCCCGACGCCGCTCCTCTACTACGCCGTGTTTGCCAAAAAGAAAGAAGCCGCGGTGATGATCACGGGATCTCATAATCCTCCTGAATACAACGGTTTCAAGATGATGCTCGGAGAAGAAACGCTCTACGGCGAGACTATTCAAGAGATCTACCGCATCCTCAAGGATAAAGAGATCGTTGAAGACAGACCGGGCCGGCGCGCGGTCGAAAACGTCATCCCCGACTACGAATCCTATGTTTTGGGCAACATCAAGCTGGGCGGAAAAATCAAGGTCGTCCTTGATGCCGGAAACGGCACGGCCGGGTTTATCGCCGGGCCGATCTTCAAAAAACTCGGCTCCGAGGTCGTCGAGCTCTATTGCGATCCGGACGGGACGTTCCCCAATCACCACCCCGACCCCACGCTTCCCGAGGCGATGGAGGATCTGATCAAGAAAGTCAGGGAGACGGGAGCCGATCTCGGCGTCGGTTATGATGGAGACGGGGACCGAATCGGCGTCGTGGACGATCGGGGGAATCTCCTCTGGGGCGATCAGCTGATGATCATTTTCTGCCGGGACATTCTCCCTTCTCACCCGGGAGCGGCGGTGATTTCGGAGGTCAAGGCCTCAAAACTTCTCTATGAAGAGATCAAGAAACTCGGCGGCCGGGCGATCATGTGGAAAACCGGACATTCCCTGATCAAGAAAAAAATCAAAGAAGAGAACGCTCTTCTCGCGGGGGAGATGAGCGGCCATATTTTCTTTGCCGATCGCTATTTCGGCTATGACGATGCGATCTATTCCTCGGCCCGTCTGGCCGAAATCATTTCCCGTTCCGGGAAAAGACTTTCGGACATGCTGTCCGATTTGCCGAAAACCTATTACACTCCGGAGATCAGGATCTATGCTTCCGACGAGGTCAAATTTAAGATTGTCGACCTGGTCAAGGCAGAACTTTCGGAGAAATACCCTTTGTTGGATATCGATGGAATCCGGGTGAGCTATCCCCGCGGCTGGGCGCTCGTCCGGGCCTCCAACACCCAGGCGGCTCTTGTCCTTCGCTATGAAGCCGACACGCCGGAAGATCTCGAGGCGATCAAGAAAGAAGTCGGGAACGCAGTGGAAAGAGCGATCAAGAGGCTGGAAAACGGATGAGCGAGAAGTGCAGCCTGGAAGCATGCGCGGTTATCATGGCTGGCGGACGGGGAACCAGGTTCTGGCCGCTCAGCCGGCGCAGCCGGCCGAAGCAATTCCTGCCCATCGTCAGCCGGCGGCCCATGATCGTGGATACGGTGAATCGGATCCGGCCTCTCCTCGCTTTAGACTCGATTTTTTCGATTTCGGACTCGGCCCAGGCGGCGGAGATCAGGCGGCTCGTACCTGATTTGCCGGCCGGTAACGTTTTGATCGAGCCGGAAGGCCGGAACACGGCGCCGTCTTTAGTCCTGGCCACGGCGGCAATCTATCTTCTGAATCCCGAGGCGGTTGTCGTCGCTCTGCCGGCTGATCATCTCATCCGGAGGCCGGGCGTTTTCCGTCGCAAGCTCGGCGCTGCTATCCGGGCAGCGGCGGGCGGCGACGTCATCGTCACCTTCGGCATCCCGCCGACTTTTCCGGCCACGGGCTTCGGGTATATCCACTATGATGGCGGAGAGAAGTTGAAGATCGGAGGCGAAATCTTCCATCCTGTCCTCCGGTTTAAGGAAAAGCCCCGGCTCGCACAAGCCAGGAGCTTTCTGCGGCAGGGAAATCATGCTTGGAATTCGGGGATGTTTATCTGGCGGGCTGATGTCTTTGCCCGGAAGATCGAAAGGCATGCGCCCGAATTCTTTTCCTTCTGGGAAAAAATTCTCGCCGCGCTTGAAAAAAAGGACCGTGTTGAGGCCGAACGGGTCTTTCGTCGAATGCCCCCCATCTCCATCGATTATGCTTTGATGGAAAAAGCCGAGGGGGTGCTGGTGAACAGCGGAGATTTCGGCTGGTCGGATGTCGGCTCCTGGCAGGCGGCGGCCGATCTCTGGCCCAAGGACGAGAAGGAAAATGCGGTTCGGGGCCGGGCGCTTGTGGTTGATTCCCGGCGTTGCCTCATCCACAGCCCTCACCGGCTGGCGGCAGCCGTCGGTCTTGAGGACGTTATCATCGTCGACACGGAAGACGCGCTTCTCGTCTGCCGAAGAGACCGTGATCAGGCGGTCAAGGAAGTGATCGAGCGGCTTGAAAAACAGGGGAAAAAGAAGTATCTCTGAGGCGTTATGGCGCCCAGTCCGTCTGAATTCTCCGTGAGGAGCTATTTACCCCGCGTTTAGGTGACGGACTTAGAAACTCGGGGGGCGATAATCCAAGTTCCACTCCAGTTGACGATGTCTTCGTTGAAATCGGCCATCTTCTCGACGGGGTAAATCGCGGCGCCGGGATCGGCGGGATCATACATTGTGTAGGTCGGGCCTTGCTCGCCGTCTCTTCCGTAAGACACGATGATGAAATCATCTCCGGAAACCTCGTCGGCCGGGATTCCGGCGACGGCATTGGCTACGGCATCTTCCCCGACATAGGCATTGAAAGGCGTGCCCCAGTGATCGTTGATGGTGAAGCTCTTGACGAAGAAAGGCGTGATCGCGGTGACGAATTCGTTGCGCGGCGTGATCGGCCCGTTTTGAGAGACGCTCTCCCAGGAGCCGTGTTCGGTGATGTAGTTGACGCAAGCGGTCGAGATCGTGACCATGTCGCGCATGGTGGTTTTTTGATTCGTTTTCTGGATGGCCATGATGATGTTGGGGACGAGGAGGGAAGAGATGATGCCGATGATGGCCACGACGATAAGAAGCTCGATCAGGGTAAAACCTTGCTCTATTTTAGACATAGATCGATCCTTTTTTAAAATCTGAAACCAGGGCAATTTTTTAAAAGCAATTTTCGTGCCAGACGATGGTCAATTAATTCATTAAATATCAATGAATTAAGCGATTATCGCCCGGCCCTCGGCGGGTCTTAGGGACGATTTTTGTCCAGATTTGACAAAATATGGAACTCTTATGGCCGTTGCCTCGCGCCCTGAAAGAGCAGCTCGAGGTCATGCACGGGCGGAAAACGGGACGGAAGCGGCCGCTTCCGGGGCCGGAGTCATTTCGGTGGACCAAAGTTTGGGCGATCCGGATGTTACTCGAAAAACCTTCACCTCCATAGCCATCGATCGTCGAGCAGAGAGGCGCGGAGAACAAGGCCCCTCTTCTTCCCGAGATTATCGTTGCGACTCTGGACGCGTTTCTTTATAATGAAATCCCTGAAAGGAGGCCGAATGAAAAGAAGATGGATTTTAGCCCTATCGGTTTATCTCCTGGCGTCGGCCGTCTTCGCCGCCGAGGTCAGCCTCGATGTCAAGGAGCACGAGCTTGGAAACGGGATGAAGATCCTGATGATCAAAACTCCCGGAGTCCCGCGCGTGGTCTGCCATATCTATTTCAAAGTCGGGTCGATCAACGAGCGACCGGGAATCACCGGCATTGCCCACCTCCACGAACACATGATGTTCAAAGGGACAAAGATGATGGGAGTTACAGACTATGAAGCCGATGCCGCGATCGACCGGAAGATCGACGAATGGATGGCCAAAATTTATCGGGAAAAATACTGGAAGCGCGACGGCGGCGACAAAGAAAAAATCGCCCAGTGGGAGAAGGAGGTCCGGGAGCTCGTTCAGGCGGAAAAAAAATACATCGTCAAAGACGAACTATGGGAGCTGTACATGAAAAACGGCGGCACCGGCCTCAACGCCTCGACGTCGAACGAAGTCACGGGTTATTACGTCACGCTTCCGTCCAATAAGGTCGAGCTCCAGATGTTCCTCGAGTCGGACCGGATGATGAACGCCTACTTCCGCGAGTTCTATTCGGAGAAAGACGTCGTCATGGAAGAGAGGCGGTTGAGCGAAAACCAGCCCGGCTATCTTTTCAGCGAGCAGGTTAATGCCGCGTTTTACGCCGCCTCGCCTTATCACTGGGATGTCATCGGATGGATGGACGACCTCCGCAAGCTGACGAAGGAGGACATGATCGAATTCCACAACAGATATTATGTTCCCAATAATGCCGTCGCCATCTATGTCGGCGATATCGAACCGGCCAATATCATCTCTCTGGCCGAAAAATATTTCGGCCGGATTCCCAGGGGACCGGATCTTGAGCCGATCAGGACGTCCGAACCTCCTCAGTACGCAGAAAAACGCCTCTACGGCGAAGGACCGGCCCCGACAAGCCTGCAGATGATGTTTCATACGCCGCCGAGCGGCGATCCCGACGTGGCGCCCCTCACGGTGCTGGCCGATATCCTCGGGTCCGGGGGGGGATTCTTTCGGGGCGGCGGAGGTGGTGGGACCGGGAGACTGTACAAAATCCTGGTCAAGGAGAAACAAATGGCCGTGAACGCCTCGGCTTCGAGCCGGCCGCAGTGGTATGTCGGAGCCTTTCAGTTTAACGCCGTGCCGAGGCTCGACAAAGGCGTCCAGCCGGAGGATCTGGAGAAGGAAATTTGGGCCGAAATCGAAAAAATCAAGAAGGAAGGAGTCACGCCGGAGGAAATCCAGAAAGCCAAGAACCGGTCCGAAGCCATGTTTCTGCTCAGCCTTCAAAGCCCGATGGGATTGGCCTCGCGGGTCGGGAGGGCGGAGCTTCACCGGGGATGGCGGTCGCTGATCAGCGACCTTGAAGCCGTGAAAAAGGTAACGAATGAGGATGTCCAGCGCGTGGCGACGAAATATTTTGTCAAGGATAACAGCCTTACAGCCATCTATCGAAGAAAGATGGGAAGGAGGGAAGGATGATTGCTTTGAAAAAGACAGGGTGCCTGATCATCAGCCTCTTTTTGCTCGGCCTCGCCGCCGGATTCGGTCAGGTGGAGAAACCCTCCGACCTGAAATTTCCTCCTCTCAAGTTCGAGCCTCCGGATCCGAAAATGTTCCGCTCCGTCCTGGCCAACGGGCTCCGGGCTTATATTCAGGAGGACCGCAGCTTGCCGTTGGTCTCGGTTTCTGCGCTCGTCCATTTCGGAAACCTCTATCTCCCGAAGGAAAAAGCCGGGCTGGGCACGATCCTCAGCGATACTCTGATAAAAGGCGGGACAAAAACAAGGGAGGGAAGCGTCATCGAGGAACGGATCGATTTCCTGGGCGGAACGCTTTCTTTTTTCGTCGGCGACCGGACGTCGACTCTTTCCCTTTCCGTGCTGAGCAAGGATCTCGATGAAGGCCTGGATCTCTTTTTCGATGTCCTGAGGAATCCGGAGTTCAGGGAAGACGCCGTCAATCTGAGCAAGGCCCGGTCGATCGAACGTCTTCGACAGGCGAATGACCAGCCGAATATCGTTCTTTCCAGGGAGTATGCGAAGCTCCTTTACGGCGATCACCCCTTAACTTGGGAGCCGACGAAGGCGACTTATGAGGGGATCGCTCCCGCCGACTTGAAAGAATTCCACCGCCGTTTCTTTTTTCCCCGGAACATCATCCTCTCCGCCGCCGGAGATTTCAACAAAAACGAATTGAAGAACAAAATCACCAAGCTCGCCTCCGGCTGGAAGAACCGCGACCTGAATCTTCCGGCGTTTTCCAAGACCTTTCCTCAAGTCGAGCCGGGCGTGTATTTCATCCAGAAGGCGATCAACCAGGGCTACATCAGCCTCGGCCATCTGGGAATCGAGGATACGAACCCGGATTATTTCGCCGTCCAGGTGATGAATTTCATTCTCGGCGGAGGAAGCTTCACTTCGCGGATTACGACCAAGGTCCGGTCGGACGAAGGCCTGTCCTACAATCAGGGAAGTCGGTTCACCTATATCTGGGGGTTTCCCGGGACATTCTCCGGCTACGTGCAGACCAAATCGGCAACCGTCGCTTACGCCATCTCCCTAATTTTGGCTGAGATGGAGAGGATTCGGAGAGAACCGGTGTCGGATGAGGAGATGGAAACCGCGATCAACTACTACTTGGAGAGTTTTTCCGATAACTTCCAATCGCCGCAGGTGACGATGCAGAATTTTGCCAACCTGGAGATGACAGGGAAGCCGATGGATTACTACAAAACCTACCGGAGCAAGATCCAGAGGGTGACGAAAGAAAAGGTCCTTGAAGTGGCGGACAAATACATTCGGCCGGAGAAAATGGCCATCATGATCGTCGGCGACTGGGAGCCGTGCAACCAGGGCTCGGAAAAACTGCCCGGACCTCTGGACAGGTTTGGAAAGATCCACCGGATCCACCTTCGGGATCCGATGACCGGGGAGGAAATCAAAACGCCGTAAACAGCCGAATCGCCGGAGGCTGATTTATTTTAAGGAGAGGAAGACGATGAAAAAGCGTTTTTTTCCGGTTCTGTTGATTTTTTGTCTGGCCTTGATGTCGGCCGGCCCAACTCCGGCCCAGCAAACCCAGCCGCCGAAGCCCGAGGAAATCCAGAAGAATCTGGTCCGAGTGGAAAAGACGGAGGCCGTGCCGGAGAGATTGAGACCCGGGTTCGAGAGCATCACCGACAAGGATTCTCTGGCCATGCTCACCTACCTCGCTTCGGACTTGCTCGAAGGCCGGGAAACGGCGACTCGGGGCTTTCAACTCGCCGCCGAGTATGCGGCCTCGCTCTTTTCTCTCTGGAAATTGAAGCCTGCGGGAGATATGCCGCAGGCGGGTTTCATGGGCGGGTTCATGGGCCGTCCTTCGACTCCCGCCCCGGCTCGCGAGAGGAGCTATCTTCAGGAATTCGCTCTCCGGGAAATCAGCGAGGCGGCGACAAAAATCAATGTCGAGGTCAAGATCGGAGGTTTGACGAAAACGCGGACGTTTGAATCCGGCGTCGACTTCGTGGCCCCGTTATCCGGACCGGAGTCTTTTTCCGCCCCGGTCGTCTTTGCCGGCTATGGAATCAGCGAGAAGAAAATCGGCTGGGATGAATTCAAGAACCTGAACGTCAAGGGGAAAATCGTCCTGATCCTTTCGGAAGCGCCGGGAAAGGACAACCCGGAATCTCCCTTCCAGAAGGATAAAGAGCTGAAAGAAAAATATTTTCCCGCTGCGCCGGCGATGCCTTTCGCCCGAGGCGGAGGCCGGTTCAACAAGACCCAGGAGATCGCCAAGCTCGGCGTCGCGGCCATCCTCCAGGTGCAAAACACGGGCAAGGACAGCGACCTCTTCAACAGCCTGGCGGGCCCCCGACCGGTAAGCGACGAGCGGCCGATCATCAGGGAGCCGCGACGGAGACTTTCGATTCCCGGGGCCGCCGAGCGAATGCCTTGGGAATTCTCTCCCGTGATCAACATCAGCCGGGAGATGGCCAACGCCATTCTTGAAGCAAGCGGCGAAAAAATCGACGACCTGAAGAAGAGAATCGAGACGAGCGGCAAACCGGCCTCGATGGAGCTTCCGGGGACGCGGCTGGACATCGTCACCAGTGCCAAAGTCGAACTTGTTCGTTGCCGGAATGTCCTGGCCTATGTCGAGGGCTCGGACCCGAACCTAAAAAATGAAGTCGTGATCATCGGCGCTCATCTCGATCACTTAGGAAAACGGGGCGATTATATTTTCAACGGCGCCGACGACAACGGTTCCGGATCGGTCGGCGTCATGAATCTGGCCAGGGCCTATGCCCTGAACCCGGAAAAGCCCAAGCGTTCCGTCCTGTTCGCTCTTTGGACCGGCGAGGAGGAAGGCCTGCTCGGGTCGCGTTTTTATGTCATGAATCCGGCGTTTCCGATAGATAAGACAGTCGCCTACTTCAACATGGACATGATCAGCCGGCCTTACGATGAAAGCACCTTGTCCAGAATGGCGCGCATGATGAACATCCCGGTTGAACACGAACTGTTCAAGACGATCAAGCCGGCCAACTTTCTCCCCGTCTCTTTCTCGGCCGGAGCCGGGCTGGCGGATGTTCTCCGCGCCGCCGATCAGTACGTCGGGCTCGATCTGTTCTTGAGGGAATCCGAGGGCGGAATGGACCGCGGGATGGGCGGAAGCGATCACGCTTCGTTTGCTCCGGTCAAGGTCCCCTGGATTTTTGCCATCACCAGCATGCATCAGGACTATCACCAGACAAGCGACAGCGTGGAAAAAGTGAGCGGCGAGATGATGGCCAAAGTCTCCCGTTTGGCCTATCTGACGACTTTTCACCTGGCGGATAAATAATTCCCTCTCGATTGAGAAAACGATCGATGACGTGAGGAGAGAAAATGGCGGATACGACCGTTGGTAAGACAATTCACCGGGAGGTAAGCGGATGAGAAAATCGCTGCGGCTGATTCCCTTTTTTCTTTTTTTCTTTATCCTTCAGCTGACTTTGGCGTCGGGAAATGCCCAGGACCGCCGGGAAAGGCCGCCCGAATACAAGGAGCTGATGAACGCCGTTCGGATCGACGATCTGAACGCCAGGATCAAAGAGCTGGAGAGAATCAAGGCCGCTTACCCGCAGAGCTCTTATCTTCCTGCCATTGAGAGTGCCCTTTCCACAGCCAGGATCGGGCTGGCGCAAGATGTGGATTCCATCGTCGAGCTTCAGGAGCCTTCCCTTCAGGCGGCGCGGGGAGCGGGTCGAATCTATTCTTATTACCGGGCTTCCATGGAGATCCTCAGACACAAGAACCTCGCTCTTTTTGAAAAGAAAAAAGTGACGGCAGCCGTCAACCGCTACGTCGCGGAAGGGCTCAAGCTCTCCTCCGACCCGGAATTCATCAAGACCGTTCCTCCCGATCAAAGAGATTATGTCCAATCCAACGCGCCGACGCTTTATCTGGCCCAGGCTCTGGCTTTCCTGAACGAAGGAGAGGCGGGCAAGGCGCTCAGCTCGGTCGAGGATTATATAAAAAACGGCGGCCTGGTGGAGAAAACCTATCATTATGTCCGGGCCTCTGTCATGGGAGCCTTAGGGAAAAATCAGGAAGCCCTGGATTCGTTTCTCGACGCGGCGGCGGAGAACTTTGAGGACGCCGAAGAAAAAGCCCGTGAATATTGGATCAAGGTCCATGGTTCGGAAAAGGGATTCGAGGCCAAGCTCGAAGCCGAGCAGCGGAAGCTCCCGTTCCGGCCTGAGCCTTTTAAGCCGGCGCAGGGCTGGAAGGGGAAGACGGTCCTGGCCGAGCTTTTCACCGGATCAGAGTGTCCGCCTTGTGTCGCGGCCGATCTGGCCTTCGACGGGCTTATCGAGTCTTACGCTCGGGACTATCTGGCTGTTCTCGAGTATCATCTCCCCATTCCCGGCCCGGACCCGATGATGAATGCGGCGACGCAGAAAAGAGCCCGCTTCTATGGCGTCAACAGCACGCCGACCGTAATTTTCGACGGCGGAGAAAAAATTGTGGGCGGAGGCTCGAGGCAAATGGCCGAGGAGAAATATCAAAAGTATGCGACCGAAGTCAACTCCAGAGTCTTTGCTCAGCCTGAGGTCAGACTTAAGGCGAGTGCCAGGCTCTCGGGCGACGAGGTCAAAATCTTATTCTCCGCCGACAAAGATCTCCCCGGAGTCGATTATCAGTTCGCGCTCGTCCAGACCGAAGAAAAATACCGCGGCGGAAACGGCATTGTCTTTCACAAAATGGTTGTCCGCGATTTTTTGACCCTCGATAGGGGAGAGGCCAGGGAAAAGAAAGTTCGCTTCCGCATCTCGCAGGCCGAAAAGGACGCCGAGGAGCGTCTCGCGGAACATGAAAAGGAAAACAACGTTTCTTTTAAAGAGAAGCACAATTCGATCGACCGGAGACGGCTGCTGGTGGTTTTCTTTCTCCAGGACGGTCTGACGAAGAAAGTCCTCAACAGCGTCGTCGCCGAGGTCGGGAAGTAAAGTCGGGCTTATTTTTTCAGACGGAGTCCAAGCTCGTCGATCTGCTTTTCATCCACTTCGGACGGCGAGCCCGTCAGAAGGCAAAGGGCGCTTGTCGTCTTGGGAAACGGAATGACCTCGCGGATGGATTCCTCGCCAGCGAGAAGCATGACGATGCGGTCGAAGCCCAGGGCAATTCCGCCGTGAGGGGGAGTGCCGTAGCTCAGCGCCTCCAAAAAGAACCCGAATTTCTCTTCGGTCTCTTTTTCCCCAAGCCCGAGCAAGTCGAAAATTCGCCGCTGGAGAGCGAATTCGTGGATTCGGATCGAGCCGCCGCCGATCTCATAACCGTTGAGGACGATGTCATAGGCTTTTGCCCGGACACGCAGCGGTTCGGTTTCAAGGAGAGGGAGGTCCTCTTCGAGCGGCGAGGTGAAGGGATGATGGACCGAAACCATTCTCCCTTCTTCTTTGCTCCATTCAAAGAGAGGAAAATCGGTGATCCAGGCGAAGGCAAAGGTTTGGCGGTCCGGAGGCGCAAAAAGCTCCGGGCGAAGGGATCCCAGGGTCTTAAGGACGAGATCTTTCCTGTCCGCCGCAAGGAGGACCAGATCCCCTTCTCCGGCCGACATTTTTTCCGAAATGAGCCTGGCCTCGTGATCCGCGAGCCGAAACGATGATTTGAACCCGTCCTGCCTTTTCAGCCACAGGATTCCCTTGATCCCGAGATCCTGAGCCCGGCGGTTGATCCTGTCGAGCTGGCTCCTGGATAGGCCGGCTCCCCGCGGAACTCTTAAACCCGCGACCATACTTTCCTCGGCGAGAGCGCGGCGGATGATCTCGGTTTCGAACCCCTGGGCGGTGAAGGTCAGGTCGACGATTTCCGCCTCGATCCGGAGGTCGGGCTTGTCCGTTCCGTATCGCTCCATGCTTTCCTGATAGGTCAGCCGGCGAAAAGGGAGAGCCGGTTTCGAGCCGCAAATCTCGAAGATGTAAGCCATCAGCCCGTCGACCAGGGAAAAAATATCTTCCCGATCGGCGAAACTCATTTCGATATCGATCTGGGTGAATTCGGGCTGACGGTCCGCCCGCAAATCTTCATCCCGGAAGCAACGAACGATCTGGAAGTAACGGTCGCAGCCGGCGATCATCAGCGTCTGCTTGATGATTTGAGGCGATTGCGGGAGGGCGTAGAAACGTCCCTTATAGATCCGGCTCGGGACCAGGTAATCGCGGGCTCCTTCGGGAGTGGACTTCGTCAGAAACGGCGTTTCAACCTCCAGGAATCCCCGGCGGGAGAGGAACTCCCGCGTTCTCTGGGCGGCTTCGTGACGCAGGCGCAGAACGCGCTGTTTGGAAGGGCGGCGGAGGTCGATATAACGGTATTTCATCCGCAGCTCTTCGGTCGCTTGAACCGGATCGGCGACCTGAAAGGGCGGGACTTTGGAGATGTTGAGGATCTTGAGTTCCCTGGCCTCGACTTCGACCTCGCCGCTGGCGAGTTCACGGTTCACCGCGCTGGGCTCCCTTTTCCTGACCGTCCCGCGAACGGCGATGACGTATTCCGGACGGATTCTTTTAGCCGCCTCGAGAAGGTCGGGTCGAAAGGAGGTGAAAACAATCTGAACGATGCCCTCCCGGTCGCGAAGGTCAATGAAGACCAGGTTTCCCATGTCACGCTGCTTCTGGACCCAGCCGAACAGAGTCACTTCCCGGCCTTCGTCCTGAGCCCGGACTTCGCCGCAATAAAGCGTTCTCTGCCAGCTTTCGGAGACGGCTGGCGGGCTGTTTTTCATCGCGGTCTTTTGTTCGCTCAATTTCGGACCGTCTCGGTCATTCTCAGGAGCCTGATTGGCGGAGGAGGCCGCAGATTTCATTTGCCGAGGTCTCCACCTGAGCCCCTGTTTTCATGTCCTTGATTTTGTAACGTCTGCTTTTCACTTCATCCTCGCCGATGATCAGCGTCCAGGAGGCTCCGAGCTTGCTTGCCCGGCTGAGCTGATTTTTCAGGCTCCGCTCCTTGAATTCGATTCGGCATTCGACGCCTTCCGCTCTCAATTGACGGGCCAGCTTGATCGCCTCGATTTTGGCGTTTTCTCCGAGATAGGCGAGATAGAGATAGTTTTCGGTCGGCGGAGCGAGCTTGGCCACGGATAAGAGCCTCTCCAGTCCGACGGCAAAACCGATGCCGCAGATGTCGGGGCCGCCAAATTCCTTCATCATGTCGTCGTAGCGGCCGCCGCCCAGAACGGCGTTCTGGGCGCCGAGCTCGCCGGTCGTTATTTCGAACGTCGTTTTGGTGTAATAATCGATCCCCCGGACGAGCCGCGGCTCGACCCGGTAGGCGATTTGGTAGAGGTCGAGGTAGGAGCGGAAACGCCGAAAATGATCCTGACATTCGGAACAGAGGAATTCGGTGATCACCGGAAAGCCGGCGGCGATCGCGCGGCAGGATTCGACTTTGCAATCAAAAATCCGGAGGGGATTCGTTGCGGCTTTTCTCCGGCAGTCCGGGCACAGTTCGGCCTCGAAGGTGGCGGCGACAGAGCGGAGTTTTTCCACGTAGGCCGGCCGGCAGAGGCGGCAGCCGACGGAGTTGACCAGAATCTCGGATTTCTCGACGCCCAGCCGGCGCAAAAGCCGGTCGGCCATCTCGATGATTTCCGCGTCGAGCGCCGGGTCGTTTTCGCCGAAGACTTCGATATCGATCTGATGGAATTGACGATAGCGGCCTTTCTGGGGTTTGTCGAAGCGGAACATCGGCCCGATATAATAGAACCGCAGCGGCTCCGGCAGGAGGTCGAGGCGGTGCTCGATGATCGCCCGGACGACCGAAGGCGTGTATTCGGGCCGGAGGGTGATCGAGCGGCCGCCCTTGTCGGTGAAAGTGTACATTTCTTTCTGGACGATGTCCGAGGTCAGTCCCGTCCCCCTCTCGAAAAGCTCGGTCATTTCGATGACCGGGGTGCGGATTTCCCGATAGCCGTAAAGCTCAAAGAGAGACTTGGCCAGGTCTTCGGCTTGCTGCCAGAGCCGGGCTTCTCGGGGCAGAATATCGTGCGTCCCCTTGACGGCGGAGACGACTTTCTTTTCGTCCTGTGGATCACTCACTTTTCGATAAAGACTCCCATCCGCCGGAATTTCTGATATCGCTCCCTGAGCATTTCGTCGACCGGCATCGCCTCGAGCTTCCGCAGCGCCTGATGGATCTGTTTGTCGACATTGCGGAACGTCTGTTCCGGGTCGATGTGCGCACCCCCTGGGGGCTCGGGGATTATCCGGTCGACGACACCGAGCTCGAGGAGGTCCTGGGCCCGGATGCGCATGTTTTTGGCCGCCTGGCTGACGGCGCTTTGGTCTTTCCAGAGGATGGCTGCGCAGCCTTCGGGCGAGATGACCGAATAGAAGGAATATTCGAGCATCATGACGACGTCGCCGACTCCGATGGCCAGAGCGCCTCCGCTTCCGCCTTCGCCGATGATGACGACGACGATCGGCACACGGAGGAGCGAGATGTCTTTGAGGTTCGAGGCGATCGCCTCGGCCTGGCCGCGCTCTTCCGCCCCGATTCCGGGATAAGCGCCGGGAGTGTCGATCAGGGTGACGATCGGGAAGCCGAATTTTTCGGCCGTCCTCATGACCCGCATCGCTTTCCGGTAGCCTTCGGGGTTGGGCTGGCCGAAATTTCTGGCGATCCGTTCTCTTGTGCTTCGGCCTTTCTGATGGCCGATGAACGCCGTCGTCCTTCCCTTGTAGAACCCGAGGCCGGCGACGATGGCCGGGTCATCGGCAAAACGGCGGTCGCCGTGCATTTCGATGAAATCCTCGGTGAGGGCGGCGATGTAATCGAGAGTGTAAGGTCTTTGCGGGTGGCGGGCGATCTGGACGATCTGGGTGGGTGTAAGGCGAGGTGCGATCGCCGCCCATTCCTTCTCGATCATGAGGCGAAGTTCGGCGATTTTTTCCTTCCTCGCCGGGTTTTCAGAGATTTCGAGCGCCTCGATCTCTCTTTTCAGCGAGACAATACCTTTTTCCAGTTGATAAAATTCTTCTTCTCGACTCATGCGGCTTCGCCTAAAAAAATCTCACCAGCTTCCCCTATTCTATAGGCAAGGTCGGGGAGTTTGCAAGATGCCACGAGATCCGTGGCAAAAAGCGGCGCGATCCTGCCTATAGAAAAAAGGCGAAAAAGAAGAAAAGACTGAGGATCAGGATCAGGCTGAGCAGAAAGAGTTTCTTGATCACGGTTTCAATCCTTATCCTCGACGATGACGGCTGTTCCATAGACGATGATCTCGGCGGCGCCGTGCATCATCTCCGAGGTGGAAAATCGGACTCCGACGATGGCGTTGGCGCCCATCGCCTTGGCTTCGGCGATCATCCGGTCGATCGCCTGTTCTCTGGCCTCGGCCATCATCTTGGTGTAATCTCGGATTTCGCCTCCGACGATGTTCCGGAAGAGGGCGAGAATATCGTGGCCCAGGTGACGGGCCCGGATCGTGTTCCCTCGGACAAGGCCGAGGTGACGCTTGACTGTTTTGCCTGAGATCTCCTCGGTCGTGACGACGATCATTTCATGATCTCCTTGTATCTTTCCCTTTTTCTTAAAAAGAGGTGTTCCCGGGCGATCGAAACCAGAAGGATAACGGCGCCGCCGAGCAAAGCGAGCAGGCCGATTTTCAGGACCAAGGGAACGGCCGGATGGCGAAGAAGGCCTTCGATCATTTTGACGGCCCCGAAGAAGAGCACGATGATGGCGCCGAGGGAGAGAAGAATCCAGCCGATCCCCCTCTCCAGGCGGTTGTAGACCGAAGTCCAATAAACGTTCCAGATTTCGTCGGGGGGAGTCTTGAAATCCATTTTTTCCATCACCTCCTCGAGTTTGAGGGATAAGTCGTATTCCTCTCGGCAGGTCGGGCAGGCAGCCAGATGCTCTTCGACCATGGCCCTGGTTTTGTCATCCAGCTCTCGGTCGACCGACTCGGCGATCAGCCGCTGGATGTCTTTATGATCCATTATTCTCTCTCCGCGGCCGGTCGTTTTTTTCGAAGCCCAGGTATCGTCTCAAGATCTCTTTCAGCTTTGCCCGGGCGTAAAAAAGCGAGGACATCACGGTTCCGACAGGCTTCCCGGTCACCTCGGCGATCTCCTGATAAGACATCTGTTGGAAATAACGCAGCAGGACGACCTCTTTTTGCTCGAACGCGAGCTGACTGATTCCTTTCCGTACAGCGGCTTTCATTTCCCTGTCTTCCGCCTCAGTCCCGAGGATGCGAACTCCGTCGAGCGGAATTTCGTTCTTCACCTTTTTCCGCCGGAGGTGGTCGAGGCACAGATTCTTGAGAATTTCGTAAAACCAGGGGAAGAAAGGCCGCCTGGCGTCGAAGCTTGCAATCCGGCGGAAGGCCTTGACGAACCCCTCTTGAGAAATATCCAGCGCGTCCTGCTCGTTGTGGACGAAACCAAGAGCGATGAAGTAGGCTTTTTTCATGTAGCGAGCGACAAGCAGCTGGCAGGCCGCCTTTTGCCCTTTTTTGACCCGCTCGATGATTTCCCTTTCCGATAGGGCTTCGTCGTTCATCGTTTTCCGCCCGAGGAATGCGGGCCAGGCATGTGGTGGCAATACGGGCGACTCGAGCACGGCGTTCTCTCTTCGCCCGGATATACGATCTCCGTGCGGGATTTATTCATTCGGCTTGAGCGACCTCTGGCGGACGATTTCGAAAAAGAAAACGGCCGCCGCGGCCGCCACATTCAGAGAGTTGACGCGACCGAACAGCGGGATGGAGCGGAGCTCGTCGCATTTTTCCCGGACGAGGCGCCTCAGCCCTCGGCCCTCGGATCCGAATACTATTCCGATCGGAACAGTATAATCAAAATCGTACCACGGCCTCCCGGCGCCGGCTTCTGCTCCGACCAGCCAGAGCCCCCGGCGTTTAAGCTCTTCCATCGTCCGGACGAGATTCGTCACGCGGGCGATTTTTAGGTGGGCGGCGGCGCCCGAGGAGACCGCCAGGACCGTGTCGGTCGGCTGAGCGGAGCGCCTCTCGGGCAGAATGATCCCGTCGGCGCCAGCGCCCTCGGCGCTGCGGATGATCGCCCCCAGGTTCTGCGGGTCTTCGATCTCGTCGAGAAGGACGAGAAAAGGTTTCTTCCCGGAAACGAGAAGATCTTCGACGGAGCTGAATTCTTTGGCGGTCAGAATTGCCACGGCTCCCTGGTGTCCGGGCGCCAGACGATCAAGCTTTGGGCGGGGGACAAAGACAAGGGAAATTCCCGCTTCTCTGGCCAGGCGGATCATCTCGGCGATCTTGCCGTGACCCTTTTCTTTCTGAACGAGAATTTTTTGAACCCGACCGGGAGAGCCGCGAAGAATTTCGAGAAGAGGATTCAGCCGGTGGATTCGTTCCATGCGTCTTTCGTTCGTCCAGGCCATCATAGCCGCAGATCAAAGAGCAGTCAACTTGGAGGGGGAACCGCTTCGCGTTCCCCCTTCCAACGGTCGGCCGAATTCATCGGCCTCCCTGCCTCCGACCTCTCCGGAGACACCGACCGCTATCCCCCTTGATTCTCCAAGGGGGCGAGGGGGTTTAATATTATTAGCAAAATTTCTAAGGTGTCTCCGGAAATAAACATCCGGAGACACCGACCGCTATCCCCCTTGATTCTCCAATAGCGTAATGGGTTTAGTTCAAATAAGAAAATTTCCTTAGGGGCACGTCTCCCGTAAAACATCTCTTTGGGCTGGTCATCGGAGGACGTGTCACAGCGGGAGAGTTTGAGGCGAACGGCGTCGTTTTCCCCATGGGATCAGCCCAGTAAAGCGCCCAGGGGATCTGGACTTCCCTTAGAAGTATCCCGTCTATGCAGAGGACTTAAGAGAAGAGTTGATGAGACGGGAAGCTCAGTGTCTCCGAAAATTCGCTGACCGGCCAGACGGAACGGGGTGAAAAAAGTCTTCGCCAGGATCTCGAGTACTACCGGCGCTGTATGTCCTGCATGCTCAGCTTTTCCTTTTTCGTGTAGCCGGCCGGGACCTTGTAGACGGAGGCGTCGGGAGACCTCTTGCTGATCTCGACGACCTCGGTCGTGCTTCTGATTTTTGCCCCCATCATCTCGCCCGTCATTTCCATGGCGATCCAGAAGCCCTTGATTTTCAGGATCTCCTGCATGGCCGCGTCGTCGAGCCGCATCTGGGCTTTGAGGATATTGCCGTAGATTTTGGAGAATTTCTCCATATCAATGGGGACATCGGTCGATGCCCAGACGGCCATTTTCATCGGCATCATCATCATCTGAATGGAGGCATCGTAACCGGTGCACTTCCACTGGCCGATCGTCTTGGTCTGGCCGTTCGGAGTGACGGTGACCGTCATTTTCATCATCTGGGCCATCTGGGCCATTTCGGCCGGCAAGAGTTTCGAAAAATCCAACGGCAACTGGGCTTCCACATAGGATTTGTCCTGATGGTTGATGAGGTACATGACGTTCTTTTTCATGTCCACGACTGAGCTCATTTCCGAGCCGATATAGGCGAACTGGTCGTCGCCGATCCATTGCTCGATCGTTTCGTCCTTGGCCGGCTGACTCTGGCCCATGATCGAGAACGCATCGGTGTGGGTTTTGGACTTGACATAGACGTCCGCTGCGGCAAAGACGGAGAACAAGAGAAGAAAAGAAAGGATGACAGACAGCTTTTTCATGGATTCCTCCTCGCTGGATTCAAAAATAAAGTTGGCAAATCGCGCCTATTATACCCTCTATCGTCCCTGACAGCAACCTAACGTTCACCCCAGAGAAACAGCGCCCGGCCGAATTTTTCTACGACGCTGCTCCTCCGGCGACCTCTTCGGGAGTCCAATGATCGTAGCATTCAAAAGGGATTCCGAGCTCTTCGGCCACGGCCTTGAGCTCGGCCAGATAATCTCCGAGCACGGTGATCGGGTGGTTGGAATTGATCTTCCATTCCACCCGGCCGCAGAGTTTCAGGTACCAGTGCGGCCACTGCGGATCGCAGTTGCGGGACCTCTCTTTCCATTCCTCTTCCGTCGGAACGTCGGTGACGCCGCGGCCCGCGGCCAGGTAAATTTGATGATTGCGGTAAGAGAAGCGGGCCCAGGTGACGATTCCCGGGACGCGGACGACCACCGAGCAAGTTCCGCCGCCCTGCTTAAAATACATGCCGGGCTGGCGCTCCGACCAGGAACCGACAAGAGAATCGTTCCGCCCGTAAGCGAAAAACGGCGCCAGGGCGCCCGAGTTGACGAACCAGTAGAGGCCCTTTGCCGGATCCCAGTAGCGAAAGTCGTTGAATCCGATGGGCTGGCCTCCGCTCGCCAGCTTGAGAAGTTCCATGGTTACGGCTGCGCCGTCGTCCACTTCGGTGGCGGCGACGACCGTCTCGCCGTCGGACTCGGGGCGAAGCTTGTTGTTGAGCAAACCGAGCGTTAGGTCGGTGGTTGGATAGTGCTCGATCCAGTCGAGCTGGTCCTGGACGCCGATGAAATCAAGCCCGAATTCCTCTTTCAATTTCAACAGGGCGAAATAGACCTTCATCTGAAAGACGACCATCTCCCGGGTCAGGTGTTTTTTCGGGTTCGGCCCGAAGCGCAGGTCCATGCCGTTCCGGATGAGGAAATCGACGGCTCTCTCCGCCCGCCGCTCCGAGATTTTTTCCGCCATTTTGGCGAGGCGCAGCCCGTCGAATCCTTCCCGGGTAATGCCGAAATAGCGAAGAAAATCGGCTTCGCTGATCTTGTTCCACATCTGCATCGATCTCGGTCCGATAGCTCCGTAGATTCTGCCCGAAAGACGGGCTTTGATCTTCTTGGCCTTTTTGCGGTGGGATTCTTCGATCTGGATCCTGATCGTTCCAGGATAGGGCGGCTCGAAATGCCCCGTGTTCAGGAATGTCTGGATCGAATCGGCGTACTCGGCGTGGTTTTCGAACCGTTCGACAAACAGTCTATCGGTCTCAATCCCGACATGGGCCGTTCCGGCGGCTGCGGCCAAGAGCCCGACGGCGCCGGGGAAATTCTTGATGGCGCTTCCAAGCAAGAGTTTGGGCGTTTCGGCGGGGAGTTGCCACATGGGGCTGACGGAAAAATCAGGGTACGCCCACCCGCTGAAGAAATTGATGAATCTTTCGCCGCGCGCTTTTTTGATCACCCGTAGGCCCTCGGCCACGCTGGCAACCGGACCGTCCGGGTTCAGGACATGGGGGCTCCAACCGCAGGACTTAATGACTTTCATGAGTTCTTTGAGTTGTCGTGTCGCCACAGGCCAGACCTCGCGGTTGGCGGCCGGTCGACTGTCGAGCGGCAGGAAGATATCGACGGTTTTGCTCATCAGCTCTCTCCTAAATAGCGTTCGGCCATTTTAGCGTTTTTTAGCCATCTGGAAAAGCACGGCGCCGACGATAATCGCTCCGGTCAAC
>CAZNVB010000294.1:0-11916 GCA_964576265.1 uncultured Eubacteriales bacterium | reverse complement strand
TTCCGATAGCGACCGAACCAATATCGAGTCCAATTCTGATCTTGTCTTTCATGGTCGGATATCCGGTTCGGGAAATCGACCGGTATGGTTTTCATTATTGCAACTCTGTCAATAAAAAACAAGGCTTCCATCAATCATGCCCGCGATTTCGATTCCGGCTTGACTTGGAAAACCGTTCACCATATAAATTCCTCGAAGCTTTCACAAAAAGGAGGCAGAATGAAAAAATCTCTCATCTGGATGACGGCTCTTTTGGTCGGAGCAGCGCTTCTCATTTTCGCCGAAGAGAAAACGGCTTTCGACGGGCTGTTTCTCAACCTCGGCAATCTCTCTCGCCTCTCCCACGCCCAAACCCGGTCCATCAGCCCGGAAAACCTCACCGGCGAGAAGGGGAAAGGGGGAATGTCGATCGATGGGCCGGCGATGAAAGCGGCCCGCGATTTGGGCCAGGGATGGAAAGTCTCTCCTTACGTCAGAATAAACCCGAAGGAGACCTTCGTCATGGCCGATGTCAAGGGAGAAGGGGCGATCCAGCAGATCTGGCTGACGCCGGCCGGAAACTGGCGCTTCGCCATTATCCGTTTCTACTGGGACGGGGAAACAGAACCGTCGGTCGAATGCCCGATCGGCGATTTTTTTGCCTGCGGCTGGGGACGCTATGCCCAGATCTCATCTCTGGCCGTTTGCGTCAATCCCGGCAGCGCTCTGAATTGCTACTGGCAGATGCCCTTCCGCAAGGGGTTCAGAATCACTCTCGAAAATATCGCCGATGATGTCTTCACCATATACTATCAGATCAACTACACGCTGACCAAAGTGCCGGAGGACGCAGCCTATTTTCACGCCCAGTTCCGGCGGGTCAACCCGCTGCCTTACAAGAGCGTCTACACGATCGTTGACGGAATCAAAGGCTGGGGACATTACGTCGGCACTTACATGGCCTGGGGAGTCCATAACAACGGCTGGTGGGGTGAGGGCGAAATCAAGTTCTACATCGACGGAGACAAGGAATTTCCGACCATCTGCGGGACCGGCACGGAAGATTATTTCTGCGGCAGCTATGATTTCGACTCGAAAAGGCCGGACGGGACGGTCCAGTATACGGAGCACACGACTCCGTATAGCGGCTTGGCCCAGGTCATCCGGGGAGA
This sequence comes from uncultured Eubacteriales bacterium, assembly GCA_964576265.1. Lineage (GTDB taxonomy): Bacteria > Acidobacteriota > Aminicenantia > Aminicenantales > UBA8522 > CAZNVB01. The sequence goes on along the minus strand of CAZNVB010000294.1, from coordinate 10,765 downwards.
CGGTCATTACGACGTCCAGCAGCGTTTCGGGCTTTACCGCTGGCACATCATGGACCCGATCCGGTTTGAGCGAGACCTGAGGGTGACAATTCAGGCTCTGGGATGGAGGTCAGGCGGACGGTATCTCCCGCTTCAGGACGATATCTCGTCCGTCGCCTACTGGTATCAGCAGGAACCGCATGCTCCATTTCCCAAACTCCCCGACAAGGACTATCTGGAGATTATTTGAAGGATCGATAGGGGCTATCTTTAACATCGACTCAAGGTCCGGCCGCCGGAAATTCTCCCGATCAGCCCGAGAAAGACCTGCAACCTAGCCTGCGAGTGATGCTATATGGACTTTAGTCGGAGTCCTGAAAAACTGGAATGAAATCTCATGGACGGAATGATCCAGGAAGTCCACGGCCTCTCGGGCTGACGTTTCTTTGTCCTCAGCGGCGGTGAAAATCTCCCTTTCCGGGATCAGGAAAAGGATATCCTTGATCTGGCGGAAAAGCATGGCGATGGCTTCTTTGAACTGAGAGAAACCCGGCCTTAGGATCTCGCCGCCCGACTTGCAGGCTATCTTTTTGGATAAGGCGGCCGGGGCGGAAAGCGGAAGGGATTCTTCTCGATTTTCTCGAGGATGACTTCGATCGCCTTCTCCATCTGCAGGTCGCGGCCCGCCGCTGCCGAACCGGGGTCGTTGTCCACAAAAATGTCCGGGTCGGCGCCGTGGTTCTCGACGAGCCATTTCCCCTCGCGGCCGTAAAACGCGTTGTTCGACTGCTCGACCCGGCCGTTGTCGATCGTCGTCTGACCGTTGAGAATGCCGACCAGACCGCCCCAAGAAGGAACGCCGACAACCGTTCCGAGTTTCCGGGCTTTGAAATGCTCGACGAAGGCCTCGCCGTCCGAGCCGTTGTTCTCGTTCGAGATGACGACGTAATTGCCGACGCCGACCGACCCGGGGTAGCGGAAGGGAACCATGCCCCGCAGAACATTGAAGGCCACCATCTGCCGCTCGAGCTTGTCGATGAGGAAGTATTCGGTCCAGCCGCCCGAATTGCGGCGCAGGTCGAGGATAATCCCGTCCTTGTAGCGGAAAGCGCGCCAGTATTTGTCGAATTCGCCGATGCCGCCCGGTCCCATCGCCGTGATGTGCATATAACCGACACGACCGTTTGTCGCCTGATCGATCTTGCGGATATTCTCCTCGATCCAGCGGAAATAGCGGAGCTGCTGGTCGCTGCGGATGGGCTCGACCTCATAGGTTTTCGCCCCGTCCATGTTCGGTTTCGCGTTTATCGTGACTTTGATTTTCTGTCCCGCCGTCGTTTGAAGGAGTCGGAAATAGTCGTCGCCCGCTTTGAGCGGAGTCCCATTGATGGCCAGGAGGTAGTCTCCCTCCTCGACGGCGATATCGGGCCGGACGAGGGGCCCGATGAGGCTGCGGTTGATTTCCGTCGGCCCGTAGATTTTCGCCAGCCGGTAGAGACCGGCAGCCGGGTCGGGGACGAAGTCGGCGCCCAGAAGGCCGGTGAAAACGGGCGAGGTCGGGGTTCCTGCCGGGCCGAAATCGCCGCCGCTGATGTAAGTATGGGAGACGCAGAGCTCGCCCACCATCTGGGACATGACCCAGTTCAGCTCTTCTCGGGATGAGAGATGGGGAATATAGGCCCGGTATTTCTCGCCCATCGCTTTCCAGTCGTGGCCGTGGAAATCGGCGTCGTAGAAGAAATCCCTGTACCAGCGCCAGCAGTCGTTGAAAATCTGGTTCCATTCCTTCTGGAGGTCGACCCGGTAAACGAGCGTCGCCAGGTTGAGCTTCTCCCCCAACCCTTTGCTTTGGTAGGCCTTGTCGGCCGTCGTGACGAAGATGTCGTTTTCTTTCCGGACGACGAGCTGCTCACCGTTTGTCGAGAGGTCAAACTGGCGGATCTTTTCGCCGAGGACGACCTCCCTTTTGCTCTGGAGGTCGAAGATGTGGAGGTCCCACTTCGTCGCTCCCCGGGGGGCGAAGATTTCTTCGTACTCATCGTCGGAGAACCGGTCGACGGATGTCCAGAGGACCTTCCCCTTTCCGGCCTTAAGATGGAAATAATTCCCGGGCGGAACGGGGACTGGGAAAATGCGCTCTGAGAGACCCTCGAGGTCGATGCGGAACGGCTCGGCCGGCCCTTTCTCTTCCTCTTTCTCGGCCGCGGCATCGCCGCCGAAGGGCGGCTTCTCGCCTGAGCGGAGCTGGACGGCCATCACCTGCTGCGGGGTCGCGATGACGTGGTTGTCCTCGTAAAAATCCATCTGGACGTTGAAATTCCGGCTGGAAACGAAAAAGAGATACCGGCCCTCGACGTCGAACGACGGGTAGAGGTTATCGTAGAAATCGTCCGTCACCGGACAGCGCTTCCCGGTCTCGGTGTCGTAAAGAAAAATCCGGCTGTTCCGGTTGTACTGGACGAGGCTGTAGGCGACCCAGCGCGAGTCGGGCGACCAGGCGTAATCACTGATCTCCCAGTAGAACTCGTCGTTCTTCATTTGGTTTGAAGTGTCGACCTTGGTCAATTTTTTGGTGGCCACATCAATGACAAAGATCGAGAAATCCTTGTTGCCGAAGAGGATTTTCTTCCCGTCCGGCGACCAAAGGAGATGATAGACCGTCCGGTCGAGGTCGGTGGTCAGGGCCGTCCAGTCTCCGCCCTCGGCTTTTTGCAAATAGAGCTGGTAATCGCCGGTCTTGTCCGAGAAAAAAGCGATCCATTTGCCGTCCGGAGAGGGGGCCGGATACATTTCCCGCGTGCCGGGAGTCTGGGAGAGGTTCGCGGCGGCGTTTGTCGCCGTGGGCACGGCGAAGACGTCGCCCCGCGCTTCGAGGACGACGGTTTTCCCGTCGTTCGAGACCCTGACATGATGGATGTAATCGCGCGGGTTGATCACCCGGTCGCGGAGTGCCCAGCGGTCGGAAGGAATAAGAACCGTGATCTTCTGAGATTGGCCCGATTGGACGTCGAGAAGATGAAGATATCCGTTCTGAAGATAGACGATCGTCCGGCCGTCCGTATTGGGCATCATGACGTCGAAGTCGGCGTAGTTGGTGACGGGGCGAGCTTCTTTGGTCTCGGCGCCGATTTTCTGGGCGTAGATGTTGGCGATCCCGTTCCCCCGGTCCGAGACGAAGTACATCGTGTCGCCGATCCACATCGGATAGCTGTTTTTGCCGACATAATCGGTGACGGGTGAATACTGTTTGGTCGCGCCCTCATACATCCAGATATCCTGATAGCGGCCGCCTTTATACCGTTTCCAGTAATATTCTTCGTCGCCGCGGCGGCAGAAGAGAAAGCTCCGTCCGTCGGGAGAAAAGCTCGCCAGAACGCCGCGGTCGAGCGGCATGCGCTCGGGCGCGCCGCCGCGCACAGAGACAGAATAGAGATTCGGATCGCGGCCGACGACATTCTCAAACATCGAACGGAAAACGACTCGGCTGCCGTCGGGAGACCAAGCGACGACCTGGGCGGAGCCTGGCTGATAGGTTAAGCGGACCGGCGGGCCGCCTTCGGCAGGCATGACATAGACCGCCTGAGCACCGTCGTAGGTGGCCGAAAAAGCGATCCATTTTCCGTCGGGCGAGAATTTGGCAAAGGACTCGTAGCCGGGGAAGGTCGTGATCCGGCAGGCTTTCCCGCCCTGAGCGCTCGCCAGCCACAAGTCGCCCTCATAGGTGAAGACGATTTTGTCCTGATGGATCGTCGGGTAGCGGAAAAACCGGCCTTCCTCGAACGCAAAGGCCGGGCCCGAGGCGGCGACCGCCATGAAGACCAGGAAAACGGACAAGCGCTTTTTCATCGCTGACCTCTCTTTAGAAGAAAGATTGAATGCTTATCGTCAGTGGCCATTTTTTCTCAATCAGGCCAGGGAAGTCAAATTTCTGAATTTCACCCAAAATAGCCGTTAGAAAAACGCTATGCCTGTCATCGTCAGCACCCTATGGGTGCGTCGAGATTACGTCAAAATAAACCGAGATTGCTTCGCTCCGCTCGCAATGACAGCCTCATCTCCGCGATTTATCGGAATCAACAGCTCATGGGGATATCCGGAGCTTGCGGCGAAGCCTGACCCTCACTTTTCCCGGAACACCGCGAAGACCCGCGCCGGAGCGCCGGTCCCGTCTCGGATCAGCATGGGGTTGACATAAAGCGTCGCTCCCACAGCCGGGAGCTTGTCCAAGTTGGCGATATTTTCCAGGGCAAGCTTATCCGCAGCAAAGAGGATTTGATGAACCTTGAAGTCCCTGGATTTTCCGTAATCAATGCTGGGAGTGTCGATGGCGATTCCTTTGATATTTCTTTGCTTGAGGAGGAAACCGACGGCCTGGGGAGAAAATCCAGGAAAACTGAGCTCTGGGATGGCGGCCTCACCCGTCTTTTCTGTTCCCAGGACTTTCTCTTTATCAGGATAGGCCTTGGTACCGATTCCGGTATACATGATCACCCAAGCGCCATCTGGGATCCGACCGTGCTTGTCTTCCCATGTTTCCAGGTCCTCCACGGAAAGCAGGTAGTCCCGATTCCGACTGCATTTTTGGACAACATCAACCTTCACCGCGGGTCCGATCCATTCCTCAAGAGGAATTTGATCGATCGTCCGGCCGTTCGCGGCAAAATGAATGGGCGCATCGGCATGAGTGCCGCCGTGCTCCGAAGCGCTGAATTCATTGGACGCATACCACCAGCCGCCCGGGGAGACTCCCCAAGAGACCTTGTTCAGGACAAACGGTTTGGCCGTCGGCCAATAAATCGTCTTTTCATCAAAAGGATAAGTCATATCCAGGATTCTCTCTTTGCCGACCTGGCTGAAAGACAAGGGGACAAGGATCCAGAAGAGGAAAATAAGAAGACATGCTTTTCTCCGGGAAGCATCCATCTCTCCCTCCTCAACGACGACGGTTTCTTAAGCTCGCTCAGCCGGAATTCCTGAAAAAAAATTACATTTCCGAGGTCAACAACCTTGAATTCCTCGGGTGCGAAGTCATTAGCGGCCCGTCATCCCGATGAAAACATATCATCGGCAAGGAATCGCTGTCAATCCAGCTTGAAGCGGACGTTTGTCGCGGACAGGTAGCCCCCGTCGCATTTCGCCCCTCAGGTTCTGATGGCCGCCGACAACTCGACCGAATGTTTTTCTTCTTTTTCTAAAAACTCAAAAAAATAGTTTGTATTTTTCTCCCGGCCTGGTTTTGAATTCGATCATCTCTTGGCTGATTTTTTTATGCCCGACGGTTCCTTTCAAGCAGCTGATTTTGAGCTTGCCACCGGCCGGAATTTTTATCCGGCAATTCTCGCCTTTTTTGGAAATCACCTCGGCCAGGCTTAATTTCCCATTTTCCCATTTCAGGTTCACTTCAAACCCGCCCCGGGCGACGAGTTTACTGACCTTGCCGTCCGTCCAAGAAGCCGGTAGAGCGGGAAGAAAGTCCAGAAATCCTTCGTGGGACTGAATGAGCATTTCAGCCAGGGCCGCGGTTACGCCAAAACTTCCATCCCCTTGAAGAGCACTGGCGCAAATCGCGAAAAGATTGTCGAAGGTGCAGTGCTTGAGGTAATATGGCTGAACCCGCGCACAGCGTTGTGCCGGGGCTCATCCAACCCGTCACTTCATCAAAAAAGGCCATGTTGCCGGGACGATCCGGGAAATTCTCGGGCGAAGTCGAGGGATTCGTCACCAGCCAACCATGCTGCGGATGAGAGATCAGGTAATCGAGAAAAAATTCAACACTGCCTTTCATTATCGGGTAATATTCGGCCAGGAAATTTTTGTCCCTGACAAACAGATAGTGTTCCCAGAGATGTGTGCAGAGCCAGGCCCCGCCGGTGGTAAAAGCGCCCCAATCTGGACCATCCATTGGCGCCGCTACCCGCCAGAGGTCAGTGTTTTGATGAAAAACCCAGCCTCGGCAGCCATAGTGCTCCCTGGCCACTTCCGTTCCCTGGTCGGTGAGCTCTTTGATCATCTGAAAAAGCGGCCAAGCACACTCCGAAAGATTCGTTACCTCGGCCGGCCAGTAATTCATTTCCAGGTTGATGTTGGTGGTATATTTTGAATCCCAGGGTGGATTCATGCTTTCATTCCAGATGCCCTGAAGATTCGCCGGCTGACTTCCCGGCCTGGATGACGAAATAAGAAGATAGCGGCCGAACTGAAAGGCAAGCGCCGCCAGGGCAGGGTCATTCCGGCCATCGAAACTCTTGATTCTCTGATCTGTAGGCTGAAAAGAATTTTCGGTCGCACCAAGGTCAAGAGAAACGCGCCGGAAAAGCTGGCGATGGGCCGCGATGTGATCGTCCTTAATCTTCTGATAATTCTTTTTCCGGGCTGCCTCGATGGCATCCTGGGCCTTTTTCAAAGGATCGGCGCTTAAGTCCTTATAAGAAAAAAAATTAGTGGCGGCCGAAAGAAAAAGCGTGACCGTGCTGGCTCTTTTGATGGCCAGGTGATTATAGCCCGTTTCGACCTCTCCCTCTTCAGGCGCCGTTTTAAGCAGGCAGGAGATGAAAAAACTTCTCTCTTATAAAGGACCCCGTTTTGTTCATAAGAGGTAGTGATCAGGGCGGAATCGAGATCCAGCTGATGCCGATAGTTTTGGACCTCCCCTTGAGCTTCAAAGTTAAGAATAAGATTGGCCAGCGACTGATATTTTTGCTGTTCAACCGGATAACCCATCAGATGGTGGCCGAAAAGATAATGGGCTCTTCGATAATCTCCATCAAAAATGAGCTTTCTTATTTCCGCCAGATGGTTCTTCCCGCCCTTCTTGGTCTGGTTGTAAGGGCCACCCGTCCAATAAGTTTCCTCGTTCACCTGGATTCTTTCTTCGTCGCTGCGACCAAAAACCATTGCCCCTAAGCGTCCATTGCCAACGGGAAAGGCATTCTCCCATTTTTCCGCCGGATGCTCATACCAGATCACCGTGGTGGGATTAAACCTTGGGGCAGGGACGAGCATTCGGCCCGGCCAGCGTCACGGTGGATACAACCACGGTCAGGAGGCTGATCAGAATGACGGCTTGGCTCGTTCTCCATCCCATGTCTGTCTCCTTCGAAAATAAATTGACGTCTTTGAAAATTCCTGAACATAAGGCAAGGGATATAAAGAAGAATATCAATCTGGAGGAAAAATGGTCCAATATAAGAATTGCCTTATGGGGCTGATATTCCTGACATGTCTCACCCCAGCGATTGACTCGGGATTGAACCGGCGTCCGCAAAGTGCTGGTTTCATCTGCGCTCCTTGTTCCCCAGCGCCGGGATAACTCCCTGCCCATTGATGATTATTTATTTTCGGGGGAAAAGAAAGACTCCTCCTCATTCACGGGACAGGCGATGATAATGTGCACTTTCTGAGCTTCGAAAAGCTGACGAACGCGCTTATTGCCAACGATGAACTCTTCTCTCAGATGATCTACCCCAATCGCTTCCACGGCATTCATGAAGGTCAAAACACCCTTCTTCATCTTTACCGGACGATGCTCGATTTTGTGAAGCGAAATTTTTAAGGTTCAGCGCCTTTCGACTGCTAAAAATCTTCTCTTTCTTTTTTCTTCAGGGCCAGGGCCGAAGGACAAACGGCCAATCCACCAAGAGAAGTGACTCGAAGTTCTGCCGGCATGGTTTTACCGACTTCGAAAACCGCGTCAATGGTTTCATCGAGGGGGATGGGATTCTTGTAACCACCAAGAACAAGGTCGGCACAGATAAAAGCATTCGCCGCAGCGACCGCATTGCGCGTATGGCAGGGAATCTCACAGATTCCTTGAACTAGGTCGCAGACAAGGCCCATGGTGTTTTGAAAAGAGATGGCCGCCGCGTCGCAAGCTTGAGCCGCACGGCCGCTCGCGGCCTCTATCACCGCCGCAGCAGCCATGGCTCCGGCAGCTCCAATTTCAACCTGGCATCCGGCAATCTCAGCCGCAAAAGTCGCCCGGCGAGCGACAACGACCCCGATGGCTCCGGCGGCCAGAAGAGCCAATAAAGCCTTGTCCCGGTTCAGGTCCATCTCTTCCATCAAGGTAGCCATGACTCCAGGGATGGTTCCGGCTGACCCGCCCGTGGGGGCCGCACAGACCACGCCGCCGGAAGCAGCCAAGTGCTCTGCGGCCATGGCTCGAATAGCGGCGCGAGTGAGGCGGCCACCTGTCAGCCGGCTTTCCCTTTCTGCCTGAAAAATCAGGCCGGCCGCGGGTTCGATGAGCCTCAAATTTAGGGCTTCGGATTTAAGTCCTTCCTGAACAGATTTGAGCATGATCTCCAGGCGTCGGTCCATTTCCGAAAGGACTTTTTCTTCCGTCCATCCCAAGAGCTTGGCCTCATATGCCAAAGCTGCTTTCCCCAAGGAAAGTCCAAAGTTTGATGAGAGAGTCATGATTTCTTCAGCCGAAGCAAAGAGCGGCTGGCCGCTGACCACAAAGGAAACCGGATCGCACTCCCAAAGTCTGATTCCTTCAATTTTTTTAAGTTTTGACCGCGAATCCGCGGCAAGAGGTCGAACACTCGCTGCCCGCAGAAGAATTTTATCCGGTTTTTTCTCCGACCTGACGATTTCAAATTTCGCTGTCTGACTGCGGGTTTCTTGAAAAATACCTGTAAGGAACGATTCGGATTCTTTTCGAGCTTCAATCAATGTTTCGAAATAATCTCCTGAAAGCAGAACCGGCCAACCGTTCAATTCTGTGATTTCAATAGCCCCTCCTCCCACGGATTTGGCGACCAATATCGATCTCTGACCTGAGGATGATGCAACTTCAATCTTTACGGTGTTGGGGTGATCGGCACCCGGAAGGGGTTCAACGACAAAATCAAATTGATATCCCTGGGAAGAAGCAAGGCGAAGCGCCTGAAAAAAGCGGGGGTCTGTGATCTCCCAGCCCAAGAGACCGGCGGCAAAGCCCAGGTCGGAATTCTGTTGCCGGAAGACCCGGTCAAAGGAACCATCCCGATCAAAAACGATCCGGGCCGAGGCTGGTTCCTCACCCAGCAGCCTTCTGGCCGCACGACCGAGCCGATATGAGGCGGCCGTATGTGAGGAGGAAGGCCCCCGCATGACCGGTCCGATAACATCATTAAAAATCGATACAGACTTCACGCTAAGTCATATTAAAAATCAGTTGCTGAGATGTCAAACGACCTGAATTTACTCTAAAAATATTACACCCAAAGCAATTCTTTTGTCACTCCCCAGAAAAATCAATCCGATAGAAAGCGCTCTTCTCTTGACAATTCTGAACAACGTTGTTCGGGACATCTTCGTTCTGTGGAACGAAAAATCGACAGCCGGATTCAAAGACAGCCGGGTCCGCACGCTCCTTTAGCGCCACGGTGGACGTCACCCAGGGGCACGGCTTTTCCCTCATGACGGGGATCTATCCATGGAAAAGCTTCCGACGTCATGATCTTCAAGGAGCTGTGCCGCGGGCTTGGGGAGCGGACTTTCATAGCCTTTTTGGGTGGTTTTATCGAGTCTTATCGGAAAAGAGCTTCTTGAAGCTGACCAGCGATTCCGGGAAAAGCTCGCCGAGAGCGATCTCCGCCCATTCGGCGTAACGAATGAGCCATCCTTCTTTTTCTCTAACCAGTTCGACTTTGATGCGGTAATTCTCAGGAGAGAGCTTGATCAGTCGGCGAAGCGCCCTGGCCGCGCCGGAAGAGAGGGCGACTTCCGTCTGGAAGGCCGCTCGATCTGCCTGGATATTTTCGATGCGCGTGCTCAGCTCATGGACGACGATTCCCGTCCGGCCGGAGAAATACCCGGCGAGAAAATTTTCTATCCCCGTCTTTGTCCGACCCTCGAAATCGGTAAAGTCCTCGGCAAAATAGGTCATCATCGAGGCCAGGTCTTTTTCCTCGGCCATCCGGATAAGCGTGGCCAGGAGCTCGTGAATGCGGTCTTCTTCTGTTTTAGGCCGGCAAATCACGAACAGAAGAAGAGAAAAGATTAAAAGTAAGCGAAAGGAGCGCTTCATTTCTTGGCCGCTGTCCATCCGCAGACCCTTGCCCATAAACACGAAGAATTCCTTCGAACCATTCTATCATTATGGACCGGTTTCAAATCAATCGCTTTGTTCTTGATGTCCTTCAGCATCCTGACCATCTTTCTATGTTCGATCGTGATGATTGATGAACAATTCCGGCGCCTAGACGCAGTTCGCGCTCGTCGGAGGAAGACAGGAGAAGCTTGCCGGCCCGGAGTGTTATAGGCTCAGGCGAATTATGGCGAAATTGACCGTCTCGGTCTGGAGGACGTCTTCGTCGTCGCCAAGGCTGTCCTCGATCCGCACCTGAATCGCCTCGCGGATATTCGCTAGGGCCTCTTCGTAGTTTTGACCGAGCGCTTCGCAATCCCCGAACTCCGGACAAACTGCCACCCAGCCCTTGCCGTTTTTGCCGATCACCACGGAGAATCGATAATCTTCCATCGCCGTTCTCCATTATTCATGCAGTCTTTTTTGTGCCTCATTCCGCTTCAGGCGCTTTTTCTTGAGCTCCCTCGCCCAGACCCTGTCCCATCCAGGCAGAGGGATGACGCGCGCTCTTTTGATACTCTTATCTTGAGCATTTATGCTTCCGCCTAAAACGCTTTCCAGAACGAACAGTTATGAATTTTGACCGTGCCGGAGCCGTCGCGGCGGACTTCGCCCCGGAGGCAGCAGAGGGGCGGCGAGCCGAAACTCAGGCAGCGCTCCTCCCCTACCCCTTCGAGCAACCCCGTCTCATCTTCGAACAAATAGAAATAC
>CAZNVB010000293.1:0-1505 GCA_964576265.1 uncultured Eubacteriales bacterium | reverse complement strand
GGTGTTGTCTCGGACGGAGGAGCCGTGGACCGACGTCATCCGGTCCGCTCCGCCCCAGCCGCTTCCCTCGGAGAAATTGGCCCCCGGCGCCGAGTTGATGACATCGTGCATGTCACGGGCCACAGGGATCGTTCTCAGCATGTTGTTGTCGACCGAAATGGCGATCTTCGACTGCTGAACATCGACGACCGGGGCGACGGCCACGACCGTAACTTCCTGCTCCACGGCCGCCATCTCCATGGTGATCTCCAGAGTGACCACCATTCCCACCCGGACGACGACATCCGTTCGCTTCACGGTCTTGAATCCCGTTAATTCCGCCGTAATCGTGTAAGTGCCGGGAGGAAGCGCCGGAAAGCGGAAAAAGCCGGTTTCGGAGGAGACATAACTTCGCGTCCCCATCAGAGAGGGCGAGGCGATGGAAATCGTCGCCCCGGGCAGGGCGATGCCCTCGCTGTCGCGAACCGTCCCGGCGATCGAGCCGGTCAGGACCTGCGGCTGTGCCGCCGAGACGACGGCGAAAAACAAAAAGCCAAGGAAAACCAGACGGCCTGGATTATTGCGCACCACCAACCTCCTCTTAAGAATGGGGAAGAAGTTTCATCTTCTTCAGATGATCGTAAGAAGCAGGCTGGCGTTTGGATTTTTGGGTTTCTTATTTTTACGAGGGGGGAAAAACCTTTCATCCGGATTCGCCATCGCCTTCGGGGAATGACCTTCCGAAGAAGATCTGCTTCTTCCATCTTTCGAAACGAATTTTAGGGCTCGAAATTTTTTCTGTCAAGAAATTTTTTCTGTCATAATTTTTGTCTTTTTCGCAGGATTTCCAGAGCCTGGAAAGGAATCGTCTTTCACCCGATTGACAGGCCGATTTCCCTGATATATATAAGCCGAGAAAATCGGAATCAAGGCTTTCGAACGATGCGGCGGTCATTCGCTTCCCTCCGGGCTCAGCGCCTTCTTCTCATCATCGTCAAAGGATACCTGATTTGACCTGGATCTTCATCCTGGCCTACCTGGGCTTGCAGCTCGGCATCGGCCTGTGGATAGCGAAGAGGATCCACTCGGAAAGCGATTATTTTCTCGGCGGCAGGAGAGTTTCGCTCCCTCTTCTGACCTTTTCCCTTTTTGCGACCTGGTTTGGAGCGGAAACGTGCCTGGGCTCGTCGGCGGCCGTCTATCGGCAGGGGCTTTCCGGGAGCCGGGCCGATCCTTTCGGCTTCAGTCTGTGCCTTTTTTTGATGGGTCTTCTTCTTGCCGGAAGATTGCGTCGCGGAAATTATGTCACTCTGGCGGATTATTACCGCGAGCGTTACGGAGGGCTGGTGGAGAAGTTTTCTGTTTGGGTGATGGTTCCTTCATCTTTCATCTGGGGCGCGGCACAGATCCGGGCCTTCGGCCAGGTCATCGCCTCGACGACGCCGCTTCCGGTCGAGCCGGCCATCTCCGTGGCCGCTCTTTTCATCCTCGTCTACACTCTTCTGGGCGGTTTGCTGGGAGATATT
>CAZNVB010000292.1:0-21015 GCA_964576265.1 uncultured Eubacteriales bacterium | reverse complement strand
GTTTTGAACCCGAGCTCCAAGAGAGCCAAGCGGAGAAGGTATCCCGTATACGTTGCAATTCCCCGCCCCCTCATCTCTGGCCGGGTGTAGGCCTCGTCGACAAACGCTTCGCCCGCCGAGGTGAACAAGGTTTGGTGCAGGTAGCGAAGATAAACGGGTCGGGTAAAGACCCAGCGCGACTGGACAGGTCGGCCTTCAAACCAACCGATAAAACAGAGATGTCCGTCTTTGAGCCGTTTTTTCAATACGGGGAGAGGCGGGGCCGCGGGGTTCAATGCAGTCACATAAGCGAGGTCGTCTTCCTCGGCCCGTGTCATGGCGATTGAAGAGGAGCAGGGGGACGACATCGGCCGGACCGGATGAATGGGCTGGGAATAAAAAAAATAGCGACGGTTAAACAGCCAGGGCAAGACAACGAAGAAGAATTTCCTCCAACCGAATTGCCTGCGGATGTCGAGTCCGAGGCGGATTTTTCGCCGCAGCCTGGCCAAAATGGAATGATTCATAATGAAAGAGGCAATTCTCCTCGTCGGGAATATATATAGCTCTCCGGTCCTCTCCTGTCAAAAAGAGATCGAGATCTTTAGCCTTTCGAGGAGCCCAGGGAGGCGACTCGGACTCATGTCCTCTCTTCGGTTGTCACCGGGAAGTCGTTCCATCGGATCTCGGGTTGGAATCTTCAGGCGCGTGTAGTAAGATTTCGACTCTGAGCGCGATCAATGGTCAAAAAAAAGGAGATGGACGGTGAAAAAATGGATCGGGAGTCTCTTCGTCGTTTTCATCTTTGTCTTGTCGGTTGTCGTTGGGACAGGCCAGCGAGCCGCCGTCGAGCCTGACGATCCTGGCGCCGAGGCGTTTGAGTCTTGTACCAGCATCATCGTCGGCCGGCTCGCCTCGGCCGACGGATCGACGATGACTTCTCATTCCTGCGACAGCACGACGGACAGAACCTGGATTAACGTCGTCCCCCATAAAAAACACAAGCCCGGCGAGTTGTGCCCCGTCTATCACAATTCCAAAGAGACCAAGGGACCGGACGATGCTAACCGCCTCAAAAGCGGCGAAATCCCGCAGGTTGCGGAGACCTATGCTTATATCAACACCGCCTACCCCTGCCTGAACGAGCATCAGCTGGCCATCGGCGAGACGACGTTCGGCGGGAAGAGGGAGCTCCGGAGCAAGGAGGGGATCATCGATTGCCCCGAGCTTTACCGGCTGATCCTCGAGCGGGCGAAGACCGCCCGCGAGGCCATCCGGATCGCCGATGAATTGACAAAAACTTACGGCTACAACGACTACGGCGAGTGCTTCACGTTTGCCGATCCCCAAGAGACCTGGCATTTTGAGATCCTCGGGCCGGGAGCCGGGAAGAAGGGAGCCGTATGGGCGGCCGTCCGCATCCCCGACGATCAGGTCGGCGTCTCGGCCAACGCCAGCCGCATCCGCCGGATCAATCTTGACGACCCGGACAACTTCATGGCCTCGGCCAATGTCTTTTCTCTCGCCCAGGAAATGGGCTGGTGGGATCCGGCGAGCGGCGAGCCGTTCGAATTCTGTTATGCGTATGGTTCGCGTCAGAGCCTGGGTTCGCGGCGGCGAGAATGGCGTGCCCTGAGCTTGCTTGCGCCGTCGCTCAAGCTGGATCCCAATGCCGAAAACTTCCCCCTCTCGGTCAAGCCCGAAAAGAAGCTCACTGTCAAAGACGTCCTTGAGATTTTCCGCGACACCTACCAGGACACGCCCTTTGATATGACCCGGACCCTGATCACGGTCGGCCGGGACGGGAAAGCCTCCTTGAGCCCCGTTGCGAGCCCGTTCCTGAACCGGGAATGGATGGAGTTGCTCAAAGTCCCTTCCGAGAGGACGATCGCCTGCAAGAGGGCGACATACGTCCAGATCACCCAATCCCGAAGCTGGCTTCCCGACCCGATCGGCGGCGTCGTCTGGCTCGGATACGATAATCCCGTAACCACTCCTCATACGCCGTTCTACTGCGGGATCACCCGGATGCCGGCTTCCTACATGGTCGACGGTCGGGCGGGGTTTCGCCGCGATTCCGCCTGGTGGGCCTTCCGCACGGTCAGCCAGCTGGCTCTTTTCCGCTGGCAGCCGATGAGCCAGACGATCGCCCGGGTCTGGATGCCGATCGAGGAGAAGGCCTTCGCCGATCAGGCCGGAATCGAAGAAGAGGCGCTGAGGCTTTACAAGCAGAATCCGGCCAAAGCGGCGGAATTCTTGACTTCCTATTGCCTGAAGATGGCAGAGGACGCAGTAGCGGCCTACTGGAAGCTCCACGACGACCTCTGGGGAAGTTACACCCAGTATTTTTGAGCAGCCGATCGGCTCGGCGACGAAAGGTGCACGGTTTTCGTTATGGAGCCCAATCGATATTGACAATCTTGGGTTCTCAGGGTATCTTCGTCGCCAAAGGAGTCATGTGGTTATGGCGATTCCAGGCTTGACGATCATCGGCGAGTCGATCAACGACTCGGTGCCCTCGACGAAAAAGCTGTTTGACGAAAACAACATCTCCGGCTTGCTCGAGCTTGCCCGGAGCCAGGACGAAAAAGGCGCTGCCTATATCGAAGTCAACGTGGGGTTGCGCCCCCCGGAGTTCATGGCCGATATGGTCCGGAAGATCCAAACAGTCACCGCCAAGCCCCTTTCTATCGACACTCCGGATCCGGCCATCGCCGAGGCGGGCCTCAAGGCCTACGATCTTGAGCGGGCTCAAGGCCGGAAGCCGATCCTGAATTCGATCTCTCCGCTCCGATTGCAGATGTTTGATCTCTGGGCGATCCAGCCGTTCATTCCCATCCTCATGTGTTCCGAGCGGTTCGAGCGCGGAGCGAGCTGTGCCAGCATGAACCGCACCGCCGAGGAAACCTGGCAGACAGCCCGGGCGCTGCTCGAAGAGGCCCGGCGACGGATTCCCGGCTTCTCCAACGACCAGGCCATCATCGATCCCGGGATCGCGCCTATCGGCGGCGACTGCGAAGGTCAGTTCAAGCGCGTTCTGGAATCGCTGGCCCTCATTCACGGCGACCCGTTTTTCGCCGGCGTCCACATGTCGGTGGGGCTGAGCAACTTTACGGTCATGCTGCCCTCGAAACGCAAGGACGGTTCGCCGGTGAAAGGTCCTTTGGAGAGCGCGTTCTTGACCCTGGCCATGCCCCGAGGCCTCGATATGATTATCGGATCGACCGTCCGCAAGTACGAGCTCTTGGAGCCGGGGCATCCCGCCCTGGCCTGCCTCGAAGATATCCTGAAGCTCGAGGGCGTCGAGACTCTCGAACGGCTCAAACAATTCTATTCCTGAGGCGTCCATGGCGTATCACCCTGAAGATAAGATCTTCCATGTGGAGCTCCAGACTCCGAAGCGGAGCTCCGAGGACATCGAAAAGGACCTCCGGACTTTTGAAGAAAAGTACCACAAGATCATGGAGGCGGGTTGGACCGTCTGCATTACCGACAACCCCATGGGTTTGCTGAGTTATGGAGCGACTGAGACGATCGAACTTTTAGGACTGCCCGTCCGTCCGGACCAGCTGATGGTTCACCTGAACACGTTCCACACGAAAAAAGAGCTGGACGAGATTCTCAACGCGGTCAAGGCGCTCGGGGGCAAATATCTTCTGGTCGTCTCGGGAGACGGCAACCAGCGGCTCCACCGGCTGGAGCCGGCCGAGATCGGCGTCGAGGCAGTGACGGTGACCTCGGTCGAACTTCTCCGCTACATTGATCGGGAGTATCCGGGTCAGTTCATCTGCGGCGTCGCCTTCAATCCTTATGAGCCTCAGGACCACGAGCTGGAAAAGATGAAGCGCAAGGTGGACGCTGGGGCGCAGTTCATTATCACCCAGCCGATTATCGGCCGGGACGAGAGGCTCGACGCGCTCAAGCCGTTTGGTTTGCCGGTCATCCTCGATGCCTGGATGTCGAAGAAGCTCCATCTCCTCTCCGAGTGCGTCGGACACGAGATCCCGGAAGGAACACCCTATGACCCCATGGAGAACTTGAGGGAGCTTCGAAGGAACTATCCGGACCACGGACTCTATCTGGCCATCCTTGGTTTCAAGACCCAATATCCCCTGCTCCAGGATTTCTGGAAGTAGATACGGTATTCTTTCAGGCGGAAATCTTGATAATCAGGGAAGTCGCTCTTCCCCCTAAAAAAAATCAGGAGAAAATTTAGTCGAATTCTCAGCTTCCGGCAAAAAAGTTTCGCTTTAATCTGCTCTATCCAAGGGCTATGAGGCCGATCGCTCCGCGGGGGTTCATTTGTCGCTTTCCGGACTCATGATTTCGGCCGCCAGAGCCTCCGCGTCATAGAGCTTGAGCAGGGCCTCCAGCATGTAGGCGCAGTGGACCGAAACGGCCCGATTTTTCTCCTCGTCATAGACGAACCGGCCGACCAAACTCTCGATATTTCCATCGAAGATCAGCCCGACGAGCTCGCCTTTGGTGTTCACTACCGGCGAGCCGGAATTGCCGCCGATGATATCGCAGGTGCTGACGAAGTTCACCGGTGTCGAGAGGTCGAGGCGGTCACGGCGGTCCCAGAACCTCTGGGGGAGGGCGAAATCGCCTGTGTTTCCGAAGCTTAGCGCCCGGTCGAACAGCCCGTACAAAGTCGTCTTATAAGGAGCGATCGTTCCGTTCATCGGGTAGCCGATCGCCTTGCCGTAAGAAAGGCGGAGGGTGAAGGTGGCGTCCGGAGAGATGTCTTTTCCATAAACGGCAAAGCGGGCCTGGGCGATTTTCTCGCTGGCTGAAGAGAGAACGCTGTCGATATTCTCCCGGACCCATTTTTCGCTTTCCCGCATCATCGGGTCGAGTCGCCGCATCAGCTCGATCGCCGGGTCGGTTGATTTCTGGACGGCTTTTTCCCCGCCGTCGATTAACGCCTTGCGGAATTTGACATCGTCGAGCCTGGTCTCCTGGACGATTTTTCGGGCGACGGTTTCGGGCGCTTCGCCCGCCAAGGCGATTTTGAGGAAAGGGTCATCGGGGCCGAGCTCGTCGAGCGCCCATCTCAGGCTGGCCGCGAGCAAGGCCTCTTCCATATCTTTGTGGATCGGAGCCGGGGAAAGAAGGTTGAATTTTAATTCCGCCAGCTCCGATTCGTGAAATCCTGGGAGGCGCTCGGCATCGGGCTTTTTGACCTCGGCCACGAGGCGGACGATCGTTCCGGCGATTCCGGTATAGGAGCTCACCAGCCGCCGAAAGAAGCGTTGGCGATAATCCCGTCGGTTCTTTTCCAGCGCCTGGGCAATGCTCTCCCAGGCATCGCCGGTGGCCGCATGCCAGGAGGAATTCGCCGCGACGAGCGCCCGGAACTCGTCCTCGGCAGCCTTGCGTTTGGCCATCAATCGCTCGTCCAGCAGGCCCTGATATTCTCCGGTCAGAGCTTTCTTGCTGTTTTCCAGACCGAAGATCCGGCCGAGCGCCCGGCGCTGTTCTTCCTTACCGCGAGCTGCATACTGGCGCAGGGCCTGGAGATAGCGATCGATGAACTTCAAGCGGAGCGGATAATAGAGATCCCGCTGGAATTCAAGGCGGGCGTGCGTATAAAGCCGATCCGTCGAGCCCGGGTTTCCCGAGACGAAAACGAGGTCGCCCTCGCCGAGTCCGGCGGGGTTCCAGCGGAGATAATTTTTCGTTTGCACCGGTTTTCCGTTCTCATAAGCGCGAAAGAAAGCCATGTCGAGATCGTAGCGCGGATAAGTGAAATTGTCGTAATCGCCGCCGAAGTAGGCGGCTTGCCGCTCGGGAGCCATGACCAGTCTGACTTCGGTATATTTTTTGTAACGATAAAGCCAGTATTCTCCCCCGTGGTAGAGCTCGACGACGTTGGAGCGCAATCCCGTTTTGTCCAGACTTTCCTTTTCGATTGCCGCTATTTCGGACCGGCGAGCCTTGAGGGCGTCGGCGTCGCTCATGCCCTCCTTGACGGCAGCTTTGACGCGGGAAGTGACATCCTCCATCGAGACGAGGACGTTGATCTCAAGGTCGGGGCACGGGATTTCCTCCTTGGGCGTTCGGGCATAAAACCCCGTGGCCACATAGTCATGTTCCGCCGTGGACATTTTTTGCAATTGCCCCATGGCGACGTGATGGTTGGTCAGAATGAGGCCCTTCGGGCTGATGAAAGATCCCGAGCCGCCGTCCATGAAACGGACACTCGAAAGACGAAGATGGTCAAGCCACTCCTGTGTTGGCACAAACCCGTATTTCTCCTTGAGCTGTTTGAGCGGAGGGTTGTCGAAGGTCCACATTCCCTCGTCGGCGGACGATGCCAACCGGGCAGAGACGGCCAAAAGAAGGACGACTGCCGCCGCTGAAAAGGAACCGAAACGTCTTTTTTTGATCATCCGTTAAACTCCTCATGGAGAAGATTTTTGCCGGAATCGGCCGAAAAATTAGTATAATCGAAAAATATCGTCCTTGCCAGATCGTCATGGCTGCTGGTATAAATTCTCCATGCGGCCGGAATTCCTCTTTTTTCTTCTCGCTTACTTCGCACTTGTTCTTCTCGTCGGCCTGAAATTCTCCCGGCGGATGAAGAATCTTGAGGACTACTTTCTTGCCTCCCGGTCTCTCTCCCCTTGGCTTGTTTTCCTTTCGTTGACCGCCTCCTGGTTCGGCGCGACTTCCATCCTAGTGACGACCGACGAGGCTTTCCGCGTCGGTCTGAGCGCGTTTTGGCTGGTCGGTTTGCCGGCGGTCGCGACCGTTCTTGTTTTTGCCGTATTCTTAGCCGGCCCGATCCGTCGGTTGGATATCCTGACCCTTTCCGACCTTGTCGAAAGGCGCTATGGAGCGCTTGTCCGACATCTTGCCTCGGGGCTCATCGCCTGGTACATGATCGTCCTGGCGGCTTCCCAGATGGTCGCTCTGGGGCAGTTCGTCCGGCCTTTTCTCAAGCTTCCTTATTTTTGGAGTTTGTCCGCCGGGACAGGGGTCGTCCTCATCTATCTATTGAGCGGGGGACTCCGTTCCGTGGCGGCCACCGACGTCCTCCAATGTTTTTTCCTTTCCGGCGGAGTGATCGGGCTGAGCGTTTTTCTTGTCCGCTCCTCTTCGGCGACGGTGCTTTTCGAAGTTGTTCGCCGAGAAGGGAAGGTGGACTACTTCCATTTTTTCTTTGATCTTGAAAGAAACGCTCTCATCGCGCTCTCGTTTTTCCTGGCCTGGACGATCTCTCCTATTGTGTGGCAGAGAATCCAGTCGGCGCGGAGCGAGAAAGCAGCCAGACAGGGTCTCGCCGGCGCGGCCGGAGCTTTTGTCTTCCTCTATGGACTGGTCGTCGTCATCGGCGTGTTCGCTCTGCCTTTCTTTTCCGGCCGGCCGCCGTCTTCGACGCTCGTCTCCGAAATCATCGCCGCCAAGCTGGGGCCCTTTGGCGGAGGGCTGCTTTTTGTCGCCGTGACAGCCGCGATCCTTTCCACTCTCGATACAGCGCTCAACACAGCCGCGCTGACTTTCTCTAGAGACATTTTTTTTCGTCTCCTCGCTCCCTCACGGAGGGCGGCGTCGAGTTCGGTCGGAGCGGCTCGAGCGGCGACTCTTCTTGCTGCCGGCTTGGCGTTTGTCGTCGCCACCCGCTTCGAAAGCATTCTCCAGACACTGGGGCTGGCCTCGGAGATCATGGCCGAGGGTCTTTTCGTGCCCGGTCTGGCCATGATTTTTATGAAGGGGAGGCATGCCTTGGCCGGAGGCCTGAGCCTCATTCTGGGCGGCGGCTTTGCCATGGCCAGCTTTCTCTCGGCGCTGAATATCGTTCCTTTTGAGCTTCCTGCCTGGCCGTTTTCGGTCCCCTACGGTCTCGCTCTCAGCCTCCTCGGTTTCTGCCTCGGCCTTGCTTTGGATCGTTTTCTTAGGCGCTCATTGTAAAATGAGGATCGGGAATTCTGAAATAAAGGATATTGACGGGAAAAGAGATGCGCAAAAAGTCCACGCCCGACAGATGGCGAGAGCCTGGGTGGGCCATGACGGGATCCGTGGGAGACCTCGCGAGGCGATTCTGCCGTTTCGTTTTGGCTTCCATCCGTGCTATATTGAGGTCAATGTCCGCCTGGGAAGAGCTTCGCTGGAGAACGGTCGGACTTCTCGGCCGATTCCTGATCCGTTTGTGGGCCCTGTCGTGCCGGATCCGGGTCGTCGGCGAGGAGAACTACCTCGCGGCCAAGCGCGGCGGGAAGCCGATCATTCATCTCGTCTGGCACGGCCGCCTTTTTTTCGTCCCTTATTTTTTCCGCCGACGTGGCCTCTACGCCCTGGTCAGTCCCAGCCGGGACGGAGAGATTATCGCCCGGATCGCCGGAGGCTGGGGATTTCGGATCATCCGCGGATCGGGGTCCCACTCCATGGTTCGTGCCTGGCAGGAAATGAAGAGCAAGCTCCAAGAAGGGGCCGAGCTGATCATCGTTCCCGACGGGCCGCGCGGACCGAACCGGATCTTTAAGCCCGGAGGTCTGAAGCTGGCCCAGGAAACCGGCGCTTCCCTCCTTCCTTTTTCTTTCTCCGCCTCGAAAAAGAAATTCCTCCGAAGCTGGGACCGGTTTCTCTTTTTCTATCCGTTTTCCAGACTCGTGGCCCTCTACGGTTCTCCAATCACCGCGCCCGTGATGCCCGCCGACGAGGCGGAGTTCGAACGGGCGCGCCTTGAAATTGAGAAGGCGTTGACCTTGCTCGATGCCCAGGCGGATGCCTTTTTCGGATCGCCCGTTCAACCCGGCGATCCGAGAGAAAACGATAGAAAATGAAGACGCGGGGGCGGGCCGAAAATGGAGTGCCGGACGTTTCCGATCCATTTAGAAGAGACGGTCGGGCTTATTGAGAGGAGCTTTTGAAAAGCCCGGATTTTTATGTTATAAAAGCGGACATCGCGAATCGGAATGATCAAGGAGGGAAAAATGAAAGTCAAAAGAGTCTTTCCGGTCCTCGGAGCGATCTGCCTGTTGGCCTTCGGCCTCCCGCTTTCGGGACAGACCGCCGACGACTTCATCCGGCAGGGCGATGAAGCGTATGCCCAATTCGACAACGCCAAAGCTCTGGAGTCGTATCTTCTGGCGGTCAAAGCCGAACCGGGGAACTACGAGGCGCTCTGGAAAACGGCCCGAGCCTATTTTGACCTGGGAGAGATGATTTCTGAGAGCGAAGCCGGGTCGGGAGAGAAAAAGCGCCAACTGTATGACGACGCCATTCGGTACTCCAAACAGGCCATTCAGGCTGATCCCAACGGGACGTGGGGACATTTTTTCCTCTCGGCCGCCATGGGAAAATACGTTCTCACTCAAGGGAAAAAAGAGCAGATCGACGGCTCCAAGAAAATCAAGGCGGAGATCGAGAAGGCGATCGAGCTCGACCCGAGCAATGACCTGGCCTACCATGCTCTCGGCCGCTGGCATCGCCGGATGGCTGAAATCGGCGGGGCCTCCCGTTTCCTCGGCGGGATGATTTACGGCAGCATCCCCAAGGGGTCGTTTGAGGAGTCGGAGAAAAACCTGTTGAAAGCCGTCGAGCTGAACCCAAACTACACGAATCATCATCTTGAGCTCGGGCGGACTTACCTTGCCTTGAAGAAGAAGGACCTGGCGGTTCAGGAATTCCAGAAAGTCCTCGAGCTTCCGGATACGACCTCCAAATGTCCCTCTTATAAGAAGGAAGCTCAAATGGAACTCGACAAGCTCAAGAAGAAAGGCGGCTGAGTTTTTTCTTTACCAGAAAAGCGCCCCGGTCAGGGAGCAGTCGGATGATGTCTGTGAGCGGTCGAGTTCATCATGTTGCGACCTGAGAATTTCCGCTTTGCCGGCTTTCTTCTCCTAGGGCTTCTTTTCGGTCGCCTGCCGGCTCCAGGCTCCCCGTTTTCCCTTAAGCTCTGCAGCGGAGCGAGCTGGATTGACGGTGGTGATCTCAACCGGACCATCAGAGGCTGGAAGGATTATTCCCAGAACCGCAGGAGCTCCGGATTTGACATTTCGTTCGGGCTCAAAGAGCTTCGTTTGATGGGCGATTTTCAGGCTGAGTTGTCTTATCGGCTTTCTTCGCGCTGGAGCCTCGCTCTCGCCTCCGGCTATGTTTTTGGAACAACCTCCGGAGAGATCTCGACTCGTCTTTCGGGAAAAGAATCGTACACCATTTCTTCGACTCAGGGAGGGTCGATATCGATTCAGGAAGAGACAGACGAACTTCCCCGTTATGAGCTCACAGCCGTTCCCGCTTTGCTGACGCTTTTGCGGACGTTTCCGCTCGGCGGCCATATCGATCTCAGTCTCGGCGCCGGCGGCGGGCTGTATTTCGGCCGCTACACCTACCGGGAGGAATATACCTATCGCCTCGACTACAGCGACACTCAGTATTTTCCCGGCGGATCGATCCAAGAGGTCGACCGCTACACTTCGAAGGGGAAGCTTCGGCAGCAGGCTGCCGACGCGGGATTTGGGCTCCACGGCCTGGTCGGACTGGAATGGAAAATCGGTTCCTCGATCTCTCTTGTCCTCGAGGTCGTCGGGCGATGGGCTGCTCTCGGCGACTGGCGAGGCGAGAAAAAAGATTCCTCTCAGTGGTCCCACACCTGGGGGATCGCGGCCGCCTTTTCGGAGAGCGGCAGAGTCGATGAAATGTCGGAAGGAAAACTCTGGCGAGTCGCTGCCTTCGAGGAAACTGCCTCAGCCTCCTATCCGCGCCTTTTATTGAGCGAAAGCGCCCCCGTCTCCTCTTCCTATGCGGATGTCCGGCCGGCGCGGATCAGCCTGGGAGGCGTTACGGCCAGAATCGGGATGAAGCTTCAACTTGGAGAAAAAGAATAAGAAAAGCCGGCGAAATTTCTTGCCGCTCGAGATTCAGTAGGAAATGGGAATCCGGAGCCGGTCGATGAGGCAAGGTCCGCTCGGCCCTTCGACGGTCAGCTGAAAAATCGCGTGCCGGGGGAGGAAAAAGGCGGGAATTTTCACGACAAAAGGCTCGCCGGAGGTTGCCTTTTCTGAAGCGGGAAGGGGCGGAAAGCCGACGGTCGCCGTAATCGGAATGATTCCGAATTGGTGGGAACTCAATTTGCCGCTGAGGCCAATGGCCGGGAAGCGGCTGCGGTTTCGAAGAGCGACAGTGATTTCGATGGTCTCCCCCGGTTCGGCTCGGCCGTTTCCGTTCCCCAGGCTTTTTCCCGTTCGATCGTCGTCGATTTCGAATTCTTCGAACTCGAGCGAAGCAAGGCCGATGTCCGCGGCCAGGGTGGCATCGATGATGCCCCAGCCGTAATTGTTGTCGGGATTTCCGGACCGGCTGGCGGTGCCGAGAAGAGCCTCCCGGACCTGCATCGGTGTCCATTCCGGATGAATTTCGAGAAGTAGGGCCGCCGCTCCGGCGACAAGAGGAGTGGCGAAGGAAGTTCCCGAGCCGCGGCTGTAGGTCGGGCCGCCGTCGGAACGGTTGGCGGCCAGCCAGTTGCGGACGCCGAGAGCGCAGACATCCGGCTTGATCCGTCCGTCGTACGTCGGCCCGGGCGAGCTGAAGGAAGCGATTCGCCCCTCGGCATCCACGGCGCCGCAGGCGATGACGTCGAATCCGTCGGCCGGGGCGATGATATGGTTCCAGGCGGTGCCGCGTTCGTTCCCGGCGGCATTGACTACGACCACGCCGAGAGCCGCGGCCCGGTTCGCGGCCCGAGTCGTCACGGCCGTCGATCCATCCATATCGGCAAACGTGTACCAATCCAAATATCCCAGGGAGGAAGAGACGACATCGGCGCCCAGCGATTCGGCCCACTCGATTCCCGCCACCCAATAGTCCTCTTCGATCGGCAATTCGAAGCGATCGGTTTCGGTTTTGGCCAGAATAAAATCGGCTCCGAACGCCGGGCCGATCAGTTCCCCGGGTTTATAGCCGCCGAGGATGGACCAGGTGCCGGTGCCGTGGGCATCGGAGTAATCGTTCGGATTGGAGAAGTCTTGGGCGACATCGCCGTCGCCGTTGACAAAGTCCCACTCGGCGATCAGGCGGGCGTTGCGGAAGATTTCGTGCGACTTCCGGAAGCCGGAGTCGAGGAGGCAGACGACGACACCCCGGCCGCTGAAGCCGGCCCGGTGAAGAGGCCAGACGCGGATCTGGTTGATCTGGGTGAAGGAGAGGCCGTACTGAGCGAGGAAAGGATCGGAGAAGTCGAACGCGGTTTCCTGTTCTGTCAGCGCCGGGGGCTCGTTTCGAGCGAATGAGGAGACGAGATCCAAGCGCTCGACGAAAGGCAGCCTCCGAAGACTTCGGAGGCCGCGGCCGTCCGTTTCGACACTGAGCGCATTCAGCCACCGGGAGACGGTGCGGATCTTTTTGACGAAGGGCTGGATAGCGGCGATGTAATCTTGAGAAACCGGCAAGTCGGCGTCATCGACCAAATCGTCTCCACTTCTCATTTTGGAGCGTCTCCACAGGCAGCGCCCCGTGAGTCCCCGGCGCGCCGGGTCGAGGTCCCGACTTTGAGGCCGGATCGCGCTTGGACCTTTGTCTTTAAGGAAAATCCAGAGAGCAAAATTTTCCCGAGCCCGCTCGGTCCGGCTCATCCCGCGGACAAGCTTAAGGCCCAGTTTTGCCTGGCCGGAAGACCATTGGATCGAGCGGAAATCGACCTCCGCGGCCTCCAACAGGAGCAGAAGAAAACAGAAAAGAAACAGCAGGATCAACGGTTTCTTCGCCAGTCGCCAAGCGTTCTGTCTCATTCGGAGAAGACCTGGGCTTCAAAGACTTCGATGGTCGCTCCTTTTTTCCATTCATCCTCATCGAGGCCTGCCTTCAGACAGCCGTGACGCAAATAGGTGTCGCGGTCCCAGCCGTATTCCCCCGGCACCTGGGGAAGAAGGAGGCCTCTGTATGGTCCTCGAGTGATGATGATCCCGTGCCGGCCGACCTCGACTTCCCGAGGGTCTTGGACGGGCCGGGGAAGCGTCAGCACCGAGATCTCAATCTTCGTCTGCGGGAGTTCCTCCACGGTCAACGGCGCAAATCGATAGTCCTGAGTGGCGGCGGCGATGGCCATTTCGATGACGGCTTCAGCCAGCGGCTTTGTGGGGAGAGGATAGCCGATGCACCCGCGCAGGCGGTCGTCCACCCGGAGTGTGACGAACGCTCCCCTTTTTTCGAGAAGCCTTGGCTTCTCCACGCGAGCTTTCGGTTTTTTCCCCGTCTTGAGATAGGACTCGACCGCCTCCCTGGCCAGGCCGAGAAGAAAACGCTGTTCATCCCGATCGAGGAGATCGCTCATCTTTCACTCCTTGGGCGGCCGGGAAAGAGGGATGGGAGAAAGAAAATAACGGCCTTCGAATTCGATGATTCTGGCTTTGACGGCGAGGCGGTTGCGGGAGCGGAGGGCGAGACTTAAAAAAAGCTTGCCGCAGGCGAAAGGCTTGAACAGCGGCGAGTTATCGCCGGTCAGGGAACGGGAGGAATAAAACCCGATGATCCGGCCGTCGAAAATTTTCTGCAGATTCCAGAAGCCCGCTTCGGTCAAAAAATCGGCCTCTGGGCAGGGATAGAGCGACTCGACGATAAACCGCCGGCCTCTGAGATGTCCGAGGAGGACGCCGCCGACCTTTCTTTTGGCAGAAGTCTGGGCCTGAAGAAAGGCGCGTGCTTCCTCAGTGAGGTAAGCATCCATTGTTTTGATTATAACAAATTATAACAATTGAGGGTCTATTTTTCGCGCCCAGATCATTAAACTATAGCCTTTTTGGAAAAAGAGGAGAAGGTCGAGGCGCGAGAAAAGCCAGACGACCGGATAGACGAGAGAATAAAGCGCGAACGATTTCTCCCGGGAGGCGAATTCTTCTTGCGTCGAAGGCCGGATATGACCGTCGCGTCGTTTCTCCGCCGGGCGGCGGGAAAGGATTTTGATATAAACGAAATTCAGGATGAGCTCGAAGAATTCGCTAAAAAAACGGGAATAAAGGACTTTTCTCTGGGGCTTAAACCCCGCTTCCCTCAACATCGTTTCCAGGCTGTGAACAGAATACCCTTCCCTTTTATGCCCGAAGTCTTCGAGTTTCAATCCCAATCCGGCGCGAAGCTTGTGGAGCAGGAAGAAAGGCCCGGTGTGAGGCGTCACCAGGATGAGCTCTCCCCCGGGTTTGAGGATACGGGCGATTTCGACCAGGGTAGCTTGATCTTCAGCGACGTGCTCCAGGTAATCGAGGCAGAGAACCGTGTCGAACGATCTCCCGCGAAAGGGCAATTTCGGTCCGCAAGCTTGGACCAGGTTGTTCTTGAGGATTTCCCGGGCGCTTGTCAAATTGGCCAGGTCTTCGTCGGCGCTGACCCAAAAGCCGCCCTTTCGGCGGACAAAATAGCTGAGAGTTCCCTGAGCGCAGCCCAAATCGAGCGCGACCCGCCTTGAATCGATCGGCAGGGCGGACTCGAGCAAGCGGAGCTTTTCTTTTTTCTTCAGGGATTTCTTGATCAGCCGAAGCTGCCACGGTTCGCCGTTCATCGGACCGATTATATTTTGTCTCAGCCCGGATGACAAGATTCCAAAATGAACAAGTTGACTCGGGCCGGCCTTCGATTTATGATAATCCAAGCCCGATGATCGAATATAAGCTTGCCGTGGTCGGACCTCTGGATACAAATTGCTATCTTGTCTATTGCAGTCAGACTCTGGAGTGCGCCGTCATCGATCCCGGGGCCGAGGCGGACCGGATCTTTCCCCTGATTCTCGAATTCGGGCTCAAGCCCGTCTATATCCTCAACACCCATGGCCACATCGATCACATCGGCGCCAACCGGGACGTCAAAGACAAGTTTCATATTCCGCTGGGGATCCATCCCCTTGATGATCCGATGCTCAAGATGGTTCAGCAGTTCGAGTTGAGCTTTTTTCTCGGAGCTAAAGAATCGCCTCCGGCGGATTTCCTTTTTCAGGACGGAGATTCGATCACCATCGGCAAATCTGCTCTGCGGATCATCCATACGCCGGGTCATACCCCGGGAAGCGTCAGCTTTCTTGGCGACAGGATGCTGTTTTCCGGCGACACCTTGTTCAACGGCGGGATCGGCCGCACCGACCTTCCCGGAGGGTCGGCCCGGGACCTCGAGACTTCGCTCCGGGAAAAAATCCTGATTCTTCCTGCCGAGACGATCGTCCTTCCCGGTCACGGGCCGTGGACGACGGTCGGTGAAGAGCTGGAATCGAACCCCTTTCTGGCATGAAAAGTCGGGCCGCTTCGGCTGAGGCTGCCCTGAGGCTATTTCTTGATTTTCTTTCTGTAGAGAAGGGTCTTTCGGCCAATACGATTCTCGCTTACGGCCGCGACCTGAGGAAATTTTTCCTCTATCTCAAAAAAGAAAAAGCGCATTGGGCGCGGGTGGATGAGGCTCTCCTCACCGCTTTCATCCACCGCCAGAGCCTGGCCGGCCTTCAGGCGCGGTCGCTGGCCCGGCTGATTTCGGCCCTGAAGTCATTTTACCGCTTTCTTCTCCTGGATGGGCTGGTCAAAAAAGACCCGACGGAAAACCTATCCTCCCCGAAAACCTGGCTGACTCTGCCCAAGTTCCTTACCGTTCAGGAGGTCGATAAGCTGCTGCGCCAGCCGGACGAGCGCAATCCTCATGGTCTCCGCGACCGGGCGATGCTGGAAATTCTTTATGCCACCGGACTTCGCGTATCCGAACTCATCCGCCTCCGGCCGGTCGACCTGAACCTCAGCGACGGCTATGTCCTTTGCCAGGGCAAGGGCAAGAAGGAGCGGCTTGTTCCCCTAGGCCGGACCGCGGCTTCGTCGGCCGAAAGATACGTCACCGAAGCCCGCCCCCGGCTGATGAAGACGCCGGTCGAGGAGCTCTTTCTGACCCGGTTCGGAAGGCCGTTCACCCGCCAGGGCTTCTGGAAACTCCTGCGGGGATATGCCCGCCAGGCAGGGTTGACGGAGAAAATCAGCCCCCATGTCCTTCGACATTCCTTTGCCACCCATCTTTTGGAGCGGGGAGCCGACCTCCGTTCGGTGCAGCTCATGCTCGGCCACAGCCAAATTACGACGACCCAAATCTACACCCACGTCAGCCGTGACCGTCTCCGCCAGGTTTACGATAAGTCCCATCCCCGGGCCTGAGATCCCTATCTTCGCTCAGGGGACGATTTTTGAATAAGAAAAGAGCCCGCAAGCCTTTCGGTTAGGCCAAGCTTCGAACGGCGGCTGCGGTCGCTGGCCGTTGATCCTTCTTCCGGGATTTGATCTTTAGCTCCCTTTTCATCTCCGGGTTTCCCTCAACCTTGACAGAAAAAAAATGATCTGGTAAAATCGGGAACTTAAACTAGTGAGTTTAATATATAAACTTAATGGTTCTAAAAATAAACCATAGAGTAAACTTATGAAAGAAAAAGAATTGCGGCGAGAACGGGAAGAAAGACGGCGCCGGGAGTACCGGCGGCAGATTCTCGAGGCGGCCGAAAGGGTCATCCTGCGCAAGGGAACAAGCGCCATGACGATGGATGATGTGGCCGAGGAAGCGGCCTTTTCCAAAGCGACGATTTACCATTATTTCCGGAGCAAGGGGGAGCTTGTCTTGGAGCTTCTGGGCAACTATTTTTGTGAGGTCGAGAAGGAGGTGGAGAGAATCGTCGGTCTCAAGCTGAGCGCCGGGGAGAAACTGAGGAAAGGAATTGCGTTTTATCTGAAATTCAACCGGGAAAAAGAAAATATCTCCCGCATGCTGATCATGGACCCGATTTTTATGAGCAAGATGAAAATCTTTTTCGGCGGCCAAAAAGAGGCGTTTTCGGAATTCGACCGGAAGTTTATAACGAAAATGAAGACCAAACGTAAGGATATCCTGGAGAAAGTCGGTTTGATTCTTCAACAGGGAATCGAGTCCGGAGAATTTCGGCCGATCGATATCCCCGATGCGGTCGTCTTCGTGGAATCCCTTCTCCAGGGATTCTGCCATGTCCGCTTCTGGCAGAGCAAGCTGCTCAGCGTCGACAAAGCGACCGAAATCATCTCCCGATATCTTTTTCAGGGGATCGAAAAGAAAGCCAGGCCTTTGAAAGGAGATGGCAGATGAAAAAACGAATCAGCGTTGCGCTTGCCCTGTTCCTCTTATTGTTTGGCAGCCGGAGCGGCCGGGGCGAAGAGAAAACCACCCTGACGCTTGAAAAATGCATCGATCTGGCCTTATCTCAGAACCCGTATTATCTGGCGTCCCAGGAACGGGTGGAGGCCGCCCAGGCGAGGGTTCGGTCCGCCGCTTCTCAATTCTTTCCCAGCTTGAACGCCCAAGGGTTGCAGAATCTGGATGAGAAAGTCTTTGTCTTGGAATTCCCCTCTTTCATCCCCGGCGGCAAACCCCAGAGAGTAGCCATCGATTTCACCCGAGATTATCAACTTGCCCTGTCGTTCAGTCTTCCCCTTTACACCGGAGGACGCTTGAGCTCGGGCTACCGGACAGCCAAATACGGCTATCTTTCCTCGCAAGAAGCGGTCCGGCAGACGACTCAGGAAACGGTCTTTAATGTCAAGCGAGGTTTCTACAACTACCTCTTGGCCAAAGAGCTCGTGGCGGTGACGGAGGAAGCGCTCAACCTGGCCGAGAGGCTCTACCAAAACGTCAAGAATATGTCCGAGGTGGGCATGGCCTCTCGCCTCGACCTTCTTCGGGCCGAGGTCCGGGTGGCCAACCTGAGGCCCTCGGTGATCCAGGCCCGCAACAATGTCGCCCTGGCCGAGCTCAGCCTGAAAACCCTTCTCGGACTGGATGTTGCCCAGCCGGTGGAGATTGTCGGCGAGATGGCTTTCACCCCCGTTGAAGTCAACCTTGAGGAGAGCCTGGCCAAGGCGCTGGCCAATCGGCCCGAGCTCAGCCAGATCAGCTACCAGAAAAGGATCGCCGCCGAGATGGTCAAAATCGCCCGGGCCGATTATCTTCCGACCGTCGCCATCTCAGGAAACTATAATTACTGGGCGAATTTCTTCAATTTTAAGAAGGACAATTGGCAGAGCTTCTATTCCTTTAACCTTGTCCTGAACGTCCCGATTTTTAACGGTTTCTCGACCGCGGCCAAGGAAGCGGAGTCCAAAGCCTTGATCCGGGAGATTGAGTTCACGGAAAAAGGGCTCGTCAACACGATCAAGTTCGAGGTTCAATCGGCCTTCCTGACTCTCCACCAGGCTATGGAGACCCTGCGCTCGCAGGAAAAGAATGTCGATGAGGCCAAGGAGAGTGTTCGGGTAGCCGAGCTCAGTTACACGGAAGGACTCATCACCATCACCGATGTCGGCGCGGCTCAGGTCGCCCTGAGCGAGGCGCGGGTCAATTACTTGAAGGCGATTTATGACTACATTATATCCCTTGCTCAGCTCGAAAAAGCCGTCGGGTTGAGCTGGAAACAGGCGGAATAGTCCGAAAGGAGAACAACGATGTCCAAATTCAGAAAACCGAAAAGCCTCATCCTGCTTTTCCTGGCAGCCGGAATCCTCGTTTCCTGTCGTCCGAAAAACACGAAATCCGACGCAGCCCCGACGTCCGGCACCGCGCCGGTCAAGGTGTTCAAAGTCGAAAAGCGAAGGATTTCAGAGAAGCTCTTCTCTACGGGCACGATCGAAGCCCGGCAGAGAATCACGATCACTCCCGACGTCGGGGGCCGGATCGCCCGGATCTACGTCAACGAGGGCGATCGCGTCGTCAAGGGCCAGCTTCTTGCCGAGATGGACGTCGAGGCCATCAAGCTTCAGCTCGGACAGGCCGAAGCGGCGCTGGCCGTGGCCCGGGCAAGCTATGAGAATGCGAAAACGAACTGGGAACGGATGGACCGCCTGTATAAAGAGAAGGCGGTCTCCGACCAGCAGTTCGAGCAGGCCCGCCTAGCTCACGACGCCGCCAGGGCGCAGGTCGAACAGGCTCAAGCGGCCGTCAATATCGCTAAGCACACCCTGAACGTCTCCATCATGAGAGCACCTTTCGACGGCGTCATCGCCTCGAAAAACGCCGAGGTGGGCGACGTCATCAACCCGATGATGGGCGGGCTGTCTTCGGCCAGCGGCGTCCTGACGCTCGTCGATTTCAGCCGGGTCAAGATCCGGGCCGATCTGTCCGCCAACGACATCCAACGGGTTCAGAAAGGTCAATCGGCGATCCTCCGGACTCCGTCTCTTCCCGGCCGGGAGTTCAAAGGCATCGTGACCGTCGTCAATCTGGCGGCCGACCCCCAGACGAAAAAATTCGGCATCGAGGTGATGGTCGATAATCCCGACCTGTCTCTTCGCCCGGGGACGTTCGGCGAAGTCATCCTGGAAGTCCAAACTCATGCCGACGCGTTCGTCGTTCCCCAGAAAGCGATCCTCGAAAACCGATACGTCTTCATCGCCCTTGAGGGTAGAGCCGTCCGCAAGGAAGTCACCCTGGGGATTCAAAATACGACCATGGTCGAAATCACCTCCGGTCTCTCAGAGGGAGATCTGGTGATCGCCGAGGGTAATTTCGGTCTCGAGGACGGCACGCCCCTTGAGATCACAGGTGAGGTCGAACAATGAAACTCCCCGAATTTTCCGTTACTCGAAGAGTGACCACGAGCATGATCGCCATGATCGTGGTCGTCGTCGGATTTATATCGTTTACTCGACTGGGGCTCGACTTTTTCCCGGACCTTGAATTTCCGACGGTCTCCGTCATCACGACATACCGAGGCGCTTCTTCTGAAGACCTGGAGAAGGTCGTCACCAAACCCCTCGAGCAGATCGTCAGTTCCATCAGCCGGGTGAAGAAAGTCACTTCCATCACCTCCGAAGGAGTCTCCGCCATCAGCGTCGAATTTGAGTGGGGTACAAACTTGGATTTTGCCGCCCAGGATATCCGGGACCAGATCGGCCTTTACCGGCAGTTCCTTCCAGCTGAAGCGGCGGATCCTCTCGTCGTCAAGTTCAACCTGGCGCAGCTCCCCATCGTTTTTTGGGGTGTCACCGGCAATCGTCCGACGGCCGAGCTGCAAAAGCTGATCGAGGACGACGTCGCCCCCCGGCTGGAAAGGATCGACGGCGTGGCCTCGGCCCGAGTGTTTTCCACCGATGTCCGCGAGATCGTGGTCGATGTCGATAAAACGGCGCTGGAGACCCGAAATCTTTCCCTTGACCGGGTGATCGCCGCTCTGGCGGCGGAGAATATCAACCTTCCGGCCGGGTATCTCGTGGAAAGACATGCCGATCTTGTTGTCCGAACCATGGGCGAGTTCCGATCGCTCGAAGAAATCCGGCGGGTGGTCATCGGAGCGACTCAGGCGGGAGAGCCGATTTTCCTCGGCGACGTCGCCGAAGTTCGGGATACCTTGAAAGAATCGCGCTATGTCGGCAGGATTCAGCAACAGAAAGGCTGTTTTTTGATTGTCAGCAAGCGATCCGGAGCCAATACGGCGACGACCGGAGCCAGAGTCAAAAAAGAACTGGCCGAAATCCAGAAATCCCTCCCTCCCGACATCAACTTCTATATCGCCATGGACCAGTCGGACATGATCCAGATGGTCGCCAAGAAAACGGTCAACAATGCCTGGCAGGGAGGAATTCTGGCCATCCTGCTCATCTTTTTATTTCTGCGCAACTGGCGGCCGACCCTGACCATCGCTCTGGCTATTCCCCTCTCCATCATTGCCACATTCATTTCCTTCTATGCGGCCGGCTATACCCTGAACCTGCTCACCCTGGGAGGATTGACCCTCGGTGTCGGCATGCTGGTCGACAATGCCATCGTGGTCATCGAGAACACTTTCCGGCATATTGAAGAGGGCAGGGATCGGAAGACGGCGGCCTCGCTGGGGGCGTCTCAAGTCGGAATGGCGATTACCGCCTCGACTCTGACCACGATCGTCGTCTTTTTGCCGATGATCTTCGCTCAAGGAATCACGGGGAAGCTGACCCGAAGCTTGGCTCTGGCGATCACGTTTTCCTTGATTTCTTCCCTGTTTGTTGCGCTGACCATCGTCCCCCTTCTTTCTTACCAATTATTCAGGACGCCCGTGGCAAATGGTTCGAACGCAAAACCCAGGGA
>CAZNVB010000291.1:0-19565 GCA_964576265.1 uncultured Eubacteriales bacterium | reverse complement strand
CTCCGGAAATCGCCGCCGAAGAAATTGCATGGCCGGAACGGCGGTCAGGAGATCTCCCAGTCCACCGAGCCGAACGAGCAGCCCTTTCCTCATCTTCATTTTCATCGCCCCGACGCACCGGACTTTCGGCCGCGGCAAGGCAAGCCAAAATGCCGGCTGTTGTCAGCAGAAAAGGGAAAAATGATTCTTTAGGTGGGCAGAAGTTTTCTCCAGCCGGCAAAAGAAAACTTGAGATTATTATATCACTGGCCAAGAAGATTTCAAGACTCGCGCCGCCTTCCGCTCCTTTCCCATCCCAAAATTCCCGGATAAATACGGCGCTGGCACATGGATCGCTCACGGCAAACAGCCAAAGGGAAACCGCGGGTCGGCCGGGGATCGCCTCAAACTTCCCGGATCACAAGCTCGGCGAAGCGCCGTCCGAGATCCTCTCCTCTCCTCAGATCCTCGGCTCCGGGACAGCCGATAAATTCCAGGCTCTCCACGATGTCCCACTTGGCCGGCTCGACGATTTTCCTCATTTCCTTGAGAGCTCCGCCGCTCCAGCCGTAGCTGCCGAAAAAGGCGGCCTTCCGGTTGGTGATCCTTTTATGGACGGCCATCGCGAGAGCATCGGCGACCGGCGGGAACAGCCGGACCTCATAAGTCGGCGCTCCGATCATCACGGCCTTTCTCGACCAGAGCGAGGGCAGGATGTAGCTCACGTGAGTCCTCGCGGCATCGAAGATTTCGACATCGGCGCCGGCGCGCGAGATTCCCTGGGCGACGGCGTTCATCATCCTTTCCGTATGCCCGTACATCGATCCGTAAATCAAGGTGATTTCGGGCTTGGCCTCGCCGGTCGCGTAGTCCGCCCAGGTTTTGTAATCGGCGATGATCCGCTGCGGATCGCGGCGCCAGATGAGGCCATGGGACGGGGCAATGATGTCGATGGGCACGTCGGCGAGCCTGTTGATCGCCTCCAGAACCCGGCCGCTGTAATTGGCGACAATGTTCGAGTAATACCGCAGGGCCTCGCGCTCATAAAAATTCAGGTCCTTGCATTCATCGTCGAAGATCCCGCCACGGAGAGCTCCATAGCCGCCGAAGGCGTCGCAGGAGAAGAGGATCCGCTCGGTCGTTTCATAGGTCATGATCGTTTCCGGCCAGTGAACAAACGGCGTGGAAAAAAACTTCAGGGTCTTTTTCCCGAGCGGAAGGATGTCGCCGTCATTGACCACCCGAACGCGGTCGCAAATGCCGAAAAACCCGGCCAGCATCTCCTTGGTCCGGGCTGAGCCGACGATCTCCGCCTGCGGGGCCATCTTCCGCAACAGGGTCAGGAGACCCGTATGATCGGGTTCCATGTGGTTGACAATGACATAATCGATCTTGGCGATTTCGCTCGCCTCTTCGATCCGGGCGAAATACTCGTCCGCTTTGACCGACTTGGCCAGATCGATGATCGCCCGTTTCTCGTCCAGCACGAGGTAAGAATTATAGGAAACCCCCTCCTGGACGATCGGCCAGAGTCCCTCAAAAAGGTCCGTGGTCCGATCGTTTAACCCGATCCAGAAGACATTCGGTCTGATCTCTCGAGCCGCCATCCTCCAAGCCTCCAATCCTTACTAAATCTATAAAATCTATATAAATTCTAAATATCGGACCGTCGCATTCCGCCATCCCGCTTCTCCGACCCAGCGTCGCCCTTCTCCCGCGCCAAGAGGTAAACGGCGAGCCTGGCGCCTTTCGCGGCTCCTCGCCGAGCAAGTCACAGGGCAGAGATGGCGCCGAATGCAGGGCTGCGGCCGCAGGCCCAGCCGCCCTCGCCTTGGCGGACCGGAAGCATACTATACCGGATTTCGCGTCTTTTGGCGAGAATCCGTCCTTCAAAACCGGCCCGGTTTATGGCACAATGGCCGAGGCGGACATGCGCGGACCGAAAAAAACTCTTTCGCTCCTCCTCAAACTCGCCTTCAGCCTGACGATTCTGACGTTCATCCTGACGACCCAGACCTCTTTCAGGGAAATTGGAGCCGTGCTCAGGGAAGTCCGCCTCCCCTGGCTCGCGCTGGCGTTCTCCCTTCACGCTTTCGGGCTCTACGCCAGCGCCTACCGCTGGCAGATCCTGGCCGGCGCCCAGGGCGACGAGATCCCGATGTCTTACCTGGCCAAATCCTATCTCGTCGGCCAGTTTTTCAACATTTTTCTTCCCACCCGTTTCGGCGGGGACATCGTCCGCATCTTCGACGGCTCCCGGTATTCCCGGTCGCTGGTTAAATCGTCGGCCATCGTCATGGTCGAGCGCTCGACCGGCATCATCGTCCTCTTCCTTTTCGCCGCCCTGGCCGCCCTGTTCCGTCTCGACATGGCTCGCCATGTCCCCGTCGTCTGGGCCGCCCTCCTCATCGGGATTTTCGGTCTCGGCCTGGTCGTTGTCTTTTTTTTGCCTCCCGCAACGAGATGGCTGTCCCTCCTCCCCGGCGGCGGATGGATGGGAAAATTGAAAGCAAAAATCATCGCGTTCCGCGAGACCGTCCTTTTCTACAGGACTCAGAAAGGGCCGTTTCTCCGCGCCTCTCTCTGGGCCTTGCTGCTTCAGCTCAATGTCATCTGCCATTATTATTTGATCGGTCGGGCTCTCCGTCTCCACATTCCGTTTCTCGATTACTTCATGTTTATCCCCATCGTCCTGCTCATTCAGATTATCCCCATCACGATCAACGGGCTTGGCCTCCGCGAAGGTTCGTATATCGAGATTTTCAAATTCTACGGCATCCCTGCCCAAGCGGCCGTCTCTTTTTCCTTCATTGAAATCGCCTTCGGCTTGATCATCGGAATCATCGGCGGGATCATCTATGTGGCAAGAAAATAAAAGACCGGCGGGAATCGCTTGGCTCATCCTGCTGGTCGTTCTCGGGCCTCCGGTCGCCCGGACTCAAGAGCCTGTGATTCCGTCCAAGGATCTTTCGGAATTCGAGCGACGCCTGGAGAAAATCAGGCAGGACATCCAATCCCTTCAGGCCCGGATCAAAGAGGCTGAGAGGAATGAACGCTCGCTGCTTTCCCAGCTCGACGCCGTCGCTTTTCAGAAAAACGTCATCCGGAACGAACTCGCGATTTACAGCCTTCAGCTCGAAAAGACCTCTGAGGAACTCGCTTCTCTCCGGGCGAATATCGCCGACCTGCGGGAGAAACTCGAGCGCGAACGGCAGGCCGTGGAAAAGACCCTTCGAACGCTCTACAAGTTCGGCCGTCTCGACGTTCTCCAGCTTGCCCTGGAAGCGGAAAACATGAGCGCCATCCTGGCCGAGAGCAAGCATCTCGAACTTCTGGCCGCCTACCAGGAGAAAGTCATTTCCACCTATCAATTCAGCCTCTCGGAGCTCCGGGCGGCGGAAGATCTGCAGGAAACCAAAAAATCCGAATACACGCGCCTCCTCCGGGAGTCGGAGGAAAAAAAGCGAGAGCTGGAAGCCCGGGAAGCGGAAAATCGGGCCCTGCTTCAGAAAATCAGACAAAACAAGTCCTCCTATCTCAAGGCCTTGGCCGAGCAGAACGAGCGCGCTCAGCAGCTCGAAGCCCTGATGAAAAAACTGGCCAGTCAAGAGATCGTCCTTCCCTTTCGCTTCGTCCCCTTTTACGAGAAAAAGGGAAAGCTGCCCTGGCCGATCCGCGGAAAAATCATCACCCGTTTCGGGCCCGAGCGGTATCTCAACACGACGACGATGAATAACGGCATCGAGATTTCTCCTCAGGAAGGCGCCCTGACCGTCCGGGCCGTTCATCCGGGAAAGGTCATTTTCGCCGATTACTTTCAGGGCTACGGCAACCTGCTGATTATCGATCACGGCCTGAACTACTATACCCTCTACGGGCATTGCGCCGAATTTCTGGTGGCCAAAGGCGACCTCGTCAACGGCGAACAGCCGATCGCCATCGTAGGGGATTCGGGATCCCTGAAAGGAACATCGCTCTATCTTGAAGTCCGCTACAAAGCCCGGCCCCTCGATCCCTTGCAATGGCTCGGAAAGAGATGATAAAATATTGCGGTTTTAAAGAGAGGAACGAGTGAAAAAAACACGATGGCTGGGGACAATCGTTTTTCTTTTCACCCTGGCCTTTCTTCTCTTCGAACGCGCCTCGGTCAGATCGGTCACCGCCCGCTCCGAATCGCCGAAAAATATCTATCTCCTGGAGGCCGTGACCCGGCTGATCCGAAATGACTACCTCGAAGAGAAGGATCCCCTCAAAATCATGACCGGCTCCTTCAAGGGGCTGGTCAACTCTCTCGACTCCTATTCCGGCTACCTCGACGCCGAAAGCACGGCGCGCTATGAGGCCCAGCGTGGTTCGCCGCTTTTTTCTCCGGGCATCGTCTTCTTCAAAAAATTCGGGGCCTTCCCCCAGATCGTCGGCCTGATCGAAGGTTCCCCGGCCGAAAAGAGCGAACTTAAAGCCGGCGATCTGATCACTGAAGTCGATGAGAAATCCACCGTGGAGATGAGTCGACCCGAGCTGGATTTGTGGCTGAACGCGCTGGAGCCGTCTCCGGTCCGCCTGAAAATCCTGAGAGAAGAAAAAACCTTGAATTTTCAGGTCGCCAGAGCTCCGTTTTCGCCGCAGCCGTGGATGTTCCTGGAGCAGCAAGGAATGTCCGGCATTCTTAAAATCAGCCGCCTCGAGACGCCCTGCGTCGATGGGATCAAGGCCGAACTTGTCGCCCGTCTCCAGAAATCCGCACGCCCTTTGATCATCGATTTGAGAAACTGCGATCGGGGCGCGATGGAAGAAGCCGGCCGTCTGATCAATCTCTTCCTCCAGGCCGAGACGATCGGATATTTCGTCAAGAAAGGAGGAGAGAAAGAATTTCTCTCCGCGCCCGAGGAGGCCGCGCTGGCGAAAATCCCCCTGGCGGTCTGGGTTAACCCGGCAACCATCGGGCCTGCCGAGGTCGTCGCCGCCGTCCTCCGGGATTTCAAACGGGCTAAGATCATCGGCTTCCCGACCGTCGGCCTGGTCGCCCGGCGCGACTACATTTCCCTTGGTGACGGGACATCGATTCTCCTGACCTCGGGAGTTTTTCATCTTCGGGAAGGAACGATTCTCTGGGAACGGGGGGCTGAGGTCGACACCAAGCTGGATCCGTCCGATCAGGACTTCGCCGCTTATCTTAAAAGAACACAAGAACTGTTCTCAACTTCCTGATCAATGAAACCGGACAGCGCTTCCCCGGGACAAAGAAGAAGCGAATATTCCTCCGGTCTTTACGCGGTCTTTGTCCTCCTCGCTCTCGTCGCCTGCCTGGGGCTGGATTTTCTGGCCGCGAGAAAGGGCGAGCCCGCCTATGTATTCGGCTTCCTCAGCCCGAAAAAGGAGCCACACCGCCCGGCCCCTCTCTCCTTGACCGACGCCGTCCTCGACGAACTCGATCAGTCCGGGGTGCCGGCAGAAAGAATCCACAAGCTTCGAGACGAGACAGGAGCGCCCCGCCTGGACATCAGCCTTTCCGAGGAGAGTTACGAAAAAATTCAGGGACAGATTGCAGGCCGGCTAAAAAAGGCGCACCTCTCTGTCGAAATCGAAAAAAAAGAGGACACAGAGAAGACGATTTACCTTTGGCAGGTCGCGCGAACTGGAAGAGACAGGCTCTCCATTGCCTTTTTCTGTCCCCGACCACCCGCCGCGGAAACCGCCGGAAAGGCTCCTTCTCCCCCTCCCCCGCCGGCCGGCGACACGGCGGCCATCATTATCGACGATATGGGCAACAGCCTGGAAGCCCTCAACGAAATCCTGGCCTTGAACATCCCGCTGACGATTTCCGTCCTCCCCTTCAGCCCCTACGCTCAAGAGACGGCCCGGATCGCCCACGAACATGGCCTTGAGGTGATGCTCCACCTTCCGGGGGAATCCCTGAACAACACGGAGGATTACGCGGCCGAGGAGTGGATGATCCGGTCCGAGATGAGCGAAAACGAAATTAGGGACCTGGTGAAAAAATCGCTGGAAACCGTCCCTTACGCGAGCGGCGTCAACAATCACATGGGCTCAAGAATCACCCAGCAGGAGTCGGTCATGCGTCCTCTCCTCGAGACGATCGGAGAACACCGCCTCTTTTTCGTCGACAGCCGGACAACCGACCGGTCCATTGCCTACGACCTGGCCATGGAGATGGGAATCCCCGTCGCTCGTCGTCATGTCTTTCTCGATTCGACGGTCGGACGGGATTTTTCCCGACAGAAGATCGTCGAACTCCTCCGCCTATCCCAAACGAAGGGGAAGGCCGTTGCCATCGGCCATCCTTTCCCTGAGACGCTCCGTGCCCTGAGGGAAAACGTCGAGCTCTTCGAGAAATTCGAGGTCCGACCGGTCTTCGCCTCACAAATGGTCTCCATTCCCGCCTCGGACTCGAACTCCCGCCGGGAATAAGAGCGAACCTTTCTTGGTAAATCAAATCTCCGAGGACCATTTGCATAATTCGGGGTCATCGGCTATATTAACCCTGAAAACAGGAGGAAAAACATGCGCCGACCGACATTTCTTATCATAACAACGCTCGTCGCCTTGACCTTTTTCTCCGCGTCGTGCGTGAAATCCATGTCTCCGGAGAAACTCAAGGCCTCGATCGAGATCACCGATGTCAGCTCCAAATGGGTGGCCAAAACCTATCAGCCCTGGCCGCCGAAGCTTATTCTCGTCCCGACGATCTCTTTTCGGGTTAAGAACATCGGTTCCGAGCCGCTGAACTATCTGAATTTCAACGCCATCTTCAAGTTCCAGGACGAGCAGGAAAACCTCGGGGACAACTTTTTGGCCGCCATCCGCAAAGATCCGGTCAATCCCGGCGAGGCAAGCTCGGTCATCACCCTGAAAAGCAATTTCGGAGTCGAGGGCAAAAGCCTGGCCTCGTTTAAGGACAATCCCCAGTGGAAACCGGTGGTCTGCAAACTTTTTGTCCAATCCAAGGGATCGCCGCATATCCTGCTGGGCGAATACCCGATTTCGCGGGAGATCGACTTCCAGGAACCGGAGCCCGTGGGAACGGGGAAAAAAGAAGAAGAGAAAAAAATTTGAGCGGGGCACCTTCATGGACAGGATCATTCCCTCTCGCCTCTTTCTGACAAAGGGCCGGGGACAGCATAAAGAAAAACTGGCCAGCCTCGAGCAGGCCCTTCGGGATGCCGGCATCGCGCCCTTCAACCTTGTCCGTGTATCGAGCATCTTTCCTCCCCGCTGCAAACTCGTGAGCCGGGAGGAAGGGCTGAAGGCTCTCCTCCCCGGCCAGATTGTTTTCCTCGTGATGAGCGAGAATGCGACCAACGAAGCCCACCGCATGATTTCCGCTTCCATCGGCCTGGCCATTCCCAATGATCCCTCCCGGTACGGCTATCTCTCCGAGCATCACAGTTTCGGCCAGAACGAGAAGGAGGCCGGGCACTACGCCGAGCAACTGGCGGCCGAAATGCTGGCCACGACACTGGGAAAAAATCCCGACACCAGCCGGATTTGGAATGAGGAGAGCAAGATCTTCCAGATCTCCGAAGACCTGTTTGTCAAGACCCGGAGCATCACGCAGACGACGAAGGGCGAGAAAGGACTCTGGACGACGGCCCTGGCGGCCGCCGTGTTCATCCGCTGATCATTGGTGATCGAGCGGATTCGGCTTCAAAATTTTGATGAAGCTTTTCTCTTTTAAGTTCTTCAGGAATTCGTCGAGTTTTTTCCTCTTCTTTTCCTGATAGATCGTCTCTTCAATCTGCCGTTTCACTTCCTCAAAAGTTTGGAGACGGCTGTTTTTCTTTTCCTCAAGTTTCAGAAGATACCATCCGTTTTTCACCTGGACCCAAGGGCCGACTTCGCCGGGCTTCAGGTTCGCCACCACTTCTTCCAGGCCCTTCTCGAGCTCGCCCTTTTTGATCCAGCCGAGATCTCCCGTATTCTCCTTGAGCGGGCTGTCGGAGAATTCACCGGCCAGGGCGGCAAAATCCGCGCCGGAGGAAAGACGATTCAAGAGGTCCTGCCGCTTGGCCTCAAGCTCCTCTCCCCAATGTCCTTCCAAAGACAGGTAGATGCCGCGGAGCTTGTATTCCTCGGGTTCGATAAAATCGGCTTGATGAAGCTTGTAGTAGGCGACGATCTCGGATTCATCCA
Organism: uncultured Eubacteriales bacterium; assembly: GCA_964576265.1. Lineage (GTDB taxonomy): Bacteria > Acidobacteriota > Aminicenantia > Aminicenantales > UBA8522 > CAZNVB01. The sequence goes on along the minus strand of CAZNVB010000291.1, from coordinate 11,435 downwards.
GGACGATCCCCCGGTCGACTTCGGTGAAGACGACCGCCTGGCGCAGGACATCTTCTTCGATCCCCTTGACGAACTCCTCATAGCTCATACCCTGGCGGCGAAGCTCCTCCCGCAACTGAGATTCCGACTCAATGTTGTTTTCCTTCATGATGGACTGGATGGTCTGCTTGACCTGTTCGCCGACATTCAGCTGCTTCTGTTTGGCCAATTGAAGCAATAAAAGATCGATCACCAGCTTGTCGAGGATGCCGTCTTTCGCTCTGGCGTACTGCTTTTCGAATTCCTGGCCCTGGAGCTGAGAGCGAAGCATCTGATAGAGAGAGTCGTGATACTGCCGGTATTGGGACAGCGTGATGATATCATCGTTGACGATGGCGACGATTTCTTCAATGACCTCCTGGCCAGCCAGCCCCGGCGTCATAAGAAAAATCATCCAGAGAACGAAGAAAGGAGCGATTCGACGCATCAGGAAGGAGTCCTTTTGTACAGGAAGGGCAAGTTCTCGGGGTAGATGACCGGATTGAAACGCGCCTCGAGCTCTTCAAGATGACGAGAGACGGCGGACTGGGATTTGACTTCCATCAGCCTGGTCTTGATCGAAGGAGTAGCCGCTTCTAAGGAAATCGTCTCGGCCGGATATTTCTTATCCACCCGGAAGATATGAAACCCGTAGGAAGACTCGATGACCGGGCTGATTTCGTGTTCCCCGAGAGCAAGAACAGCCGCATCCATTTCAGACGGCAGCTGCCCTTTTTGAAAGACGCCCATCGCGCCCCCTGCCGCCGCCTCCGGACCGACGGATTTCGATCGGGCGACCTGCCGGAAGGTCTCCTCTGAGGATGTCCGAAGCTGATCCCAGATTTCGAGCGCTTCCTGCTCGGTTCGGAGAAGAATCTGGCTGATCGCCGCCCTTTCGGGAAGGAAAAATTCCTTTTGATTCCGCTCGTAGTAATCCCTAATTTCCGCATCTTCTACGGTGAGGTGATTGACAATCATGCGAACATAGAGATCGGCCAGGATTTGGTCGATAAAGGGGCCCGAATCGGCGGTCAGAAGTAAGGTCTTTTCCTCTTCAGTCAGAGTCCCTTCGCCAAGACGGGTGAGATAATCCCTCTTATCGGCCAGAGAAACAGTTAAGCCTTGTTCCCGGGCGGCCTCAAGAAGGAGCTTCTGGTCGACGAACTCGTCAAACAACTTCCCCAGGACCGAATCGTCCATCCCCCGGATCCCCGAGCCGACCGAGGCCTGGACATAGCGGTCGAAATCCGACACGCGACAGACCGAATCTTTGACCTGGAGAATCACGGGGTCGCCGCCGGGTTGGGTTACCGCGGAGGGCGCGCCCCGGTGGGATTTCTCGCTCGAGCATTGAACCGCGGCTAAAAAAACAAGACCCGCCGCCGCACCGGCAACGATCCCCATCCTGAATTTCTTGTTCATGAATCTTTATTCATTATATGATAACCGGATAACTCCTTCAAGACGGAGATCGTTTCATCCAGAATCGACGTCTCCGTCTCCAACATCAAAGGCAGGCTCAGGATTCCCTGCGGCGAGAGCGATCCTCCCGGCCGCTTGAGCGCCCGGGTCAGTCCGGCGAGGTCTACCAGATGGGCGGGGGAAAATTTCAGGATAAGTCGGCGGCCGAGACGATCGATCGAATGGAGGCGGATTTTCTGGGCGAGATATTTGACCACCCCGTAGCGCAACAGGTTTTCCACGCTTCCCGGCAAGGGACCGAAGCGGTCCCGGACTTCCTCTCTTATCCGGTCGATCTCCGCCACATCCTCGATGGAAGAAATTCGCTTGTAGAGATTCAGCCTCAAGTTGATTTGAGGGAGATAGGTCTCGGGGATGCGGATGTCCACCCCCAGGTTGATTTCGCACTTCGTTTCCTCGACTTTCTCCCCCTTGAGTTCACGGACGGTTCGGTCGAGGAGCTCCATGAAATAGTCGAATCCGACGGCGGCCAGGTAGCCGTGCTGCTCGGAGCCGAGAAGATTCCCGGCGCCGCGGATTTCGAGATCCCTGGCCGCCAGGCGGAAGCCGGATCCCAACTGACTGAACTCTTTGAGAGCCTTGAGCCGCTCTTTGGCCAGCGGGGTGAGTTCCATGTAGGGCGGAACAAGGAAATAAGCGTAGGCCTGGCGATTGGACCGGCCGACCCGGCCGCGCAGCTGATAAAGCTGGGAAAGCCCGAAGAGGTCCGCCCGGTCGACAATCAGGGTATTGACGAGCGGGATGTCGATCCCGTTTTCGATGATCGTCGTCGAAATCAGGATGTTGAACTTGCCGGCAATAAAATCCATCATTCTCTTCTCTATCTCCGGGCCGGCCATTTTCCCGTGAATCAGGACGACTCTGGCCTCGGGCACGAGTTTCTCCACGGCACCCTTTACGTCCTCGATGTCCTCGATCCGATTGTGAATATAGTAGACCTGTCCTCCCCGGCCGAGCTCCTGCCTGATTGCGGCAGCGACGAGCTTCGTCTGAAAGGGAGCGACGACGGTATGGATCGCCAGCCGATCTTTGGGCGGTGTTTCGATCAGGCTGATGTCCCTGAGCCCGGAGAGCGACAGATTAAGGGTGCGGGGGATCGGCGTCGCCGTCAAGGTCAGGACATCGATATTCGTTTTCAGCTGCTTGATTTTTTCTTTGTGGCTGACCCCGAAACGCTGCTCTTCATCGACAATGAGCAGGCCGAGGTCGTGAAATTCGACGTCCCGGGATAGAAGGCGGTGGGTGCCGATGATAATATCCACCTGTCCCGCTTTGAGATCCGCCAGAATCTCCCGCTGTTTGCTGCGCGGCTGAAGCCGGGTCAGCCCCTCCACGCGGACCGGGAACAGGACCATCCGGTTGCGAAATGTCTGGAGATGCTGACTCGCCAGGACGGTCGTCGGACAGAGGACGACGACCTGTTTGCCGTCCATGACGGCCTTGAAGGCGGCCCGGATGGCGACTTCCGTTTTCCCGTAGCCGACATCACCGCAAACCAGGCGATCCATGGGCGAAGGGGACTCCATGTCCCGCCTGATTTCTTTGATCACCCGGATCTGATCCTCCGTCTCTTCAAAATCGAATGTCCGATCAAACTCGGATTCCCAAGCGCCCTCGGGGCTGAAGCTGAAACCCTGGACGGCCTTTCTTTGGGCATAGAGATCAAGGAGCTCGCGGGCCATTTTCTCGATGGCTTTCCTCGTCCGCTCCTTAGTCTTCAGCCATGCCGGACTGCCCAGCTTGTCAAGGGACGGGAGAGCCGCCCCGACCCGGGAATATTTCTGGACCAGATTCAGGTCTTCGACAGGGACAAAGAGTTTGTCCTCGTCCCGGTAGGTGATTTCGATAAATTCCCTCTCCTGGCCGTCCACCTTGAGCTTGACCAGACCGCGGAAGACGCCGATACCGTAATCGGCATGGACCACATAATCGTGCTCCCTGAGGTCCTGAAAATGAGAGACGAACGGGCGACGGGCCGCCGGCCGGCTGACGAGGACCTTTTCCTCGGTGAAAATATCCCGCTCCGAAAAGATGACGATTTTTTCGTCTGGATAACCGAACCCCCGCTCGAGTTTCCCCGTTAAAAGAAGGATTTCTCCGGATTTGGCCGTGGCGAACGGGCTGAGTTCGTGGCGCGCCCGAATCTTGTTCTGAGCCAGGAGGGAGCCGACTTTCTGCCCGACAGCGGGGTTGGCGAGAAAAATCGCTACCCGCTCCCGCTCTCTCTGCAGCCGTCTTACGAACTGGAGGAAGAAGGGAATTCTGTTTTCAAAACGGGGCACGGGCTGGAAGCGGAAATCATGCTCGATTCCACCGTCGGTCGAAGAAAAAAGTTCCCCGATCTCAAGGGCGGTGAGCCTCACTTCCGACCATGGGGTGGTTGGAAAAAGATCCTCCGGCGGGAGATGAAAAACCTCGTTTTCTTTGAGCCCGCCGAATTGAGTCTCGAGATCCAGCCGCCGGCTTTCCCACTCCCGGTCCACCTCTTCCGGGTCAAGGATGACAAAAAGAGAGTCGTGGAGATAATGGGAGAAAGGCACAAAATTTTCGCGCCGGAGCAGGGCAAGGTAAAAAAAGGAAGGAAAAATCTCGCCTTCATTCAGACTTTCAAGCCGCCCGCTGAAGAGTAGGCCGGGCTTACCTCCGGCCTCGCGGGCGGCACGCTTCCAGCCCTCATAAAAATCGGCTGACCCGGGGAATTCCCGGAGCGAGGGAACAACCAGGCGAGGCATTCTGGCCGACGAGCGCTGGGTCGAGGGATCGAACTCCCGCAGCGAGGCGATCTCATCGCCACTCAATTCCACCCGGCAGGGAAATCTGTCCCATGGAGAATAGACATCGATAATCCCGCCCCGCCAGGCATATTCCCCGGGGAAGGAGACAAGATCCTCTCTCTCATAGCCGTACTGAGCGAGCGTTTGAAGGAGCCTCTCGCGGCCGAAGGACATTCCGGGCATGAGCTCGAGGAAGAAATCCCTCAAGTTTTCCGGAGAAGGAAACGGTTTGAGCAAACCGGGCAGGTTGGTCAGGACAAGGGAAGGAATTTCCCGCCGGAGAGAGTAAAAAAATTTCATCCGCGAGGAAACCGCGTCGAGGGAGGGAAGGATTTCCTCATAGGGGTTATCGGAAAGAGGCGGAAGGACTTCGACCTCAAGAGACGACGAGAAGGCCGAGAGGAAATATCTGACCTGATCCTCAAGCCGGGAGAGGGACCTGGCGGCGGGCTGGACAAGGACCACCCGCTGTTCGACCTTCCGGGCCAAGCAGGAAAGAAAATAGGGCAGCGCTGGTTCGTTGACCCCTGCAATCCGGAGGCCTCTTTTCCCCAGACGGATGTCCTCGAGCAGGCGCTGGAAAGCGTCGGTTTTTTCGAGAAAATCGAGACTCATGACCTATAGATTCTATTATACAATGCCCTTCTGATTCCCGGATTGGCCTCAGAGGCCGGCAGTCATTTGGAGGCCCCCGATGATCATCTCTCTCGGCCGCTTCGGATTCCTCTCAAGGCAAAACAAATGACAGGTCGCTCGCCGGGAGGATCTCGGCCTTCCCGATCGCGGCCTTCCGGATGAGAACCTTTCTTCCGCTGACGAGGCACAGAAAAAGATCAAATCGGGCCCTCGTCTCTTTGTCGGAGCAGCGCTTCCGGGAGAGGACGCGCTCGACGGGATATTCTCTTCCCCCGGAAACAATCGCCCGCGGCGTCTCGTCCCCCTTGTAGCCGCTGTAAAACCGGACTTCAATTTCCATCGCTCATTGACGCTCGCCTGCCGGGACGATTATATCCGAACTCCGCCGGACAGACAACTTGATCCGGCTCTCAACAAAACGAGCTCAACGAGAATTTGTCAAATCCGAAGCGGATGATTATAATGAGCTGCGGTTGTCGGGATTTGAACATTTATGCGCCAAGAGGAGGAAAAAATGCCGGATAAGAAAGCCGTCTTCGGGATTCACCACCTGATTGTCCTCGGAGCCGCTTGGGGCCTCGCCGAAGCCGCGCTCGGCCTGGGCATCCGGAAATGCGCTTCCGTCGCCTCGGGCTCGGTGATGACGGCGGTGGCGCTCTTTTTTATCGCCGTCGCCTGGTCGGCGACAGGCCGCTTCCTCGCCGTGGGAATTGCGGTCGGCCTCGTGACCGTCATCAAGCTCCTCGATGCCTATCTCCTCTCGCTTCCGGTTCGCCACGGCGCCGTGGCCAACCCGATTTTCGCTTTCTGGACCGAGGCGCTGGCTTTTCTGCTCATCGTTGCCGTTCTCAAAGAGCCTCTCGCAAGGAGAGCGACCGGCCGGGCGATCGGGGGAGCGCTTTCGGCCCTCGTCGCCGTCAACCTCTTCCCGCTGGTGAAATTCGTCACCGGGATCCCCGCCTGCGTCGTCGCCGGGACCGGCTATCCCCTGTCCCTTTATTACGCTCCCTACGCGGTCGGTTTTTCCCTCATCACCGTTCCGCTGGGTTTCAAGGTCGGGGAATGGATCGCCGCGGCCGAAGCCGAGCGGAGCGCTTTCCTTCGCGGCCAAGCCTACCGTTATCTGGTCGCTCCCGCCCTTGCCGTCCTTTGTCTTCTGATCGTCGCGCTCATCCGGCTTGCCGGATAGCCGGCACACAGGGAGGAGACCGTCAATGGAAAGAATGACCCGGAAAAAAGGAAAAGTTTACAGTCGGCGCGCGTTCTTGAAGGGAATGGGCGGCGGCGCGGCCGGAGCCGCCCTGGCGACCGGATGGCTCGGCCGTCGTGTCGACGCCGCTCAGGCCGCGAGCGAGGCCGCGCCGGTCTACACGAAAAAAGAGATCACCTTCACTCTCAACGGCCGCAGCGTATCGCTCGAAGTCGAGCCGCGCGAGACCCTGCTCCAGGTTTTGAGAGAAAAGCTCAAGCTGACCGGGACGAAAAAAATCTGCGATCGGGGCGAGTGCGGCGGCTGCACGGTTCTTCTGGATGGGAACCCGGTCTATTCTTGCCTCTTCCCCGCTATCCGGGCCGACGGAAAGACCGTAACCACCGTCGAAGGGCTGGCGGAAGGAGACGCCCTCCATCCCGTCCAAGAGGCGTTCATCGAAAAAGACGCCTATCAGTGCGGTTTCTGCACCCCGGGGTTCATCATGTCTTCAGTCGCTCTCCTTCAAAAAAACCGGACGCCGTCGCCGGACGAGATCAAGGCGGGCCTCAGCGGCCACATCTGCCGCTGTGGCAATTATGTCAAAATCTACGAGGCGGTAGCCTCGGCAGCGAGTAAGATGAGGAAGGCCTGAGATGAAAAGCATCAACGATGATGAAAACGCCAACCTGACCTATCTCGAGGTGGCCAGAGGAAAAGAGCCCGGCGGCGCGGAACCCCTCGCGGCGGAGACGCCGGTGTTCAAGATCATCGGCCGGCCGACGCCGAGGGTGGACGGCAGGCTCATCGTCACCGGCCGGGCCAAATACACCCATGATATCGTCCTCAAGGACATGCTCGTTGGAAAAATTCTCCGTTCGCCCTATGCCTCGGCCGAGATTGTGAGCCTAGACCTCAGCGCGGCTAAAAGGATACCCGGAGTCCTGGCCACCGTTCAGCTTAAGGAAGGCCGGGTGCGCTACGAGGGAGAGCAGGTCGCGGCCGTCGCCGCCCTCGACGAATCGACGGCCGAGGAAGCGCTTCAGGCCATCCGGGTCGAATACAAAGTCCTCCCCCATGTCGTCTCTCCGGAAAAAGCCGTGGCCGAGGGAGCGCCTCAAGTCCTTGACTCGGCCAACGTTCAAAAATTCAACGAATACAACAGAGGGAATCTCGAACAGGGGTTTGCCGAAGCGGAGGTGATCCTGGAGCGGACCTACAGGACGGCCTTCGAGATCCATCATCCCGTCGAAACTCACGTCAGTATCGCCAAATGGGACGAGGACCGGCTGACGGTCTGGGATTCGACCCAGGCCGTGTTCAATGTCCGCGACGGCCTGGCGAGGATGCTGAATATCCCGGCGAGCAAAATCAGGGTCATCAAGAACTACATGGGAGGTGGGTTCGGAAGCAAGCTTGGAGCAAACGAACACACGGCCGTCGCCGCTCAGCTGGCCAGGGAGACCGGCCGGCCGGTCAAAATCGCCCTCTCCCGCAAGGACAATTCGCTCTGCGTCGGCAACCGGCCGTCCTCCATGATTACGATCAAAGGTGGAGCCAAAAAGGACGGAACCTTGACGGCCTTGCAAATGACCAACTACACGAGCGGCGGGGTGGGCCGCGGCGACCGTTGTTCCGAGCCGCTGGTCGATATCTACAAATGTCCCAATGTCAGGGTCGAAGAATACACCGTCTTCATCAACGCCGGCGCTTCGCGGCCGACTCGGGCGCCGGGACATCCGCAGGGAACCCTGGCCATGGAAGGATTTCTCGACGAGCTGGCCGCAGAGCTCGGCCTGGATCCCCTAGAGCTGCGCCGGAAAAACTATTCGAGCAAAAACCAGGGCGACACGGGAACGCCTTATTCAAGCAAGGGATTGGATCAATGCTACGAGCTCGGGGCGGAAAAAATCGGCTGGTCAAGACGAAACCGAAAGCCGGGCGGAGGCCCGGGGAAAAAGAAGAGGGGAATCGGCGTCGCCACCCAGATCTGGTGGGGCGCCGGAGTCCCGGGCACTTTGGCCGACGTCAAGATTCATCCGGACGGAAGCGTTGAGGCCGTCTGCGGCACCCAGGACATCGGCTGCGGGACCCGGACGTTCATGGCCGTGGTCGTCGCCGAGACGCTCGGTCTCGAGCCGCAGGACATCACCATCAAGATCGGCGACACGGCTTATCCCTGGGCGCCGAACTCGGGCGGCAGCCAGACCGCGCCCTCTGTCGCGCCCGCGATCCGGGACGCGGCCCTCAAAGCGGCCGAGAGGATGAGGGCCCTGGCGGCCAAAAGACTCGATGTCCCGGCCGCGGAGATCGTCCTCGCCGAAAAGAAGCTTTTTGCCAAAAACAACCCCGAAAAATCGGTCTCTTTCCTGGAGTTGGCCCGCGATCTCCGGCGGGAGGCCGTCTTTCACGGCGAACGCGGCGACCTCCCCGCCGGTTTCGCCTACAACAGCTTCGGCGCCCATTTCGCCGAAGTGGAAGTCGATACGGAAACGGGCCAGATCAAAGTCCTCAAAGTCGTCGCCGTCCACGAGATCGGGCGCGTGCTCAACAAGCTGACGGCCGAGAGTCAGGTCGTCGGCGGCGTGACCCAGGGATTGAGCGCCGGACTGTTCGAAGAAAGGGTGATCGACGAAAACAGCGGAAAAATGGTCAATCCCAACCTCCAGACATACAAGGTGGCGACCGCTCAGGATGTGCCGGAGATCGTCCCTATCTTCGTCGATCTCATGGACCCGCGGATCAACAATCTGGGCAATAAAGGCCTGGGCGAACCGCCGCGCATTCCGAGCTCGGCGGCCATCGCCAACGCCGTCTATAACGCCATCGGCGTGCACGTCAGAGAGATCCCGATGACGCCGGACAGAGTCCTCAGGGCCCTGCGGGCAAAGGAGGCAAGCTCATGAAAAAGTTCAAGTGGGCGGAACCTCAAACCATCGAACAAGCGGTCGCCCTTCTGGTCAAAGGTAACGGCAAGGCCGCCGTCATGGCCGGCGGGACCGACTTGCTCGCCGAGATCAAGGAGGGCGTGGCGGCGCCGGAGATGGTCATCGACCTGAAGACCGTCCGGGGTTTGGCCTCCATCACAAAGGAAAAAGACGGGTGGCGCGTCGGCGCCATGGCCACCGTCGCCGACCTGGCCGCCGACCCGTCGATCAAGCTCGATTATCCGGGACTTCATCAGGCCGCACTGTCATTGGCCACGCCCCAGCTCCGCCATGTCGGGACGGTCGGCGGCAACCTCTGCCAGAGGCCGCGTTGCTGGTATTACCGCGATGTCCAGTTCGTCTGCCGAAAAAAGGGAGGAAGCCAGTGCTTCGCTTACCGCGGCCGCAATAAGTACCACGCGATCTTCGGCGGCGGTCTCTGCTACATCGTCTATCCTTCGGATCTGGCGCCGATGCTGACGGCTCTCGACGCCCTGGCCGTCATCGCTTCGCCTCGCGGCGAGCGGACGATTCCTCTGGCCGAATTCTACGTCCCGCCGGCGAAGAACGTCCGACGGGAGAATGTCCTTGCCGGAGACGAACTCCTGCGCGAGATCCGAATCCCGGCGGCTAAGAAGGGCGAAAAGAGCGCCTATCTCAAACTCAGGGAAAGAGGCACCTGGGACTTTGCCGTTGTTTCCGCGGCGGTGAAAGGACTGGTTGCGGGAAAAAACATCAAGAACCTCCGGATCGTCCTCGGCGGCGTCGCGCCGGTCCCCTGGCGACTGGAAAAAACGGAAGCCGCGCTCAACGGCCGGACGCTCAGCGAAAGAGTCATCAAGGAGGCCGTCGGGCTCGATCTTCAGGAGGCCAAGCCGCTCGAAGAGAACGGCTATAAAACGGCGCTCGTCGAAACCTCCGTTGCGCGCGCCCTGCAGAGCCTGATTTGAGATCCCGAAGCCCAAGTCGTCGCGGCCGGAAAGGGAAGACGCAAATCTCCAGGGTCGGAGGCTGTGCTCGATGCGTCCTGCCGGAAATTCCAATCTCCACCCGAAATCCGCGCGCCTTGAAGGACAGCTGAGATGAAAAGCAGGCAGCGCTGCCAAGCAGGCCGGCGGTTTTTCCTGGTCTGCCTGTTCTCCCTTGCTTTCGTTCCTGACTCGCTGTCTCTCTTCGAACCTCTCGAGCCCCGCCCGGGATTCGCCGACCGGAAAGAGCCGGTGACGATCGCCGTCTTCTTTCCCTCGGTCGGGACGATTGAAGATCTCCTGGCGCTCCGAAAAGAGCGTCTGATCGATCTCCCGGACCTTGCCGTCGTCGGAATTTATCACGAGAAAGAAAATACTGACTACGGGAAAGCAGAGAAATATGCTCAAGCGAACGGCCTGGAGTGGCTCACTTTTCATCCCGTTTCGGCGCCTCTTGCCGCAGACGGCCTCTACCGGGAAAACGCCTGCACTCCGGAGTTCAGGCAAATTTTCGACCGTGTCGACGGCGTCATCTTTTTCGGCGGGCCGGACATCCCGCCGCCTCTCTACGGAGAAAAAACGAGCCTCCTCGCCCAGGTCACGGATCCCTACCGCCACTTCCTCGAGCTCTCTTTCATTTTTCATCTTCTCGGCGGATTCCAAGACGAATCTTTTATCCCCTATCTCCGCGGGCGTCCTGAATTTCCCATCTTTGGGATCTGCCTCGGCTGCCAGAGCCTGGCCGTCGGAACAGGCGGGGCGCTGACCCAGGACATCTGGTCGGAAATCTACGGGCTGAGCGCCATCGAGGATGTGATCTCAATGGGAAGCGGGGTCTGGCATACGAGCCCCTTTGCCCGGCTTTTCCCGCGGAAAGACCTCTTCCGCTATGCCCTGCACCGAATCCAATTCGATCGGGAAAGCAAGTTCTCCCGGGAAATGCAGCTGGACCCGGCCAAGAGGCCGCTCGTCCTATCCGCTCATCATCAGCAGATCAAAAAAATGGGCCGGGGTTTTTATCCCGCCGCCACGTCGCTCGACGGAAAGGTCGTCGAGGCCGTCGAGCACCGCGTCTTCCCGAACGTCCTGGGAGTCCAGTTCCATCCGGAAATGTCCGCTCTTTACGACCGGCAGGATCGCGTCTACCTCTCTCCCCAGGAAACCGAGCCGAAAAACCTGCGCACCGTTCTTGAATCCGATACGCCGAGCTGGCAATTCCATCGTCGGCTCTGGTCTTGGGTCAGCCGCTCCTGGGTGGAATCTCACCGCGAGCGCCGGGGAAAGAAATCGCCGCCGGCCGGGTCGTGAGGGGCCTCATCATCTTTTGCCGGAAAACAGCGAACTCGCCGCTGGAAAATTGGCCTGGGAAACAAAGCGGGGTCGTGCCAATTTATTTTGCTGAGATCGCCAAGCGCCCAAGGGGGCCGGCGATGAGAGAGAT
>CAZNVB010000290.1:0-6298 GCA_964576265.1 uncultured Eubacteriales bacterium | reverse complement strand
TCGGCTCTATGCCCTGGCTGATGGGATTAAACACTTCCTCTTCAGTCAATCCAAGGGACTCAAATTAGCTCTCGCACCCCCAAAACATCAGTTCGTTCAGCGATTCCTCTTTGATGTCTAAAATTTTTGGGGTAACTCCTGGAAAATTTCCCGTACGTCGTCTTGACTCAAAGGGGCCTTTCGGCTATAATTCAACCAATGAATTCATTCAAGGTCGGGGATAGGATTATCTATCCCAATCAGGGCCTCGCGGTCATCGAGGATATCCAGGAAGAGCAGCTCTACGGAGAAAAGCTCAAGATCTATCATGTCCGGATTCTCGCCAACAACACCCTCGTTCTCGTCCCCTTCTCCAACACGGAGGAGATCGGCATCCGAAGGCCCCTCTCGGAGGATGCCGTGGAAGAGATTTTCCGCTATCTCAAAGAGCGTCAGGTTGATGTCATCAACGATTGGAAGGGAAGATACAAGGAGCATGTCAGCTTGATGCGCTCGGGCACGATTCAGGATATGGCCTGTGTGCTCAAAAGCCTGTACTATTTAAGCCTGACCAAACCGCTCTCTTTCCGGGAGAAAAAAATGCTGGAAAAGGCGAAGGAACTGCTGGCGGCGGAGATTTCCGAAGTCTCCGACCTGCCTCTCGCCAAGATCGAGCAACGAATCTCCGAAACCCTCTCCGTCTGTTTCAAGGGCTTCAAGCCCAACGTCGAATATTGATTCTTCCGCCATGGCTCTGAACTTGATCCTTCTTTTCTGTCTTTTTCTGCTTCTCAGCGCTTTTTTCTCCGCTTCCGAGACGGCTCTGATCGCCTCCAACCCCAACACCATCGATCTCCTTGCCGAGAAGGGTTCCCGTCGGGCCCGCTTGATTAAGCGCCAGCTCGACCGCCTCGACCGTCTTTTGGCCACGATCCTCATCGGCAATAATCTGGTCAATATCGCTGCCGCTACCGTAGCGACGCTGTTTTTTCTTTCCATCATTCGGGATCGGCAGAAGGCGGCCCTGGCTGCAACCCTCGTCACCACGGTCCTGATCCTTTTCTTTGCCGAGATCAACCCGAAAACCCTGGCCGCCTATCATCCGCTGAAAACTTCGTTCCTGGTCATCCAACCGCTGCGCCTCTTTGCCTTCCTCTTTTCTCCTTTCGTCAGCGCCTTCACCGTTCTTTCCGGCCGAATATTGCGCCGGGCACCCGAAAGCGCGGGAACAAAATCCCAGGTTCTGAACGAGGAAGAAATTCGCCTTCTTCTCTCGCGAGGGGTCAAAGGAATGTCTCCCCTTCGCCGTCGGATGATCGGCGGCGTCCTGAATATCGGCGGCCGTCCGGTCAAGGAAATCCTGATCCCAAGACCCGAGCTGCGGGCTATAGAGATCGGAGCTTCCTTCGACGAAATCATGGACACCGTCCTGGCCACCGAATACTCCCGCCTTCCGGTCTACCGAGGCCGGATGGACCGCATCGAAGGCTTGATCCACACCAAGGACATCATTCCGTATCTCGTCGAAAAAAAGGAATTCGATATCCGCAAAATCCTGCGCCGGCCGTTTTTTATCCCGGAATCTGTTTCCATCGAAAAAGCGCTTCTCCAGATGCAGGAGAACGCCGTTCATCTGGCCTTTGTGGTGGACGAGTTCGGGACGCTCGAGGGGATCGTCACCTTGGAGGACATCATCGAGGAAATCGTCGGTGAGATCCAGGACGAATCCGACGAAAAAGCCGAGGAATGGCTGAAGCCGGAGGCCGAAAAAACCTTTCTTGTCAAGGGCAACGCCTCGATCAAAGAACTCTGTGAGAGGCTCCCGCTCTCCCTCCCTCAGACCGCCGGGTTCACCACGCTGGCCGGGTTCCTCCTTTACCAGTTTGGAAAAATCCCCCGGGAGAACGATGCCCTGGAATTCCAGGGCCACCGGTTCATGGTGGAAAAAATGAACAAACGCCACATCAGCCTGGTCCGCATTATCCTCAACCCGGAACGATCAGAGGATCGGTCATGAAGATCGTCGCCTCGAACAAAAAGGCGTTCTTCAATTATGACATCATCGAATCCATGGAAGCGGGGATTTCTCTCCTGGGAAGCGAAGTGAAATCCGTCCGTGAGGGCCGAGTCAGCTTGAAGGAAAGCTATGCCGAGATCAAGAACGGCGAAGTCTTTCTCCTTCATGCGAACATCAGCCCCTATGAGCCGGCCAACCGTTTCAATCATGAGCCGTTGCGTGATCGGAAGCTCCTTCTTCACCGCCGCGAGATCAAGCGGCTCATCGGGAAAATCAGGGAAAAAGGGCTGACCCTCATCCCGACGAAAGTCTTCCTCAACGATCAAGGCAAAGTCAAGGTGGAGCTGTCCCTGGCCAGGGGAAAGCGCACCTACGAAAAGAAACAGGCTCTTAAAGAACGGGACCTGGAACGTGAGGTGCGGGCCGAGCTCAAGAAGCGCCTGCGCTAATACTTTCCGAACTCGAGACCGGCGTCGATGAAGGCGATGATGTTGGCCTCTGTTTGAGGCGAAAGGGGAGCGCCGGTCGGGGAAGACGTCGGCAGAAGAACGAAACCGCCGCCTTCTTTTGCCTGATCCATGATCCGCCGAACTCTCTCCCGCACTTGTTCCGGAGAATCGGTCTCGAGATGCCGGAGCTCCATGTTTCCCCAGACGGAAACGCCGGCAGGAAGGCATCGCCGCTTGACTTCATTCAATTCGACATCACCGTCGGGAGGGGGCTCGCAGGGATCGATGGCGTCGCAACCTGTTTCGATGATCAGATCAAGAACCCGGCCGATGCGGCCGTGACAATGGATCCGGGCTTTGGCCCCGGCTCCGTGGATGAGATCGACCATCTCTGTCAGGTAAGGAACCATAAAACGGCGAAACATATCCGGCGGAAGGAAGGGTGGAGTCATGTATTCGGGGCCGCAGATGCGGTAAAGATCGACGGTGCAGACCCGGAGCTGGCGGCGGAGGTTTTCCGTCACCCGCTCGGCGACGATGTCCACCGTCCGGGCGTAATGTTCGAGATCGTCGGCAATCCAGAGGAGAAAATCCTCGAACGACATCAGGTCGGCGGCCAGGTAAGCGGGGTCGGCGATCGAAGCCATGACCAGGCCGTGATCTCCGAGCTCGGCAAGAACCCGGGGATAATCCGAGGCGTCATAGACGGCCGGCTCATAGGGAACGCTGAGCGCCCGGTCGACGTCGGCGGGAGTCTTGCAGTAGTGCTCGGCCACCCAGGTCGTATTGACTTGGGGGTCTTTTTGAGTCACCTGCCTGAGCTCGCCCTTCGGGGTATGGAGAATCGTGGTCGTCCGGATAATGGCGCCCACTTGCTCCGTGCGCGTGTCCATCCGAACCGGGTAGGAGGAGCCGAGAAAGCCGTCCACACCGATATAATTGTCCCCGAAGGGCTGCGGGTTCCAGTTGGTGATGCAATCGGTATGCTCCCGGATGTAGTCCATGAGCCGGCGATAGCTCGGCTGGTTGTTATACCAGTCGCGGCTGTCGCGCGCCGCCATCTCGTATGTGTTGATCGGCACGCGGTCGGGAACGCCGCAGGAAAGAGCCGTGAGAAGCCGGCGTCGGCTCGTCCAGAGATCGCTCTGCTCTATCATCGCCCTGAAGATATACTTCCCGGCCCTCCCAATGTCAAGAAGACGCCGTCTCACCGGCAGTTCCGCCAGCAGCGTGCTGTTAAAAGTTGAAAAGTGGACACGTGGGAAAGCCATAAAGGAATAAAAATTCATCCGGAGTCCCAGTATTGGCCAAAGCGGAACACCCGCAGGGGGGTCAAGATAATAGCATCAAGGAAGGCCAAAGCGATAGATCGGGTCTTCCACAGCCCGGATATAGACCCAGGGGATCTCGGCTTTAAAGAAGTCGGCCTGAAGGAGTTTCCGACTACAATCATTCAAGAATTTGATCAGGACCCATTTTTTCTCCTTCCGGAAAACTGTATCCCAGGTCTCTACTTTTCGTCTTTAAAAGTCCACTTTTTCCCTTTAAATTGTCCAGTTTTCGACGTTAAATAACACACACAACCCCCGCCGCTTGACAAGCGTCGCCTGCGGGCTTAAATTATGATCAGGTAAGAAAAAAGGGATAAATCCCATGCGGGGTGGAGGGGTTTTTCCCTTTCAATGCAATCAAGATCTGCCTTTATTTGATTTTGAATTGAGAGAGGTGAGGGATGAAGAATAAAAACAAAACTCTGGCCTTCCTGGCCGCCGCTTTTCTTTTCCTCGTCTTCCTGAGTCTTGCGCCCCCTGCCTCGGCCGACCCGCAGGTCCGGATCAATGAACCGCTCCTCCGGCCGGCCTGGTTGTGGACGCCCAGGACTCTTCTCCTCGGCGTGGGCGACAGCCTGACCCAGGGAACCCGGGACGCGACAAACAACAAATACAATACCGAAAACGCCTATCTCAACCTGATCGCTCAGAAGCTGGGGAGTGTCATGGCCATCAAGTTCGCTCAGCCCCTCCTTGATGAGGACGAAAACCGGATCAACCCGCTCACTGTTCCGACGAACCTGGCCGTAGACGGCGAGGATATTTTTTCCTTCGCGGGCTATGAATACGGAAAAAGAGCCGGGACGGATTGGAACTATCTTTCGGACGAATACCGCTGCGACCGGCTTCAGCCCTACCTTTTCGCCGACATGCACGACAAGGTCCTCTACCCGATCAACCTCATGGCGGGAAAGCCGGTCTCACAGCTCGACGCCCTGATCTGGCATCTCGACCGCACTGACGGACCGGCCTGGGTCATCTTCTGGCTCGGGAATAACGACGCGGCCCTCTCGACGCTCGGCCTGGGCGGAAAAAATCCCCAGTATTTACCCATCCCCTTCGACCAGATCAAAGACAAGCTCAAATCCGGCGTGAGCTATCTCCTGAGCTTTGGAGAGAAAATGGGCGTTCTGGCTTTCGATCCCTACACACCCGGCCATATCGATCACAACCTGACGGAGATCAACGATTTTCAAGACCAATTTAAACACATCCTGAAACGGATCAACCTCAACCGGTCAAACACCAAGTTCTTCTTCCTGACCTTCCCCCACTATCCTGAGGTCGGCTATCTGATGGACAAGGGCGACCTCAGTTTCTATCTCGGCAAACTCGGCTATTCCGTTCCCTCCTCCTTTAACGGCCGAGTTTCGCTCCTGACATTTATCAGCCTTTACGCCCTGCTCAAGAGCGGAGAGGCGACGCGCCTCGGCCCAGTCCTGGCCGCGGATGGCCTGGTGATGTCGGATGAAGAACGCGAGGCGATCAACGGCCGGATCGATACGTTCAGCCAGTTCGTCAAAACGGCCAGCGGCGCCGATGTCCGTATCATCGACATGGGGGAAAAACTCAACGCCGTTTTCGCCTCAGGCCTGCCGGTGGGAGGCAAGACCCTGACCAGGAACTGGGGGAGAGGGAGCGCTTTTTCGCTCGACGGCGTCCATGCCGGGCACACCGTCCATGCTTACATCGCCAATTGCCTCCTTGAAGAGATCTATTCCAGCGCTCCAACATACGACCTGGCGCAGGTGATGGCCTCCGACCCCTATGTCGATCGCGACGGAGACGGGTGGGTAGCCGGGCCGAACTACAAAGCTTCGGGGCGGACGAAAATCCTGTTTCTTTTCAAAGATGCCAAAGAAGGAGTTCACGGCTCGGCCGTCATCGACACGATGAGCGCCTCGGATGTCTGGAATCTCATCTCCGACGCCCTGCTCGAAGAGATCATCGGCATCCCGCTCATCCGGACAGAAGCCCAACGGCTCGAGATCGTCCCGGCGAAATAAGAAAAAACGGCCTGGAGCGATTTCCGTCGCCGGCCGGCGGCGCATATCGTCTTCTCAGGTTCGAGTTCCGGCCGGAGCGAGCGCCACGGCAAGCCGCACCGCCTCTAAAAAACTCCGGGCATCGGCTTGGTTTTTCCCGGCGATATCGAAGGCCGTGCCGTGGTCCGGAGAGGTCCGGGAGAAGGGGAGTCCCAGGCTGACGTTCACTCCGACCTCAAAGGCGATGAGCTTGAACGGTATCAACCCCTGGTCATGATAGAGCGCGACAGCCACCGCGTTCTTTTTCCCCAGGGCAACCCGGAAGGCGACATCGGGAGGATAAGGGCCGCTCACCGCAAGGCCGCGCCTTTTTGCCTCCCTGATCGCCGGAATAATCTCCCTTTCTTCCTCATCTCCCATCAACCGCTCTTCTCCGGCATGGGGGTTGAGTCCGGCGACAAGAAATTCAACTCCGCCGGGCAGCGCTTTTTTCAAGGAACGATCAAGGGAAAGGAGAAAACCGACGAGGTTCTCGCG
>CAZNVB010000289.1:0-24177 GCA_964576265.1 uncultured Eubacteriales bacterium | reverse complement strand
GACCTGAAGTCGACCGAGATTTCCTCCAACTGGTTGAACACGGTCGTGGAAAAGCTGCCCCTCGGCAGGACCTATGCCTCGCTCTTTCAACTGGCGCCCGGAGTGGCCGATAACCGGGATTTC
Source organism: uncultured Eubacteriales bacterium (assembly GCA_964576265.1). Lineage (GTDB taxonomy): Bacteria > Acidobacteriota > Aminicenantia > Aminicenantales > UBA8522 > CAZNVB01. The sequence goes on along the minus strand of CAZNVB010000289.1, from coordinate 24,054 downwards.
GCTCCGAACGCCGGCGGGAACAGGCAGGATAACGTCTTCCTTTATGACGGATCGAACATCACCAATCCCTTCTTTGGTTATTTAAGCGCCAATTTTTCCGAGCTCGACATCCAAGAAGTCAACATCAAGCGGGGAGGGATCAGCGCCGAGTTCGGCCGGGCGAGCGGCATGGTGACCAACGCCATCACCAAATCGGGATCGAACCTGGTTGCCGGTTCCTTCCGGTTTGTCTTTGAGCCGAACGAGTTTACCGGAAAATTCCGCGACCCGAACATCGTGACCAAGTACGACCGGTTCAACCCGGCGCTCGGCGTCGGCGGCCCGCTCATCCGGGACAAGCTCTGGTGGTATGTTTCCGCCAACATTCCTTATTCCAAGACGACCGGGAGGATCAACAACCTCGGCGCCGTTCCCGATGCCAAGACCACGGGAAGCGAGCTCTTCGTCAAACTCAGCTCCAATCCCGTCAAGGCTCATCTGTTCTCGCTGAGCTTCAGGAACAACGATTACACCAACAAGAACGCCGGTGTGGGCGTCAATGATTCCCCGCAGGTAGCAACGGACAGTGAAGCCCTGGAACGGATCATCTACGCCTCGTGGGTCTGGACGATCTCCCAGTCGACGCTTCTCGAAGCCAAGTACGACCACGTCACTGAAAATTACCGGAGCGTGCCGGTCACCGACCTCGGCTATCAGCCGAAATTCGACCCGGCGAATCTTCCCCGAATGGGCTATTTCCAGACGGCCGCAGGTTTTATTTTCCCGCCGGCGACTCTCTCCGGCCAGTATGTCGGAGGAGCATCGGAATACAACACCCAGAAATTCGACCGCGATGAAGTCAAATTCACCCTCAGCCAGTACCTGGATTTTCGAGGCCATTCCCATGTTCTGAAGGCCGGTTTCGGATATGACGACGGCGGGGAATGGCTGGAACGACTGGCCAACGGCTGGGGAAGCATCATCGTCACGACCTATGCCGGCCAGAAAGCATTTCGGGCCCGTTATTATTCCAGGCAGTCACCTCAGGATTCGAGGGGGCGGACCTATTCCCTTTTCCTCCAGGATACGGCCACGATCGGCGAGCGATTGACTCTGACCCTGGGAGTTCTTTTGAACCGCGATGAATTCAGCACCAAGACTGCCGGGGAGAAAAAGACCTTCCTGAAATTCAACTTCGACCAGGAGATTCAACCGCGGCTCGGTTTCACTTTCATGCTGGATCCGAAAGCCCAGGACAAGCTCTACGCCAATTGGGGGCGCTATTACAACATGGACAATCGTTCGATCGCCCGCGCCTGGGCGCCGATCCGGATCTATCGGAACGACGCCTTTTTCGACATGGAGGGCAACCTGCTGGCCGATAACCCCCAGGCAGCGGAAACCGGAAAAGTCGTCCTTCCCGACCTCAAGGCGACCTATACCGATGAGTATGTCGCCGGCTACAGCCGGCCGATCACGAAGAATTGGACCGTCGAGGTCTGGGGGCAGTACCGGACGATGAAGCACATGCTCGAAGACTATCCGACGCTCAACCGAGATAGCGGCAGTGCCTCCAAGTACGTCGGCGGCAACCTCGACGGGCAGACGGTTTCGTATTCCGCTCTCCCGCCAGAGATCCAGGCCAAGCTCCTTCCGTTCCCCGATTTCGTCGCCGGCAAGGCGTGGAGGAAATACAAAGCCCTGACCGTCGAAATCAAGCGCCAGTACGCTGAAAAATGGTCGTTGACGGCCATGTACACCTGGAGCCGGCTCGAGGGGAATTGGGATCTCGATTACGCCCCGGGATCGGCTTTGTATTATGCTTCCTCCTATCTCGAAGACGCTCCGGGGCTTTATATCAGCGAGCCGAACCGGACCGGGATCATGATGGGCGACCGAACTCATGTCTTCAAGCTCTTCGGAACCTGGGAATTCTACAAGAGGACGGTTCTCGGATTTTATTGGAGGATTCAGAGCGGACGGCCCTGGGAATCCCGCGGACGCGACGCTTACGGCAACTACTATCGGTACTTAGAAAAGGCGGGGAGCCACAGGCTCGCCACCTGGGGAAATCTGGATGCCCAGGTTTCGCACACGATTCCCTTCGGCAAGTTCAGCGGCGTTGTCGAGCTCCGGCTGATGAACGTCTTCGATACCCAGACCGTGATGACGATCGACCAGCGGTCCGATCAGCCGACGTTCGGGAAACCGATGTCCTACGCCTCCCCCCGCAAGTTCGCCCTGAGCTTCTACGTCAACTTCTGAGGCGAGCGAATTCAGTCGAGGGGACGCTCGAGAGAGCGTCCCCTTTTTTTTCTCCATCTCGGCGGGCGGTCTCCTGCTTCGCCTGATTTGTTAAGGAATCCAGAAACTCAGATCCCCGCCTCTTTTTCTTTTTTCAGCCTCTCCCGGGCTTCGGCAAACATCGGCTCGGCATAAGACGAGGGCCAGGTCCTGTCCTCGAAGCTCCGCTTCTCAACGAGCGACAGGAATCCCTTGAACTCTCCGAAGTAGGAGCCGTAGATGTGGAAACTGTCCACCAGGTCGGCGTACCGGCCGACACGTACAGCCCGGCCGATCTTTTGAGCGATGCGCTCGGCAATCAGACGCTGCAAGTCGGTCAGGGCGAACGCGTTCATAAAGGCAGCCTTGTAAGCATCGCGGGATCGCCAGTGGGTGTTCATGTTGAGGACGGGGACGCCGCTGGCGTCCTCGAGCAGTCGGCACCAGACGCGCTGCAGGCACGGCGGATCATGGGTCGGCGGGTCGAGTTTCGGATTCCAGGTGATCGCCTGGGCGCGGCGGGAGTGACCGGTCCGGCTGAGTTTTTCGATGATGTCGCGGATCTGATCGATCGCCCGGCCTTCAATTTCATAGGCGAACAGACGCTGGTGGTACGTATATGTCCATTTGCCCTCTTCGGGAGCGATCCAATGGTCGTGGACTCCGTCGACGACTTCCTGCCGGTAGATCTCGAGATCTTCGAGCCCTCCCGGGAACGCGCGGTGGAGGCGCGGCTCGAGGAACGGGGCCTCCACGACCCAGATCATCGTGCAATCCCGGCTCGGCGGGTCGCCGGGCTTGTCGTATTCCGTCCGGACCGCGGCTCCTTTTTCCCAGCAGGCCAGAACGGCTTTCTCCCAGGCCTCGGGCAGAGTCCGGCCGGAGACGCAGAGCGTCGGGATCGCTCCTTCCATTTTGTCCTCACTCCTTCTTCAGAGATTCGCTCTGCTTTTATCACAGCCTTGTCCGTTCGGTCAAATCAGGCCGCCAGGAAGTTGCTCGGCCCGGGTTTTTTTTATAAAATGACGCTCAACCGAAATGACGCCGAAGGCCCTGCTCAGATCCCTGCGACCCGCCCAGTGGACGAAGAATCTATTCGTCTTTGCCGCCCTGATCTTCGCCCGGAGATTTTTCAGCCTGCCCGACCTTCTTCGAACAGGCGCGACTTTCGTTATTTTCTGCCTTCTCTCCAGCGGGTTTTATCTTTTTAACGATCTTCGCGACCGGGAAGAGGACCGGGCTCATCCGAAGAAAGCGAAGCGCCCCATTGCTCGCGGAGAGATCCGGACGGGAGAAGCCCTGGCCGTATTTTTCATCCTAATCCTTGCCGGCCTTGTCGGAGCGGCGCTTCTTCAGCCGGGCTTCTTCCTCGCTGCGGCCGTCTATTCCGTTCTTCAGTTTGCCTATTCCTGGAAATTGAAACGGGTCGTGATCCTCGATCTTTTCGTCATTGCCGCCGGGTTTGTCATTCGCGTCGTCTCCGGCGGTCTGGCGATCGGCGTCCCGATCTCTTCCTGGCTTCTCATCTGCACGACCCTTCTCGCCCTTCTCTTGGCCATGGGCAAGAGGCGCCACGAGCTTGTCCTTCTCGACGACCGCGCGGCCGAGCACCGGCCGATCCTCAGGGAGTACAGCGCTTATCTTCTCGACCAGATGATCGCCGTCGTCACCGCCTCGACCCTGATCGCCTATTGTCTCTATACGATCTCCCCGGAAACGGTGCAAAAATTCGGCACCGGCCGCCTGATCTGGACAGCGGGGTTCGTCCTCTACGGAATCTTTCGTTATCTTTACCTCATTCATCAAAAGGAGAAAGGGGGCAGTCCCGAAGAGATCGTCGTAGAGGACAAGCCTTTGCTGTTGAACATTCTTCTCTGGGGATTGAGCGTTATCCTGGTGATTTACCTCAAGTAGAAGGGCCTTCAGCGCAGCGCAAGAGGCGCAGACTTCTGGGCTCTTTTTCCAGGTGATAGACGATCAGGTCCTGAAGAATCCTGCGGACAGAGTCAAGCTGGCCCCGAGGAAAGGAAACGCCCTCCTTTACAGGAGGCGGGCTTTTTCTTGCCCAGTCCAGAAACGCTCCGACTTCAGGCGGAACGGGATCTTTCTTCAAGGAAGCGCAGGTCTCGCACAACACTCCGTCTTTTTTCGGCCCAAGAAATCCTCCTCCGGCCAGCCTCTTCCGGCAGCTCTTGCAGCGGCTGAAATCAGGGAGAAGACCGCTGATTCGGAGAAACCAGGTTTCGAAATAGCGGCTCAGGACGTCGAGATCCCCTCCCGCTTTGACCGCCCGCAAAGTGGAAAGGAGGAGGCGGAAAATGACATCCTCTCTGGCGCGTGAGGGAAAGAATTCCTCGATGATCTCGGCGAAGTAGGCCAGGGTGCAGGAGGTCCGGTATTCTCCCTGGACGTCGAAAAAGGACTCCAGGATGTCGCACTGGCTGACCGTGACCAGGTCTTTTCTCTCTTTTTCGTAAAAATAGACCTTCACCAGAGTCATGGGCTCGAGGCTGGCGCCGAATCGGTTGCCGAATTTTCGTGCCCCCTTGGCCACCCCGCGGATCAGGCCTTTTTCCCGGGAAAGGAAAACGACGATCTTGTCCTGATCGCCGACGGGAAAGCTCCGCAAGACGATGGCTTCGATCTGGTCGATGGGCATGGGTCGGCCGTCAGGGCGCGAAGGTGATATTCAGATCCTTTATTTTTTGCCGCAGCTCGGCTTCCTCGATTCTCAAGGCGGCCGCCACTCGGGAAATATCCCAGTTTTGCCTAAGCAAAGCGCTGTGAATGAGGCGCTTTTCGAACTGCCGTTTCGCCTGCTCGAGGGAGTTGGTTTCAAAAAAGCCCGAGCCGTACTCGAACTCCCTCGTTTCGACGAGAAGGGCAAGATGGGTGCTCGTGATCTCGTCCTCTTCGACCATAATGACAAAACGTTCGATGACGTTCATCAGCTCGCTGACGTTGCCCGGCCAGACGTATTTCATAAAAGCTTCTACGGCCTCCGGCCGGATCGTTTTCGGCTTCTTGCCGTATTCGCCGGCGAAGTGTTTGAGGAAGTGGTCGATCAGCACCGGGATGTCTTCGACCCGCTCCCGCAACGGGGGGATGGCGATCGGGATGACGTTGAGCTTGAAAAAGAGGTCCTCTCGAAAGCGACCGGCAGAGACAAGCTCCCGGAGGTTTCGGCTGGTGGTGGCGATGATCCGGGCATCAAAGAACACGCGCTCAAACGACCCGAGAGGCTCGAAGCTCCGTTCTTCGATCGCCCGCAATAGCTTGGGCTGGATATTCGGGCTCAAGTCGCCGATTTCATCCATGAAAAGCGTTCCCTGATTGGCCAAAAGGAGTTTTCCCTTTTTATCTCGATACGCCTGGGGAAAGGCTCCTTTGACGTAGCCGAACAGCTCGCTTTCCATCATCCCGTCCGGAACAGCCGAGCAATTGACTTCGACGAACTTCTTCTCCCGGCGGGGACTCTGTTGATGAATCAGCCGGGCGACGAGCTCTTTGCCCGTGCCGTTCTCGCCGGAAATGAGAACCCGACCGGGGGAAAGAGCCGCCGCTTCGATCTCCCGTTTGAGCTTTTCCAGCTGTCGGCTGCAGCCCACGAGGTAGGAGGGGATTTTCAGACGCTCCCGGAGTTGGATGTTTTCCTCTTCCAGCTTTTTTTGACGGAGGGCATTCCCGACCGTCAGGATGACCTTTTCGAGCGACAGCGGTTTTTCCAGGAAGTCGTGAGCTCCGAGCTTGGTCGCCAGGACGGCCGTCTCGATCGTCCCGTGTCCCGAAATCATGACCACCTGAGGGCTTTCATCGAGCGCCTTGATTTTCTTCAGGACGTCGATGCCGTTCATCTTCGGCAACCAGATATCCAGGAGGACGAGGTCGATGTTCTGTGTCTTGAGCGCCTCCAGCCCTTCTTCTCCCGTCGAGACCGTCGCCACCACATAGCCCTCGTCTTCGAGGATTCCTTTGAGCGAAGAGCGGATGCTCGATTCGTCGTCGATGATGAGGATCGTTTCTTTGCTCATGCCGGAAGCTGAATGATGAACTTAGCGCCTTTCGGCTCGTTGTTTTCCACCCGAATGGAACCGTTATGGTCGCGGATGATCTGGCTGACGATGGCCAGTCCCAACCCGGCGCTCTTCTTTTTCGTCGAGAAGTAAGGCAGAAAGATTTTTGTCCGGTCCTCGGGGGAAATGCCCGGTCCGGAGTCGGAGACGTCGATCCGGACCTGTTGGAGTTTCTTTTCGTAAGTTGCCCGGACCGTGATTTCGCCCTTTTTATCCATCGCTTCGATGGCGTTATCGAAAAGGTTGATGAACACCCGCTTCATTTGTTCGAGATCGAGCGGGAGAGAGGCGGGAAGGTCGGCGTCGATCGAGATTTCAAAACGGATTTCGCTGAAAATCCCGCGGAATAGGGCGACCGTCTGATCGATCAGGGCCCTGAGGTCGGACGGTCTCGGCTCGACCCTCGGCATTCGGGCGAAATTGGAGAACTCGTCGACGAGAGATTTGATCGTCCGCGCCTCCTGGATGATTGTCTTGGCTCCCTCTTCGATCACGGCGCTCGACCCGCGGTCCGCTTTGCCCAGGGTCTTGATGATCCGTTCCGCGGAGAGCTGAATCGGCGTCAGAGGATTCTTGATTTCGTGGGCGACCCGCTGAGCGATTTCTTTCCAGGTGGCGATCTTTTGGGCCTTCATGAGCTGCGTCAGGTCATCGAAGACCACGATCATGCCGGAAAAGTCCCCCTCGGCCTGCTGGAGCGGGGAAAGGGCCAGGGCGACCGTAGTCACCTGGCCGTTCGATTGGATATGGATCTCCTTTTCCACCAAGCGATAGCGGTTTTTCATCCCCCAGGCGATGTTCTTGACGATCTCGCTGTATTTCGCTTCGTCGAGGACATGTTGGTAGCTTTTTCCGACCGGGTTCTTGTCGCCGAGAGCCAGCATCTCTCTGGCCGAAGGGTTGATGGTGGTGATTTTTCCCTCGGCGTCGAGGGTGATCACTCCGGTCGTGATGTTGTTGAGGACGGTTTCAATGTACTGCTTCCGGTACTCCAGTTCGGCCGTCTTCTGGGCGATGTGGAGCTGGCTTTCCCTGAGATCCGAGATCATCTGATTGAAAGAATCGATCAGCATTCCCAGCTCGTCCGACGCCGGGTCCTCGACCCGGATGCTCAGGTTTCCTTTGGAGACTTCCCGCGTCGCCTGGGAGAGTTTTTCAATCGGCACGGTGATCCCCTTGGCCAGGTGGAGGCCCGTCCAGCTGGCGGCGAAAATGATGAGCAGGGTGATGAACATAAAGCTGATCAAATAAAACGTTTTCACCGTAATTTTTCGCGGCATAAGGAGGCGGTAACGCTCGACCGAGGCGTTGATGGCGGCGATTTTCTGGGCGTAACTCTGGGGGAAAAAGAGACCGGTGGTCACCAGGACATTCCCGACCGAAGGGATTTCGACCCAGACGCCCCGGCGGATCATTTCTCCGTTCCCCATGGGCTCGATGCCGCGGAAGAAGCCGTCTTCTTTTCCGGCCGGAATCGAACCGGGCTGGATAGACTTGTAGTTCTGGAGCGGCAGGTTGGGGTTGAGATAGGTGAACAGCTCTTCGCCTTCGAGATGAATTCCGATCTCATCCAGAGCATATTCGCTGAGCCGCCGGCGGATGAAATCCCGGAGGACGAGGCGGTTTTCAAGCAGAGCGAGCTTTTGCCCTTTGATGTCGTTGGCCAGAACGCGGGCGTAATGGTCGGCCGTTTTTTCCGCTGAGACATAGACGCTGTCGGCCAGCCCCTTGGTGTCTTCGATGACCTTTTCGAACGGCGCCTTGAACCAGAGTTCAATATTCCGGCTGATGAGGTCGCTGGCGAAGAAGAACAGGAGAAAGGCCGGGATAATGGACAGGGCAATGAAGAAAAGAACGAGCTTGGTTTTGAAATGAGCTCCGGCAACCTTTTTCTTCCGTTCGAGATAAAGCTTGACCAGGTTCCGGCCGAGGACCAGCAAGAGGACAAGAAAGAGGAGGAGGACGATAATCTGCATGAACGAAAGAAGGGCGTCGGTCACCGTGGCCGGCGAGAATTCCTGAGAGGCTCGGATAAAGAATTCGATGGCAAAAAAGATGATGACGAGGAGGACGATGAAGGCGGCGATGAACCGCGGGCTCCTTTTCTTTTCCGTCGCCATGGTCTTTTTTCAGTTCTCCTTTGAAGCAAGGAGAAATTCGCGCCAGTTCTCAACGGTGATTCTGATGTCCTTGCGCACCGCTCCGGACGGCCCGAGGGGTCTGGCCGACTTGCCGTTCAAACTGAGCGTGGCGCCGCCCGCGTTCCCGCAGTGGATGAGGAGCTCCCTTTCGGCCCGAATCTCAAGGGTCTCGCCGGCATTCTTGATGCCGTCCCAGGCAAGATTTCCGTCGGCCAAAATCCGCAGCCACGTCTTCTCGCCGAACTTCATCTCGAGGAGGACGCCTTGCTCCTCCTGAAGGATCAGGGGAGTGGGAGATTGTGAAGGGGGCGGCAGGGGAGATTCGGCGACCACCGGGGAAGAGGGCTCGATCGCCGTTTTTAGAGCAGGAGGCGGTTGCCTTGAGGAGAAGACTATAAAATAGAGGAGCGCTGAAGCGGCCAGAGCTCCGGCGCCGGCTATCCAGAAGAGAGGACGGGAAACTGTTCGGCGGCGGCGATCCTTCGCAGGGGGCAGCTTTTCATTCTTGATTCTGACGTTGAGCTGTTCATCAAAGAGCTGCATTTCCTGATATCTATTGATCACCTGATGTTCGTCGATGCCGATACTCTTGGCGTAAGAGCGAAGGATGGCGCGAATGAAGAAGCCTCCAGGAATGATTCCTAACCGGTCGTCTTCGATCGCCTGGAGGAATTTCAGGCTGATGCGGGTGGAATCGGCGATTTCCCGGAGTGAGATGCCCCTCAGTTCTCTTTCTCTTTTTAAATCCTGCCCGAGGGAAGCCATCGTTGAAAATTTTAGGTCAAGTCCTCCGGAGTGTCAAATTTCGTTCCTGGCGCAAGACCGACTGTCCCTCCCATCCGAAAGAGAGAAGCAAGCCCTGGCTGGAGGTCGGCGCTCTCCTTTCTGCGGACTTTGTCGAGATGCCCGACCCCCTCTTTTCTGGTAGAATATGAGATGACTCCAGCTCGGATATGAATTTAAAGAAAGCGATTGAGACTCAAGAGAATCTCTCCCGACGTCTCATCCTCGAGTGGAGGGGCGGCCAGGTCAGGTTTGTCGCGGGAGCGGATTTCGGTTACAGCCGGAATGAAGATCGGATCGCGGCCGTTATCGTCGTCATGACTTTCCCCGATCTGCGTCCGGTCGAGACCGCCTCCGCGGTCCGGCGACTCAAAATGCCCTACATCCCCGGTTTTCTTGCCTTCCGCGAGGCGCCTGCCTTCTTTGCCGCCTTCCGGCGACTGAGGCATCGTCCGGATGTCACGATTCTTGACGGGAACGGGATCGCTCATCCCCGGAGAATGGGCTTGGCTTCCCATGTCGGGGTCAAGTTGGATATCCCGACGATCGGCTGCGCCAAGAGTCCTTTTTTCCCTTTCCGCCTTCCGGAAGAGCAGGCCGGAGCCTGGACCGAATACCGGAATCGGGACGATGAAAAGGTGGGAATTTGCCTCCGCACCCGGACCGGAGTCAAGCCCGTTTTTATCTCTCCGGGTCACCGAGTGGATTTCCGGCTGGCCAAGAACGTCGTCATCGGCTGTTCGAAATACCGCCTGCCCGAACCCCTGCGGGAAGCCCATCGGCTGAGCCGAGAGATGTTTTCGCTCTCAGATCCTCAGAAATCGTGAGAGGGAAGTCAGGCTGCCGGCAATCCCCATCAGCGCTCCTCCGAGCACCATGGTCAGACACTGAGAAAACGACAGAAACCGGAGGCTGACGATTTCCTGGAGCGCCCCGAGGGAGCTTCCAAGGTAAAGGGGAAAGAGCTTGGTCAGGAGGAAGAGAAGCCCCAGGGAAAGGAGGCTTCCCAAAATTCCGAGCGCTGCTCCTTCGAGAAGAAAGGGGAAGCGGATAAAACCGTTCGTCGCCCCGACCAAACGCAGGATTTCGATCTCGTTTTTGCGGGCGAAAACGCTCAACCGGATGACATTGGAGATGATGAAAAAGGAGGCCAGGATGAGAATTCCGCCGAGAAAAAACCCGACCGCCCGGACGAGACGGCTGAGCGATTGCATTTTTCTGACCCACTCGCGGTTGAACTGGACATCCTCGACGCCGCGAACATTCTTCATTTCCTCGATGAACCCCAGAATCTCTTCGGACATGAACGATTCCCGGTGCAGAGTCGCTTCGAGAGAAGGAGGAAAAGGGTTGACGCCGAGATTCTTGATGATGTCGCCGAGCTGGGGGAAGTTCTTCTCAAACCTGGCCAGAGCCTCGTCGCGGCTGACGAGATGGAGGCGGATGACGGCTGGAGACGTTTTGATCCGGTCTTCAATGAGCTTGAGGTCTTCGGCGGAGATGTCGGGTTCGAGGAAGAAAACGACGACCATGTTTTCAGCCATTTGACGGGCCACGTGCTGGAGATTGTTGGACAGGGAAAAGAACACGCCCAGGACAAGAAAGGAAAGGCAGATGATGGTGACGGAAAAGAAATTTCTCGTCCGATACTGCCAGAAACTCTGGGCGGCGTCGCGGAAAAAATATCTCAGTTTCTGGAAGATGGCAGGACTTCCTTTCCGATGATTTTCCCTTTCAACAGAAAAAGAATCTTGTCGCCGAAATGACGGATGAGCTCCTTGTCGTGACTGCAGATGACGACGGTTGTTCCCTGGCGATTGATTTCTTTAAAAACGCTGATGATCTCGAAGGCAAGCTCCGGGTCCAGATTTCCCGTCGGTTCATCGGCCAGAATGATCTCCGGCTCGTTGACCACCGCTCGGGCGATGGCCACCCGCTGCTGCTCCCCGTAAGAAAGATGAGCGGGATAATCCCACATTTTGTTTTGGAGGTTGACCAGACGCAAGGCGTGGAAGACACGGCGCCGGATTTCTTTGGTCGGAATCCCCAGGACGTGAAGACCGATGGCGACATTGTCGAAGACGCGCTTGTGAAAAAGAAGCCGGAAATCCTGGAAAACGATTCCCATGGTTCGGCGCAGCCGGTAGATGTGATGGTCGGCCAGGCGAAGGATGTTCACTCCGTTGATGATGATCTGGCCGCGAGTCGGCAGAATCTCCCGAAAAATGATCTTCAGGAGTGTCGTCTTCCCCGAGCCGCTCGGGCCCGTGATGAACCAAAAATCCCCCTGTTTGACGTGCAGACTGATATCTTGAAGAGCCCACTGCCCCGGCTGGTATTGTTTCCAGATATGATAGAGCTCGATCATGGCCGGGCCGATCGCGGCGGGATTATAGCATAAACAGCGGCGGGTTTTCTAACGGGCGAAAAGATACATGAACCAGCCGAAAACCAGAGCCCCGACGACCATGGTCAGGAAAAGAAACAAACCGTATTTGAGCCGGGCTTTCTTGGACGGACGGCGGATGAGCGCCAGGACGACCGAAACAAAAAAGGCATAAATGATCATGGACAGAAGATGGCTGCGGAGGATCATGTCTTTTTCCCTCTGGCGATATCGAAAGCGTCCAGAGCCACGAGATAATTCAGAAGGCCGGCTCCGGCGATGTAGGCAGTTCCGAACTCAAACGTCACCCGCTCCAAGACCCCCTCGCCGAAGGCGAACAGGCGCGCGAAAGCGTAAAGGAGAAGATTCCCCGTGTCGGCGAGGAAGGCCAGGAGCGTCAGCGGATTTTCTTTCTTGAACAGGTTGACGATGACCTGGAGGGGGTTGTGCGGCTTCTCCAGGTAGAGGGGATAGATCTTTCCTCCCATCATGAGTCCGATCGCCGTCATCGCCCCGATCGATACGAAAAAGGCCGCTCCGCGCCAGAATTTCTTCTGCAACAGATGGCCGAGTCCCGGGATCAGCCAGCCGGCGATGAAATAGAACGTTGCTTTCATAGGGAAAAGGAACCAATATTAGCCGAAACCGCCGGCTAAATCAAGAAAAAATTCCGCCGCTCGTCTTCAGCGTGTCAGGGAAGGTTGAGGCCCGGCGGACGTTTGGTTAAAATAGCTCGATGCCAGAACTTCCGGAAGTCGAGACCGTCGTCCGTTGCCTCCGGCCGCGCCTGGTCGGACTCGGAATCGAGGAGGCGAGAGTCCTTCTGCCGTCTCTCGTTCGGCCGCAGGGAGGTGGGAATCTCGACGAAATGGCCGGAAAAAGGATTCTCGGTCTGCGGCGGCGCGGCAAAATGATTCTTCTCGATTGCTCCGGCGGATGGAGCCTTCTTGTTCATCTCAAGATGACGGGCCGGCTTTTCGTCTGCCCGAGAAATTCGCCGCTTGATCCCTATACTCGTCTTCGCATCGTCTTCCGTCGCTCCAGCCTGGAGCTTCGTTTTTCGGACATCCGAAAGTTCGGTTTTGTCCGCTTGATCAAAACCGCCCAGGAGGATCAAGTCGATGAGCTGCGCCGTCTCGGCCCGGAGCCGCTTGACCTCGATTTTTCGGACTTCGCCTCGCGTCTCGGAGACCGCCGCGGCCGGCTCAAGTCTCTTCTTCTCAATCAGACGGTGATCGCCGGGATCGGCAATATCTACGCCGACGAAATCCTCTTTGCCGCCCGAATCCACCCCCAGTCCGAAGCCCGCCGGCTGAGTCTTCTTGATCTTCGCCGGCTTTACCGGGCGATGCGAGCGATCCTCAAGCAGGCCATCCGGTGCAAAGGAACCACCGTCCGCGATTACAGGGATGGAGAAGGTCTCGAAGGCACCTTCCAAAACCGCCTCCGCGTTTATGGACGCGAGGAATTGCCCTGTCCGCGTTGCCGGAGACCGATCCGGCGATGCCGGATTTCCGGACGGAGCAGCTTCTTTTGTTCCCATTGCCAGCGGCGCAAACCTTAAACCCGACGGGGAAGCCGCGGCCGGGGTCCGGTTTCGTTTGACAGAAATCCGCTTTTAGTATAACTTTGAAGCCTGGATTGAAATTCCCTCTTGCTTTGATCCTCAATGTCCTGAAGAAAGGAGTCCGCGGCCGATGAAACTTTCGGGTTTGAAAGATATTCTCGCCTTTGCCATCAAGCGCGAGGAAGAAGCGGCCAGGCTCTACGGAAATCTGCTGGCCATGGCCGAGGACGAATCGAGCAAGAAACTTCTCCTCGAGCTCCAGGAAGATGAGAAAAACCACAAGCGGATTCTCCAGGGATTGACGAAGGCCAAGGTCGAGTCCGCTGTTTCCAAAGAAGTCAAGGATTTGAAAATCAGCGATTACCTTATCGAAGAGCCTTTGGGCCCGGAGATGAATTTTCAGGATCTTCTAATTTTCGCGGCCAAAAAGGAAAAGAAGGCCGCTTCCCTTTACCGTGACCTGGCGGAAAAGGCCAAAACGAAAGACGACAGGACTCTCTTTGAGTTTCTGGCCAAACAGGAGAAGTCTCACAAACTCCGGCTTGAGCTGGAATACGAAAAACACGTCCTCTGGGAAAATTGAATTCCCTGCGGACAAGGAATCCGACTTGAGGAGTGAATGATGGAAAAATGGGAATGTACGGCCTGCGGCTATATCTATGATCCTTCCACAGGCGACCCGGACAACGGAATCGGTCCCGGGACTCCATTCGAATCTCTCCCCGATGACTGGGTCTGCCCGCAATGCGGAGTGGGAAAGGAATTTTTCCAGAAGATCGGCTGATTCGCGACGAGCGAGGCGATTCTCGTGAAGGTCATCGTCATTGGGAACGGGCTGGCCGGCACCATGGCCGCCAAGACGCTGCGGGAATTGGACGGCCAGGTGGAGATCGAAATTTTCGCCGAAGAAAAATATCCTTATTATCCCCGGCCGAACCTGATCGAATTCATCGCCGGGAATATCCCCCTAGAAAAGATCTTTGCCTTTTCCGAGGACTGGCACGTCAGGCAGAGGATCGACATTCACCTCGGAAATCCCGTCCGAAGAATCCTTGCCGCTTCCCGAGAGGTCGAACTGAGCGGCGGCCGCAAAGCTTCTTATGAGAAGCTTCTCGTCGCGACCGGAGCTTCCTCGTTTATCCCCCCGATCAAGGGTGCGGACAAGCGAGGCGTTTTCGCTCTCCGCTCTCTGGCCGATGCGCTGGCCGTGCTGGATTATCTCCCGAAGCATCCCCGGGCGATCGTGATCGGCGGAGGGCTTCTCGGTCTCGAAACAGCCCGGGCGCTTCATCAACGGGGAGCGGAGGTGGAAGTCGTCGAATTTTTCGACCGCCTTTTGCCCCGTCAGCTGGATGTCCCGGCCGCCGGCCTTCTCAAGACCCAGATCGAACACCGCGGCATTAAAGTTCGGCTCGGCGTGGTCAGCGAGGAAGTCCTTGGGGAAGGCGAAGTCCGAGGGCTGAGGCTGAAGGGCGGAAGCGAGATCGCTGCAGACATGATCATCATTTCCGCCGGAGTCCGGCCGAACCTCGACCTCGCCCGCGAAGCGGGTTTGGCGACGGGCAAAGGTCTCATCGTCGATGATTATCTCCGGACCAGCCACCCCGATATCTTCGCCGCCGGCGACGGAATCGAGCACCGGGGCACGGTCTACGGCATCATCCCGGCCTCTTTCGAGCAGGCGCGCGTCGCCGCCTTCAACCTGCTCGGTCAGGACAAGAGATATGAGGGAACGGTCTGGTCCAATACCCTGAAGGTTGCCGGCCTTGCCGTGACCTCGGTCGGCGTCGCCGTTCCTGAGGGCGATCCATACAGGGAAATCAAAAAGATCAGCCCGGAGGAGGGAATCTATAAAAAGATCGTCCTCAGGGACGATACCCTCGTCGGTGCGATCTGGATGGGAACGAAGAAGGGAGCAACTGAAATCAGTAAAGCCGTGCTTTCCCGACTGAAAATCGGTTCCCAGCCGGAAGTCCTGTTGGAAGACAAGTTCGATTTTTCCGGACTATGAGAAGCCGAGCGCTTTCCGTTGCCTTTGCCGTTGTTCTTGTGGCCCTCCCCCTGCGGCCGCAATTCAGGCTGAGCGGCTATCTTTCGGCTCAATATGAAAAAGGGGGAAGAGACAGCGATGCGGCCGCCGGAACTTTCGCTATAGCGAGGGCCGGACTTCTCCTCAGCGGAAAGGCGGAGACCGTTATTGATTACGCTCTTGAGGTCCGGTTCAAATCCGAGGATCGGCTGGAAATCGAGGAAGCTTGGGTGGGAGTAAGTCCAACGGAGGCTTTTCACCTTAAGCTCGGACTCTATCTCGTTCCTTTCGGCAAGTACAACACCGCCAACCGGCCGCACCAAACCCTGTTCATCAAACCTCCGCTTTCTCTTGAGCAGGGGTACCCGGCGAGCTGGCGCGACATCGGAGTGCTCGCCGATGGCAGCATCGGTTTTTTCCGCTATGCCGCTTACCTCGGGAACGGGCTCCGCGAGGAGGCCAGTTTAAAAGATTCCCAGCAGTTCAGGGATAATAACGGGCACAAATCATTCGGCTGCCGGGTCGGAATCTTGCTCAGCCGGACTCTTGAGTTCGGGCTGTCCTATTGCCGCGGAAGCTATGATGATGCCGACGAGAGAACTCACGAGTCTCGCGGGCTCGATTTGAGCTGGGATGCAGACGCTTTCCTGATTCTCTACGAATATGTGGACGTCGGACTCGAGAATCCATCCCCTTATTCTCCCGGGCGGGAAAAAGGACATTTCGGCCTCCTGGCCCTCCGGATCGGGGAGCTTTCTCCTTTCGTCGGCTATCAGACGCTGGATTATGAGGATTCCTATCACGGCCCCGGCTTCGGAGTTCTGTCCCGGCCCGGTGAAGGTCAATCATCTCATCTCAGCCGTTGGGCGATCGGGTTGAGCTATCTTGCTTCCTCCGGGCTGAGGTTTAAAATCGAGTATGATCTCAACAGGGAAGAGGGAATGGCGCTGAAAAACAACAGTCTCATCGCCCAGGCGGCGTTTCAATTTTAGGCCGGCGGCGGTGATTGCGGAGGCAGGATTCGAATGGCCAATGTCGTAGTTCTCGGTGCTCAGTGGGGAGATGAAGGAAAGGGCAGGTCGTCGACTTGCTGGCTCCCTCGTTCGACATCGTGGCCCGCTATCAAGGCGGCCACAACGCCGGACATACCGTCTACATCGACGGCAAGAGGATCGTCCTCCACCTCATTCCTTCCGGAATTCTCCATCCGGAAAAGCTCTGCCTGATCGGCAACGGGGTGGCTTTCGACCCCCGGGCTTTCCTCGATGAAGCGGCCCAGCTGGAAGCTTTCGGAATCGAGCTCGGCCGTCGCCTGATCATCAGCCGGAACGCCCATCTCATTCTTCCCTATCACGCCCTGATCGAGAAAATCGCCGAGGACCGGAAAGGAGCCAAACGAATCGGCACCACGAGCCGCGGCATCGGCCCGTCCTATGAGGACAAGATCGCCCGGGTCGGGATCAGGGTCGGCGATCTTTTGGAAGCCGATGTTTTTCGGGAAAAACTGGAGACGAACCTGGCCGAGAAAAACGAACTTCTCCGCTCGGCCGGTCTCGAGCCTCTCTCGGCTCAGGAAATTTTTCAGGAGTATATGGAGCTCGCCCCGCGAATCACTGAACTCGTCGGTGATGTCTCTTTGGTGTTGAACGAGCGGATTCGAACCGGGGCATCCGTTCTTTTTGAGGGGGCTCAAGGAACACTTCTCGATGTCGATCACGGAACATATCCTTTCGTCACTTCTTCAAACTCGAGCGCCGGCGGGGTCTGCATCGGGCTGGGGATCGGCCCGACCAAAATTCAGGCTGTCCTCGGCGTGGCCAAAGCCTACACGACACGCGTCGGATCGGGGCCGTTTCCGACGGAGATCAGCGGTCCGGAAGGACGGTTGATCCTGGAACGGGGGAACGAATATGGAGCGACCACCGGCCGGCCGCGGCGCTGCGGCTGGTTTGACGGTCTGGCGGTGTCCTACGCCTGCCGTCTAAACGGCATGGAAAAAATCGTCCTGACCAAGCCGGACGTTCTGGATGTCTTCCCCGAGATTCCGGTTTGCCTCGGCTATTCTTATAAGGGAGAAATCCTCAAGAGTTTTCCTACCGAACCGTGGATTCTCGACAGGGTCACGCCTCAATACCGGGTGATGAAAGGATGGCAGACGCCCCTCGGCGGAATCACAGATCGAGAAATCCTTCCTGCGGCCTTCCTTGATTATATCCGGCTCCTCGAAGACACCATCGAAGCCCGGGTGGCGATCATCTCGACGGGCGTGGCCCGTCGAGATTCGCTCCTCATTGATGAGGAACTCGAGGGAATGGTCGACACGGCCAAAATCCGCAGCGGGTTCGCTTGAGAACCAGCGGGGATTAAATGGAGAGGGAAAGGAGAGCCAGATGATCTTACGCCTGAAGACAAAAATCGGCGACCTTCTGAAAGAATATCCTTTTTTGCTCGATTTTCTCGCCGGCCTTTCACCCCAGTTTGCCCGGCTCAAGAATCCTGTCCTGAGAAGGACAGTCGGTCGGGTCGCCAGCATCCAACAAGCGGCCGGCTTCGGCGGAATGGATCCGGCAGACTTGCTGGAGAAAATCCGAGCCGAGATCGAGCGCCGGACCGGACATCTTGTCGAAGTCGAGCGGGGACCTGTCTCAAAAATTCAACTCGCCGACCGCGCCGCGCGTCTGGAAACGCTCAAAGACATCATCCGCCAGCTTCACCGGGGAGGGGATTTGGAGGCGCAGAAAAAGCGCTTCAGCGAGCTCATTCAGGACGTCAGCCCGTCCGAGATTGCCGAAATGGAGCAAGCTCTCATCCAGGAAGGCATGCCCGAAGAGGAGGTCAAGCGTCTCTGCGACGTCCATGTCCAGGTGTTTAAAGAATCCTTGGCCGGGCAATCTCTTCCCACGGCGATTCCCGGTCATCCCCTTCACACCTTGATGGAGGAAAATCGAGCTCTAGAAAAGCACTTGCAGCGCTGGAACGATCTGTTGAACAGGTTGGAAGCGGAACAGACCGCCTGGGAAAATCTCAAACCTGAAGTAAGGGAACAGCTGGCTGTCCTTTCGGAGGTGGAAATACATTATCGGCGCAAAGAGAACCAGCTTTTTCCTCTCCTTGAGGCCAAAGGAATCAGCGGGCCGTCCAAAGTCATGTGGGCCGTCCATGATGACATCCGGGCGATGTTTCGCGACCTGAAGCCTCGTCTGGATCGAGAAGAGGCGGCGCCGGTGATCGGCGCCGGGCGGAAGCTCGGCACGGCTCTGGCCGATATGATTTATAAAGAAGAAAAAATCCTTTTGCCGATGACCCTCGAAGCTCTGGGCGAAGCAGACTGGGCCCGAGTCAAGAAAGGGGAGGAGGAGATTGGGTTTGCCTGGATCAAGCCGGGCAAGGAATGGCAGCCTTCCGTCGCTCCGGATGAGCTTTCTCCTCTGCCCTCCTACCAGAGGCCGACAGCTTCGATCGAACTGGCGGTCGGATCTTTGACTCCTCGGCAAATCGACCTCCTGCTGACTCATCTTCCGGTCGACATCACTTTCGTCGACGAAACCGACACCGTGCGCTATTATTCCGGAACGGCGGAGCGAATCTTTCCCCGCAGCCCGGGCGTCATCGGCCGAAAGGTCCAGAACTGCCATCCGCCGGCCAGTGTTCACCTTGTCAACCGGATTCTTTCGGCTTTTCGTGAGGGAAGCCGGGATTCGGCCAATTTCTGGATCCGGATGAACGAGCGCCTGATTTTTATCCGCTATTTTGCCGTTCGTGACTCTGCCGGGACATATTGCGGTTGCCTTGAGGTCAGCCAGGATGTAACAGCGATTCAAGCCCTCGAGGGTGAACGGAGGCTTCTCGACTGGGATGAGAAATGAAAGGTCGCCCTTTTGTCATCGTCGATGTGTTCGCCGAGGAAAAATATTCCGGCAACGAACTGGCCGTCGTCCGGAGGGCGAGGGATCTTTCGCCTTGGACAAAGCAGAAAATTGCCCGGGAATTCAATTTTTCCGAGACGGCTTTCATCCTCAGGGATGAGCCGAGCCGGGGCGGGTTCGACGTCCGGATTTTTACGCCTCGACAGGAAGTTCCCTTTGCCGGACACCCGACGCTCGGCACCGCTTTTGTCATCCAGCAAGACATTCTCAAGGAGCGGGTGAAGGAGGTTGTCCTGAACTTGAAGATCGGCCGGATTCCGGTCACCTTCAGCTATCGAGGTGCGAGGCCCGACATCCTCTGGATGAGGCAAAACGAACCGCGCTTCGGCAAAACCGTCGAGCCGGCGAATGTCGCTCCGGCCCTCGGCCTCCGACCCGCCGATTTCGACCCAGAATTTCCTTCGCGCGAGGTCTCGACCGGGCTGCCGTTCCTCATCGTCCCCCTGCGGACCCTCGAAGCGATCCGAAGATGCCGGGTCGAGGGACGGCGGATGATCAAGCTGATCGAAGGTCTCGAGGCCAAGGGGGTCTGTGTGTTTTGCCCGGAGACGTGCAACCCGAAAAACAGCCTTCACGTCCGGGTCTTTGCCGGAGGCTACGGAGTTCCCGAGGACCCGGCGACAGGAAGCGCCAACGGTTGCCTGGCCGGTTATCTTGTCCGGACCCGTTATTTCGGTTCGGCCCGGGTCGATCTTCGGGTGGAACAGGGCCATGAGGTCGGTCGACCCTCTCTCCTCCTTCTCCGGGCGGAAGAGACGAAGGGGAAAACCGCCGTCCAGGTCGGCGGCCGGGTCTTTCCCGTGGCCCGGGGAGAGCTTGTCTAAAGGAAAAAATTAAAGTTGACTATTCCGATAGGAATAGTTGATTTCGGATCGACATTCGGCTAAAATATGAAAGGTGGTTATTCTCTTATTCCGGCCGTCGACGAGCGAAGATCTTTTTTCCTCCGAGGGCAAGGCGGGAGAAAGTGCTGGATCAAAGAAGCCGCGGCTTCAATGAAGACCGGGGGAACCGCCGAGCCGCGGACCCCGTTCTTTTGGTCAGTGGTGGAAAATTTCGGCCGAGAAAGCTATATTGATAGGGATTGGAGAAAGGAGACTCCCATGAAAGAAAAAGTCGAAGCCGCTCTGAGCAAGGTTCGGCCGGCTCTGATGGCCGATGGGGGAGACGTCGAGCTTGTCGAGGTCCAGGACGGGGTGGTGAAGGTCCGGCTCACCGGCGCTTGTGGCGGCTGTCCGATGTCGCAGATGACCCTGAAGATGGGAATTGAGCGCCTGCTCAGGAAAGAAGTCCCGGAGATCAAAGAAGTCATCGCCGTCTGAGCGAGATGAAAAGAATTTACCTCGATCACATCGCGGCCACGCCGCTCGACCCGAGGGCGCGCGACGCGATGCTGCCCTATCTCGGTGAAAAGTTCGGAAATCCGCAAAGCCTTCACCGGATCGGTCAGGAAGCTCTCGAGGCGATCGAGCAATCCCGGGCTCAAGTCGCCGGCCTCATTGGAGCGGAAGCCGGCGAGATCTTCTTTACGGCATCCGGTTCGGAAGCCAACAATTTTGCCCTCAAGGGGATGGCCTTGGCCCGCCGGGATAAAGGCCAGCATCTTGTCCTTTCGGCAATCGAGCATCAATCCGTGCTTCATTCGGCGAAGAGCCTGGAAAAGCACGGCTTTTCGATCACCCTTGTGCCGGTGGACGGGTCGGGGCTGATCGACCCGGCGGATGTCCGGCGGGCGATCAAAAAAGAGACGGTGCTCGTTTCGATCATCCTGGCCTCGAGCGAAGTCGGCACCGTCGAGCCGCTGGCGGAGATCGCCGCCGTCTGCCGCAGCGCCGGAGTGCCCCTCCATACAGATGCGGTGGCCGCGATCGGCAACATGCCGGTCAATGTCGTCGAGCTGGGCGTCGACGCCCTCAGCCTGGCCGGCGACCAATTTTACGGCCCCAAAGGAAGCGCTGCCCTTTTTATCAAGAAAGGGACTCGGATTTTGCCCCTGGTCGACGGCGGCATCCAGGAAGGAGGGCGACGCGCCGGGACGGAAAATGTGGCCGGGATTGTCGGGTTGGGTCGGGCCGCCGATCTTGCCCGGGAGGCGCTCACGGAGCGTGCAGCCAGGATGGCCGGCTTGAGGGATCGGTTGATTGACCGCCTTCTCAGCCGCGTGGAGAGGATTTATCTCACCGGTCACCGCGAAAAGCGGCTCCCCCACCACGCCAGTTTTTGCGTCGAATTCATCGAAGGCGAGGCCATGCTCCTGAACCTGGACATGAAGGGAATCGCAGCTTCGAGCGGCTCGGCCTGCACTTCCCGGGCTCTCAAAGCGTCCCATGTCCTTTTGGCCATGGGGCTTAACCATGCTTTGGCCCAGGGATCACTCGTCTTCAGCTTGATTGATGACATCACGCCCGAGGATATTGATTATCTGGCCGAGGTTTTCCCGCCGATCGTTGAGCGGTTGAGAGCGATGTCCCCGCTGTACACGAAATTTTTGGAGGAACAAAAAAAATGATTTACAGCGACAAGGTGATGGACCATTTTCAGAACCCGCGCAATGTCGGGGTGATCAAAGACGCCGACGGCGTCGGCCAGGTCGGGAATCCCGTCTGCGGGGATATGATGACCTTTTATATCAAAGTCGAGGACAATCGGCTGAAAGATATCAAATTCCAGACGTTCGGTTGCGGCGCCGCCATCGCCGTCTCCAGCATGGTCAGCGAGATGGCGATGGGAAAAACGCTGGAAGAGGCGATGAGGATCACCAACTCGACGGTGGCTGAGGAGCTCGGCGGGCTGCCGAAAAACAAGCTTCACTGCTCGAACCTCGGAGCGGACGCACTCCACGCCGCGATTGCCGACTACAAGAAAAAGCAGGCTGCCGAGGGTAAGCCCGTCGAAGCAGAAGCGGCGAAAGAGAAATGCTACTGTCCGTACTGTGAGGGGCCGATCGAGGAGCTCAAGGCGATCTGCGAGCATTGCCATCTCGAATTTGAGGACTGTCCTCATTGCGGCGGCCTGGCCAAGAAAGGGGCGGATTCATGTCCCAGCTGCGGGGCCGAGCTCGGGAGGCATTGAGCGCGGCTGGTTCTTTATCCGGACGGCCGAGAGCGGAGACCAATGAACGCCGACGTCAAGCTCGATTGTTTCGGACTTCTCTGCCCTATGCCGATCATCCAGACCGCCAAAAAAATCAAGGAAATGAAAGTCGGAGAGGTCCTCGAGGTGTTGTCCACGGACGCCGGGATTCGAGACGACCTGCCCGCCTGGTGCAAAATGAGCGGCCAGGAATTTCTCGGCGTCGAGGAGGAAGGGGACATCTTTCGGGCTTATGTCAGAAAGCGGAGAGACTGATCGGGAATCGAAAGCGATGACCAAGTCCGAAGTCGTGGCCAGGATTCGTGAGCTTAAGGGAAAGCGGAATGCCGTCATCCTGGCCCATAATTACCAGATCGGAGAGGTCCAGGAGATCGCCGACTACGTGGGGGATTCCCTCGGCCTGAGCCAGGAAGCCGCCCGGGTCGACGCGGAAGTCGTTGTTTTTTGCGGCGTTCATTTCATGGCCGAAACGGCGGCCATTCTCTGCCCGGAGAAAATCGTTCTTCTTCCCGACCTGAAAGCCGGCTGCCCGATGGCCGACATGATTAACGCCCGTGAGCTCAAAGAATGGAGATCGAGGTACCCGGGGAGGCCGGTTGTCTGTTATGTCAACACCACGGCGGAAGTTAAAGCCGAGGCGGATGTCTGCTGCACTTCGTCGAACGCCGTCCGAGTCGTATATTCCCTGCCTGATGATGAGATTTTGTTCGTCCCCGACCGCAACCTGGCCGCCTACGTCGCCCGCCAGACCAGTAAGCGAATTATCCCCTGGGACGGTTACTGCTATGTTCATGACCGATTTCTGGCGGCGGATGTGCTGGCCGGGAAAAGAGAACATCCTGAGGCCGAAGTCTGGGTTCATCCCGAGTGCCGGCCCGAGGTCATCGACCTGGCCGACCGGGTCATGTCCACGGGTTCCATGGTCAGGGCGGCTAGGGAAACAGCGATCAAGGAAGTCCTCGTCGGGACGGAGACCGGGATTCTCCATCGCCTGAGAATTGAAAACGGACAGACGATGTTTTATCCTCTCAAGGCCGACGCCTTGTGCTCCAACATGAAAAAAATCACTCTCCGCAAGGTCTGGGAGGCCATGGAAGAAATGAAATTCAAGGTCGAGGTTCCTCCGGGGATCAGCCAGAGAGCCAGAGGGGCCATCGAAAAAATGATTGCCATTGAGGAGGTTTGACGAATGAAAAAGATGACCGAGGAAAACGTCAAGAGCGCCTTCGCCGGGGAAAGCCAGGCTCACCTGAAATATCTGGCTTTTGCCGACGCGGCGGAAAAAGAAAAACTGCCCAACGTGGCCAGGCTTTTTCGGGCGAATAGCTTTGCCGAACAGGTTCACGCCACGAATCATCTCCGGGTCCTGAACGGGATCGGCAAGACCGCCGCCAATCTGCAGGCGGCCCTCGAGGGCGAGAATTTTGAGGTCACGGAGATGTACCCGGCCTATCTGAAGGTCGCCGAGAACCAGAGCGAGAAAGCGGCCGTGATGTATTTTCAATCCGCCATGGCCGCGGAAAAAGTCCACGCCGGGCTCTATGAGAAAGCGAAAGCGGCGGTCGAGAAAGGTGGCGATCTGGAATATTTCCCGATTCATGTTTGCAGCGTCTGCGGCTTCACGGTCGAGGGCGAGGCGCCGGATAAATGTCCCGTCTGCGGCGCGCCGAAAGAGAAATTTGTTAAATATTGAGGCTCTTCATATTCAAATCTTCGCTCGCTCAAATCGAGCCTTGGAGAGGGGAGGGGAATGATGATGATCAACGCCAACCTTCGTCCCCATGAGGTTTTAGC
>CAZNVB010000288.1:0-1689 GCA_964576265.1 uncultured Eubacteriales bacterium | reverse complement strand
TCCCTTCTGGTCCTTCCAGTGATCCAGACAATCCACATGGCAAAAATAGAGGACATAATCCCGGCCTTCCGCATGCAAAGCGGCGGCTTTCGGAATCATTTTCCGGCAGACCTCGCAGGGGATTTTTTCTTCATCGGGTTGGTCTTTTTTCATTTTTCAGTTTTCCTTGTTTATAGATTTCTATTATATCGGAGTCGGCGCCTGAAAGATAGGCCTTGCTCAGCGATGGAGAAAACTCCGCTCGCTGTCGGTTTCTCCCGGGGCTCGGGTTATAATCATGGCCAGGCCGAGCTCGTTGGCTCGGGCGATGACCTCTTGGTCGCGAATGGAGCCGAGTGGATAGATGATGGCGGTGATTCCGTTTTCCGCCGCCAACTCAACGACGTCCGGAAAAGGCATGAACGCGTCCGAGGCCATCACGCACCCCTCGGGGCCGTATCCTCGCCGGGAGAAACGGATGGCGCAATCGGCGGCGTCGATCCGGCTGCGCTGGCCCGAGCCGATTCCGTGGACTTTATCGCTCCGGCCGATGACCACGGCGTTGGAGCGGGTGAAACAGGCGACGATCCAATTGAAGATGGCCGCCTCCACTTCCTCGGCCGACGGCATTCGGATCGACACGATATCGATATCCCGATCGCTTCGAATCCGGGAATCGAACCTTTTCTGGACCAGGACGCCTCCGGCCAGTCTCTTGAATTCCAGCCCGTTGTCCAAAGCCTGGCGGTCGGGCGCAACGTCCATTTTGACGACGCGCAGGGATTTCCTTTTGGCCAAAATTTCGAGAGCATCGGACGAGTACTCTGGGGCGAAGACGACTTCGATGTTCCGGGCGCTTTCGATGAGGCGAACAGCGAGCGAAGTCGTGATTTCGGAGTTGAAGACGTCTACGCTGCCGAAGTTGGAAAGGGGATCGCAGTGCCAGGCCTTGTCAAAAGCTTCCTCGGGCGAATTTCCGGTCGCCACCCCGCTCGGCATCTCATGCTTCACCAGGACGCAGATCGATTTTCCGGGTTGAATCTCAGCCAGCTTCTTGACGAGCCTCTGGCCGAGGTCCATATCGGCCAGATTGATATAGCTCAGACCCTTCGATCCCTCCTGGAGGACAGTCAGAGAAGCCATGTTCGGGCCCGAGGCGCCCTCTTCGACATAGAAAGCGGCCGGATATCCTGGGTTTTCTCCATAGCGCAGGGACATTCTCTTGCGAAAGGATTGGCCGGCGAAAACGAGGCTTTCCGGGAAATCTTCTTTGACTTTGGCAGAATATTGCAATCGGGCGGATTTACCGTCATCTTCCTTCATCGGGGGCCATCCTTTCGATTGATGATTTCGAGGCGAAAGTCTCGGAGGTCGGATAAGGAAGCAAAAACGCAAGCGGCCGCAACGCGATAGTCTCTTTCCTTCCCTTCCGGCCTGAGGGCCTCATCGACGACCGAGACCATGTCAGCCGGCGTCTTCTCCCGGATTTCGAGGTCAATGAATTGGTCGCCGAAAGAAGGCAGGGGATCCTCTTCGGGTCCTTTGTAGGTGGCAACCATCTTGGCTTGTCCCGGGAGCGGCATCCAGGAGACAAGGGTCTTGGCGGGAGACCCGTCGTCTTTTCGCCGGATGATGCTCAACCCGGCCCGGCCGCCGGCCAGAAGGCAGCCGCTGATCCGCGGGGTGAAATGCGGGGCGTCGGGCTCATAG
>CAZNVB010000287.1:0-3180 GCA_964576265.1 uncultured Eubacteriales bacterium | reverse complement strand
GCGTAAGATTGGGCCAAGCGGTCAACCCGGTTTCTTCCAAGAAAGAGGACAATTTTCGGCTCTGATTTTGCCTCCGCGGTCGGTCGAAACATTGAGAACGGAATGTTGGTTATCAGGTTGCCGAACCTGTCTTGGTAGAGGATTTCTCCGACGACTTCGCGGTCGCGCCGGACGGGTCGGTTGATCTTGAGACGCCGGTAGCTCCTTACCCGGGGGCCGAATTCGTCCGGTGGGATTCCGAGCGTGAGCCAAGCGGCGACGGGCGCCATCCTGTCTCTGGCCTCGAACGTTGTCCGGGCAGAGGTGAGCCAGAATCGGCTTGCCGTGACGTGCCGGAGGTTGAGGATTGCCTCGTTCTGGAGGGCGAGCGTGAGAAGTCCGTTATCCGGCGCGATGAACAAATACCGCTGTGTTTCCGCCAGGAGAATCGGCCGGCCGCTTGCCACACCGGGATCGACGACCGCGAGGAAAACCGTCCCTCTGGGAAAAAACGCCCGGCAGGAAAAAAGAATGAAAGCCGCTGCGCGGATGTCGAAGGGCGGGATCTCGTGGCTGATGTCGATCGTCCGCGCTTGGGGATTGATCCCGGCGATCACGGCTTTGAGGGACGGGACGAAGAAGTCCCTCTCCCCGAAATCGGTCAGGAGGGCGATGAGGCTTGTCCTTACGGCGCGTGTTTCTTTCATTTTTTTACCTCATCCCTGGGACGCTATTCCCGATGTGGCATTGGCGGCGGAAAAAAAGCCGCGGGCAGGGGATCTATCCGCAGCCTCCGCTCATCGTCCGGGATGATAGAACTTGAGGTGAACGGAAGTCAAGCCGCCGGGTTTTTGAATTCGTTATTTCTTGAAAACCGACCTGGGCTCTGCTAATCTGGCTCTTCGGACCCGACAGGGAACCGCTTCTGTCTTGATTGCGGACGGCATGAAGGCTTTGAAGAGCGGCAGGGAAAAAATGAAAAGAATGGTCATTTTTTTCAGTGTTTTTTGTGTTTTGCTCGGCGGCGCGCAGGCAAATCCGGGGCTGCGGCAGAAAGGTGGCCGGCGCCAGGAACCTTTCGGCGGTGTTTCGGCTCCTTATGCCCGCTACTGGTGGTTTGCCTCGCGTATTCAAAAGTCCGATGTGCGGTGGAACCTGGACTGGCTGAAAAAAAACGGCTTCGGGGGGGTTGAGCTCGCCTGGGTCTATCCTTTGAACGCCCGGGACCGGTCGAGCACGTCTTATACTCCGCGGCAGGAGTGGCTGAGCCCGGAATGGCGCGAGATCGTGGCGGAAGCGATTTCCTACGCCGACCGCATCGGATTAGGATGCGACCTCACTTTCGGCACCCTCTGGCCTTTCGGGGACAGCCGGGTGCCTTTCGAACAGGCCACTCAGAGGTACGGCGATCCGGAATGGCGGCAAAAAATTACCAAGTCCTGGGAGTATCCGAAGGAAGGCTACGTCGTCGACCATCTGAATCCCGAAAATTACATCCCTTATTTCGAGCGCTTGCTCAAGGCCTTCCCTCGGCCTAAGACAAAAATCCCCCAAAACTATTTCGTCGACAGCTGGGAGGTGGAAACGCGGGGCTTATGGACGCGGGGAATGGGGGATGATTTCAAGCGGAAATACGGCTACGACATCAGCCCTTTCATGGAAAGAATCTATGAGCCGGATCAGGCCGGAAGGCTCTATGATTATCTGGCGTTGGTTTCGGAAAAAGTCGTCGAGTTTTATAAAACTTTTGATTCATTGTTGAATGCCAACGGGATTTTTTCCCGCGGGCAGTGCGCTGGCGCTCCGGCCGATATTCTTTCGGCTTATGCGACGCTGGATATCCCTGAAGGAGAAGCCCTTCTTTATGAGCCAGAATACAACACGATTCCCGCCTCGGCGGCGGCGCTCTCGGGGAAAAAGGTCGTCAGCGCCGAGACTTTTACCTGTATATACGGCTGGCCGGCCGATTATCTTCGTCAAGAGCAGACGGCCGATCTAAAATTGCTCGCCGATGCGCTCTTTGCCAATGGAGTCAATCACATCATCTGGCACGGCAAGCCGCACAATCCCCGCGGCCTGGACACGGTCAGTTTCTATGCCAGCGTCCATGTCGGACCGGACGGAGCCCTGGCCGATGAGATTCCCGCCTTCAATCGCTATCTGAGAACCGTTTCCGGCTATCTCAAAAGAGGAAAGACCGCCTCGGACGTGGCCGTCTACCTGCCGCTCGAAGACGCCTGGATGGCAGGGGAGATGCCTCCGGAGAAGCAGTTTCAATGGGCGTGGGGTCATTACGAGATGCGCTATGTTTATTTTCCCGAAGAGCTGGACGGCTATCATCCCCTCTGGATCAACCGCGAGTTCCTGGAAAAGGGCAGGATGGAAGACGGGCTATTCCGAGTCGGGGACGCCGCCTTCAGGCTGCTTTATATCGATGTCGGCTATGTGGATTATCTGACTCTCAAGCGGCTGATCGAGCTCGCCGGCGAAGGCCTGGAGATCGTGCTCAAGCGGCCCCCCAAAGAACCCGGAGCCATTTCTCATGCGGAATATAACGAACTGTTGAAAGAATTGGAGAGAGCCCCATCTGTGCGGCGGCGAATGCCCCGGGAAGTCAAGCCGCTCGTACGCGGTCAAACGGTGCCGCCTTTCTGGTGCCGACGGGACGGCGAATCAACTTATATCTTTTTTGCTCACCCCAAAGCGAAGGATCTGAAATTCCCGTTGGAATACGGTCAGTCTCTAACCGCGGAGACGATCGAAATCCCGATCGAGGTCGAGCTCGACAGGAAGCTTTATCCGATCGTGCTCCGTTTTGAGCCTTACCAGTCGCTTCTTTATAAAATAGAGGCCGGCCGGGTGGAGCCGATCGATATTCGGTTCAGGCCAAAAATTCCGGTCGTCAAGCCCCGACCGCCGGGCTACAAAGCTCCCTGGCTTAGGCGATAGAAAAAACGGACCAGGTCCCGGCCTCTCATCGTTGATGATAAAGGCTTCATTGAGAACGGAAGAACAGTCGAAAAGCAGGCGGTTTGAAAAGCCGGAAGAACGGGCCCGCCGGGCTTGGGAATAAGCTCTTAAGAGGAGCGAAATGTCGTGCTGAACCTTCGGGATTAAAGACAGTGTTTGCTCTTGTTTTGGTCATCGGGCTGATTTTTTCGTCGCTCGGGGCTCTGATCGCTTTTCTGATTACTTATGAAG
>CAZNVB010000286.1:0-3206 GCA_964576265.1 uncultured Eubacteriales bacterium | reverse complement strand
GCTGGGGCGACTGGCATAAGAATTGGAACGGAATCGACAAGAAAATCCCGGCCGGAAAGCAGGTCTGCTGCCTGAGTTATCTCGGGCACGACACCAACCATTCGCTCAAAGACGACGCCTTTTTCTGTTATGCTTCGGCCCGGCTGATGAACTTCATCTGGGGCGCCGGGTACAGCCCGGAGAAGGTGAAGGACGATCGGGCGGTGCGGCTGCTTTACAGCCTCACCGTCGGACAGCCGGTGAGTCAAGAGGAAGTCGCGGACGAAGTCCATTACCGGAGGTTCAAAAACGGGATCGTCGCCGTCAACCCGACCGACCAGGAAAGGCGCCTGGAACTCCAGGGAGGATTCCCGACTTCCCTGCTCTGGGATGTCTATGATGAACGCGCCTTGGATATTGGAAAAGAGAGGATCTCCTTGACCCTCCCCCCGCAGAGCGGTCGGGTTTATTTGTATAAGCCGTCCCCTGAAGGAGGGATGGAGCGGGGAAATCACATTCTGACCGTCAAGACCGAGCCCGGACTGGGGAAAACCCGTTTCGAGCTGGACGGCCTGCCGATGGTGACTTACGGCGGGAGATGGACGACCGAGTACATCAAGGGACCGAACTACGGCTCGTTCGTCGCCCGTTTCGACGCGCCCGGCTGGCACACCCTCAAGATCGTCGATGATGTGCGCAAGGAGATGCTCGTCGCCAACAGCTACCAGGACGCCTACGCGATCAACGAGACGATTATGCCCGGGGCCACGGCCGAGACGCCGCGGGATCCGAGCCGGCTGGGTAAGTTCATGGACCCCTCGGAGCCGGGCAAAATCTACGAGGGCAAGCCTTATAAGTTTGTCGGCTGGGAAGGTGCGGTCAAAGAAAAGAAAAAAACGATCCGCGTCTACGTCGAGGGCGAGACGCAGGTCATCGCCCGCTTTGAACAACAAAAAAAGTAATCACTCCTCAGAGCGATCAATCTCGGCTGGCGGATAATTCTTCCTAATCGATCTTCAGGGACATGAAGGGGCCGAAGAGCGAGAAATCCGCATCTTTGAGCAGTTTTTTGAACGCCTCGAGATCTTTCTGGTAGAAATCGTTAAACCGGCCGACAAACTCGGCGACCTTCGGCTTGACCTTTTCGTACCTGACCTGAGCGGCCTGCGACACCGGCTCGTATCCCGCACCGGTTATGCCGGAAACGGCGCTCATCACCTGGCTCTGCAGCCCCGACGAGCGATCGGCAATTCCCTGTCTCGGCGGTGTCGGGCTAAGGGTTTCCGTCAATTCTTTGAGTTTTTTCTCGAGCTCCTCCGCCGCCTTGCGCAGCTCTTCCGCCCTGGGATTCCGGCTCATCCGGAGGTTTTCTTTCACGGTCGTCAAAGAGCGCTGCGTTTGCTGAAGCTGACGGTTGGCCTGAGTGATGGCCCGGCTCAGCTTCTGAGCTTCTTTGGCTTGGTCATAATTCGCTTTGAGTACGGCAGGATCGATCTTGAATCGCGGGTCGGTTTTGACTTCGAATGTCTGGCTGGCCTCCTGATCTTCGTACTTGATTTTGACGGTGTACTTACCGGGAAGAACCATCGTGCCGCCTGCTCCCCGGCCGAAGAACATCGTCTCCCCTCTTTCCTCGGCCGACGGCTGCTCTCCCGGGCCCGTCGGCGGCTCGCTCTCGCGCAGATTCCAGTAAACCCGGTTGATTCCCTTGTTCTCCGGCCCGCTGAGCTGGCTGACGAATTTCCCCTGGGAATCAAGGATGGTGATCGACACGCGCCCCGCCGACCGGCCGAACCGGCCGATCATGCCCGGAGGCATCTGACCGCCCGTCATGCCGAACATCCGGCCGCCCGTCATGGCTGTCGCCTCAGTCGTCTGCACGGCCGGCTCCGAGGGCTCCTCGGGTTTTTTCTCGCTCGGAATGAGGAAGTAACTAATGCCAGCCCCCGTCTGCTTGTTCTCCCCGGAGAAGGCCGTATCGCCCGGGCTCAGGTAAACGCTCATTCTCCCCGACTGGAAGGCTATCGCTTCATTGACCGTGAAGAGGTGGAGTTTCTTTTTCGTCACCTCATCCGAAATTTCCCGCAGCGGCGTAATATCGTCGATGATGTAAAGGGACCGGCCGTGGGTGGCGATGATGAGATCGTGCTCCCGGGGATGGATGGCCAAATCATAAACCGGACAGGTCGGCAGCCCATGAGTCCACTTCATCCAGCTGGCTCCGCCGTTGAAGCTGACAAAGAGGCCGAATTCGGTCCCAACAAAAAGCAGGCTCTTGTTGACCGGGTCTTCCTTGACCACCATGCAGTAGCCGTCGATCTCCGGCGTCGCCAGATTCTTCCAGGTCTTACCGTAATCCCGGGTTACAAAAACATAGGGAGTGAAATTCGAGCGGCGATGATCGTCGAAGACGACGTAGGCCGTGGCTTCATCGAAATGGGACGGCTCGATGTGAGGCACGGCCGCGCCGGCGGGAGCCAGAGGTCTTTTCCCGGTGACGATCGCTCGGGAAACAAGTTCCCAGGTCTTTCCCGCATCCCGGGTGAATTGGACATTCCCGTCGTCCGTGCCGACCCAGAGCATTCCTTCCTTCAGCGGGCTGGGAGCGATGCTGAGGATCGTGCAGTAATTCTCGGCGTTGGTGACGTCGAGGGTCAGACCGCCGCTATCCGACTGTTTTTGCTTTTCCGGATCGTTCGTCGTCAGGTCGGGACTGATGATCTCCCAGGTTCGCCCTTTATCCGGGCTGCGGTGGACGAACTGGCTCCCGAGATAAATCGTCGCCGGCTTGAACGGGTCGACGGCAAATCCCGCGTTCCAATTGTAACGATGCTTGATCTCGGACTCGGTCGGCACAATGGCCCGGCTCGTTCCCGTCGTCACATCAAAATAATAAAGATTCCCTCCCTGAGACATCCCGTAACCGCAGTTGGGATTTTCCGGGTCCACGGCCGCGTCGAACCCGTCTCCTCCGCCGACATTCAGCCAGTCCTCGTTGCCCAGCGATCGGCCGCGAAGGTTGTAAGCCGGACCGCGCCACGTTCCGTTATCCTGAAGTCCTCCATAGAGGTAATAGGGATACTGCAGGTCATAATCGACGTGATAGAACTGTCCGAGCGGCAGGTTGGTGACGAAGCGCCAGTTCCGGCCGCGGTTCAGGCTGATGACCACGCCGCCGTCGTTCCCGACGATCAGCCGCTCGCCGTCCGGGCTGATCCACATGGCGT
>CAZNVB010000285.1:0-9942 GCA_964576265.1 uncultured Eubacteriales bacterium | reverse complement strand
ATGGTAAAGGTTCCCATATCCTCGCTGTCCAGATTGAGAAGCCTCTTCGACCGGAGAAAGTTTTTGCCCAGTTTATTAGCTCCGGTCAGTCCGGTTTCTTCGTCTACGGTAAAAAGAAATTCCAGAGGGCCATGAACCAAGCTCCGGTCTTCCATGACCGCGAGAGCCGCTGCCAAGCCGATCCCGTTATCGGCTCCGAGGGTGGTCCCTTGAGCCTGGACCCAGCCGTCTTTGATTTGAGGAACAATTGGGTCGCGCGAGAAATCATGCTCCGTATCGGAGTTTTTTTCGCAGAC
Organism: uncultured Eubacteriales bacterium; assembly: GCA_964576265.1. Classification (GTDB taxonomy): domain Bacteria; phylum Acidobacteriota; class Aminicenantia; order Aminicenantales; family UBA8522; genus CAZNVB01. The sequence continues at coordinate 9,646 of CAZNVB010000285.1, read as the reverse complement.
CATGTCCATATGACCCTGGAGGATGACTCCCTCGGCCTTTTCGAGTCCAGGGGATGCCGGCTTGAAGACCAAGACATTGCCGACTCGATCTCGGCGGTGGGGAAGGTTCAGGCCTGAGGAAACGGAGATGATGTAATCTCCAAGCGCCTTTTCATTGCCGGAACAATGGGGGATCCTGAGGATTTCAGCAAAATGCTTCCACAGGGCGGGCGGTCTCAGTCCCTCGAAAATTGAGCTCATGATGAACCTCCACGCGCAGACATCTTAGTTTTCAAATGATGACACAAAAAGAAAGCCAATTCAACCGCAAAGTCGCGGCGTTTTCATTTAAAATTGACTTTTGGCCATCATTTGCCTAAAATTCGACTCCACTTTCGAGAAAATAATGAAAAACGCTCAATTTCGTCGTCTTTTCGGCCGGCCCCCCCAAATTCTCTCCTCGGCTCCGGGAAGGGTGAACATCATCGGCGAGCATACGGATTACAATAACGGCTATGTGCTTCCCGCCGCCATCGATCTCAGGGCTTATTTCCTGGCTGCGAGGCGCAGCGACGGCCAGGTCCGCCTCTGGGCGGATGATTTTCGAGAGAGCGGAATGTTCTCTCTTGGTAACCTCAAGCCTTCCAAGCGCAAAAAATGGGAAAACTATGTCCGAGGGATTTTCTGGGTCCTTGTCCATGAGGGATATAAGCTCGGAGGCGTTGACGCCCTGATCTGGGGGGATGTCCCGATGGAGGCGGGGTTAAGCTCCTCGGCCGCCCTTGAGGTGAGTTTGATTCAAGGGCTCGATGCCCTCTTTGATCTTGGCCTAGAACGGCTTCAGATGGCCAAGCTGGCTCAACAAGCGGAGAATGTTTTTGTCGGCGTGAAATGCGGTCTCATGGACCAATTTGTAGCGGTCTTCGGCCGCCCCGAAAGGGCCATCTTTCTCGATTGCGAAAACCTGAATTTTGAACTGATTCCCCTCAAGCTGTCCGAAAGCGGACTCTCTCTTCTGGTCTACGATACAAGAGTCCGACGGAAACTGGCCTCTTCCGAGTATAACAAACGCCGCCAGGAAGCCGCGGCCGCCTTCGACGTCCTCAAGACCTTGGGTATCCAATCTTATAAAGATGCCGACCTCGCCGCGATCGAAACGGCAAAATCGGAAATGACCGAAGTCCAATATCGAAGAGCCAGGCATGTCGTCAGCGAAAACGAACGAGTCAAAAAGGCTGTCCGAGCTCTCAAAAAAAACGATTTCCGCTCTTTGGGAAGGTTGCTTTTTCTTTCTCACGAAAGTCTAAAAAACGACTACGAAGTCTCTTGCCCGGAGCTCGATCTTCTCTATATAGTCGGACAGGAATATCGCGGCTGCCTGGGAGCTCGTCTGGTCGGCGCCGGATTCGGGGGATCAGGAATCGCCATCATCGAGCGCTCGAGGAAGTCAGTTTTTAAGAGATTGCTGACCGAGAAAGCAGCTCAGAAACGGTATCCCAAGCCCCGATTCTACGAAGTGACAATCGGCGGCGGAGCTGAAGTCGCGAGCTTCTGAGGAGAAAAAGACTTGAAAGCCGCGCCGGGAGAAGGAAGCCTCCGGATTCGCGAGATCAGGATCGGCCTAACCATTTTCCTGGCGATTTTCACTCTGGCCCAAATCATAGTCTCCAGGTCAGAAACCGGCCCGGGATCAAAAATCAAAATCGTGGTCAGCATTTTTCCGCTTTTTGAATTCGCCCGCGCTGTCGCCGGGGAAGCCGGGGAGGTTAGCCTGCTCTTGCCGCCCGGGGCCAACGTTCACACCTGGCAGCCGCGGGCAAGCGACATGATCCGTCTTTCGAAAGCCGACCTGATCATCTCCATCGGTCAAGGGCTTGAGCCTTGGTTCGGCGATATTTTGAAGGCCGGAATCTCTCCGAAAACCCGGCTTCTTACGGTGATCGATTCCCTTTCGCGAACCGGCGAGCTCAAAGCGCCACCCGATAAAGAAGATCCTCACCTCTGGCTTGACCTCGAGGTCGACCGGGCGGTCATGAATCTTTTGGCACAAACACTCGGCCAAATCAAGCCGCTGGAAGCCTCGACCTTCGCGGGAAATGCGGCCCTTTATAATGAAAAACTCAAGCGCTTGGAAGATCTCTTCACCGCTTCTCTCAGCCGCTGCCGGCAAAGATTTTTTCTCGTCGGAGGCCACGCCGCTTTCGGATATCTCGCCGCCAAGTACAAACTCGAACAGATCTCTCTTTTCGGTCTGAGCCCGGATGCCGAGGCCCGTCCGAGTCGCTTGGCGGACCTGATCTCATGGGCGAAAAAGAATTCGATCCGGGCAGTCTTCAAAGAGGCGCATGCGGTCGATCGAATGGCCAGGGTTTTAGCGGAAGAAATCGGGGCCGAACTTCTCGATCTCCACACCGGGGCTAATCTCACCAAAAAAGAATGGACCTCGGGGTTGACCTTTCTTGAAATCATGGAACAAAACCTCGTCAACCTGAAAAAAGGACTGGGCTGTGACTGAAGAACGTGAGCTCGTCCGGGTGGAAGGCGTCACCTTCTCTTATGACCACGTCCCTGTGCTCGAAGATATTCATCTCAAAATCAGCCGGGGCGATTTTCTCGCCATCCTCGGACCGAACGGCTCGGGCAAGACGACATTGATCAAAATTATCCTCGGGTTGTTAAAGCCCAACCGGGGAAGAGTCTTGCTCCTGGAAAAGCCGGTCGAAGAGTTCGGCGATTGGTCAAGCGTCGGCTATGTCCCCCAGAAGGCAACTCATTTCGACCCTCTTTTCCCCGCTTCGGTCAAGGAAGTCGTGTCCATGGCTCTTTCCGCCGGCGCACCAGGCCGGCGCCGCGCCGGAAAGAAGGGAGTAGAAGAGGCGGTGGTCTCGGCTTTGAAAAGCGTCGGAATGGACAGCATGATGTCCCGTCCGATCGGCAGCCTGTCTGGCGGCCAGCAGCAAAGAGTCATGATTGCCCGCGCCATTGTCAATCATCCCATCCTTCTTTTCCTGGACGAGCCGACCACCGGGGTGGATGCCGCCACTCAAGGGCTTTTCTACGAAATGTTGCATGAGCTGAACACTGTCCGCCACATCACCATCGTCCTCGTCACTCACGATATTGGAATCGTCAACAAGCACATCAGCCGCGTCGCCTGTTTGAATCAAAAACTCGTCTACCACGGTTCACACGAGGAGTTCTGCCGCTCTGAGGCCTTCAGAGCCATGCTCGCCGCCGGGCATCTCGTTTCCCATTCTCATTAGCGGAAGCCGCGGATGGACGCCTTCCTGACCTATCCGTTTTTGCAGCGGGCTCTTTTGGCCGGTTTGTTTATCTCTCTCGCTAGCGCGATCCTGGGAATTTTCCTTCTTCTGCGGAGAGACGCCATGATCGGCCACGGCCTGTCGCACGTCACCTTTGGCGGAGTGGCGCTGGGACTCTTCCTCCGTGTCTTTCCCATCGCGACCTCTTTGCTCATGGCCGTTCTTGCTTCTTGGGGAATCGTTAAACTCCGCAAGAAGGCCGGCCTGCATGGAGATATCGCCATCGGCATTTTCAGCAGCTGCGGCCTGGCGCTCGGAATCGTCCTGGCAACCCTGGCCCAGCGGTTCAACGTCGATCTCTTCAGCTACCTTTTCGGCGATATCCTGGCGGTCCGGAACTTCGAAGTCTGGCTGTCCGTCGGGCTGATGGCTGCCGTCCTCTTGGTCGTCCTGGCGAACTACCATCCGCTCATGTTCAGCACCTTCGATACCGAGGCGGCGAGGGCGGCCGGAGTGAAGACGGAGCGGCTAGACCTGCTGCTGACGATCTTGACGGCCATCACCGTCGTCCTGGGAATGAAGGTCGTCGGTATTCTTCTTGTTTCCGCACTGCTCGTGATCCCCGCCGCGGCCGCCCTTCAGATAGCGACAAGCTTCAAGCGAGCTCTCTGGCTTTCTGCATTCGTCGCAGGTTTTTCTGTCCTTTCCGGCCTGGCGGCGGCGTTTGCTCTCGACTTTCCGGCCTCGGCGAGCATCGTTCTTATGAGCTTCCTTATTTTCCTGGTTTTAATGCTCGCCGGGAAGAAAAAACTATTTTAGAACGAAAGGTCAGCGGCTGAGGGCCGCGAGCGTGCGGAGAAACAGGGAATACGCCTCCTGGCCGTAGAGGCAGAAAACAATCTCCTGGGGATAATCATTCCTCTTGAGAAAATCGATGGCCGTCCGGAGCATGATTTCGCTGCACCGTTCGAGCGGAAAACCGAAAATTCCGGTACTGATGGCGGGGAAGGCGAGGCTTCTGATCCGCTGCTCCTTTGCGATTTCCAGACTCCGCAAGGTCGCCCTGGCCAGCTTGGATTCCTCATCCCCTTCGCCCATTCGGGGACCGACGGCATGGATGACATATCGGGCTTTTAAGTTCCCCCCCTTCGTGAGGACCGCATCGCCGACCTCAATCGGAGCCAAGGCGTCACACTCTTGTTGGATCGAAGGCCCTCCGTAGGCCTTGATGGCCCCGGCGACTCCTCCGCCGAGCTTGAGATATTTGTTCGCCGCATTGACCACAGCCTCGACATCGAGAAGGGCGATATTGCCCTCCGTAATCCTGATCGTCCGGCCTTCAAATGTCCATTCATTCATTGACTGAACCCTTTCTTCGGCAAATCGAAAGCTGTTCTTTCGCGCGCTCGAGGAGGCCTTCGGCGCTCTCGGCATCCTCGGGAAAGGAACTCACCCCGGCAGTGAAGGTGAATTTCATTTCCCGGCTCTCTGGTTCAATGCGGAAAGGATGGAGAAGGATTTCTTCCTTTAGCCGATCGGCCACCTTTCGGGCTTCCTCTTTTCCCGTTTCCGGAAAAACCAGGAGAAACTTCTGACCGTCAAATCGCGCCGCGATATCCGAAGGACGGATTGTCTGCCCGATAATACTTCCGAAATAACGGAGGAAATGGTCGCCGGAGGAATGGCCGTAGTGGAAGTTCATTGTTTCAAAGTCATCCAATTCGATCATGATCAGGCTCAAGGGATGGTGGTACCTTCGACTCCGATAGCACTCTTCCTTGAGACGATGAAGGGCAAAATCCCGGTCGAAAAGGCCCGTCAAATTCTCTCGGATGACCAAGGACTTGATCTTTTCGCTCAGGGAGAGACTGCGCAGGCAAAAGAAGAGAATCAAAATTAGGCCGGCGATAAGGACGACCCCGTCGAACGGAAGAAGCAAACCGAAGTTCCGGGAGACCGGGGAAAAATCGGTGAACAGGAAAGAGAGGAGCGAGACAAGGCAAAGGGCGAGCATCAGCCAGAGTTTTCTCCGGAGTCTTCGCACCAAGACGCGCAACCGGGACGACACAGCCATTGACCTTTCTTTTTTTCCATCATGGATTGATCGGCTCCGCAAGGCAATCGCCTTCTCAGGTGAATCTTGGGGTGAATTCGCCTCCCGACGCCTCACCGGAAAAGGGGGGATCAAGCCCTTTCCAATCCCCTCGCCAGCAAAGCTTTAAGCTCGACGGCCAGCCGGGCGACTTTTTCTTTAAGCTCATCGGCGCGGCTTCTTACATCCTGGACGAAGACAGTATCACGGAGGTTCGGCAGGTTGATCCTGATATTGTAATAGGCGCCTCCGGCCGCTGCCTCAGCCGCCAGACCGGCCACGCCGGCGTCGCTCAGAGATTCGCGGTTCCCCTCGGCGGCCGCGACCATGGCTAAATCAAGTAGAGAAAGGCATTTCTCCAGAACTTTCAGAGGAACGAGGGCGGCGTCTTTTGTCGCCGTTTCCACCGCCTCTTCTTTGCTCCTGATTTGCTCTTCCGTCCCTTTGGGCAGCCGGAAAGCATCCATGACCTTATTGAAGGCCCGAGTATCCTCATCGACCAGCTGTAAAAGTTCGTCCTTAAGGCTCTGACCCTTGATCGCCAGATCCTTCATCTTTTCCTGAACTTCCTCATATCCCTTTTTCCCCACCGTCAGGTTGGCGACCATCGTCGAGAGAGCCGCAGACAGGGCTCCGCACAGAGCAGCGGCGCTTCCTCCTCCCGGCGTGGGCGTATCGAGGGAAAGCGAATTGGCGAACTCCCTCAGGGTCAGTTTAACAAGCGAGGGAGAGGAATCTTTGAACTGGAACTCGATAATTTTTTTCTCCGGGTCAAAAGGGGAAACATCATTGAGCCCTAAAGAGAGAACGGCCGTCCGGATCAATTCCTCCTCCGGGAGACCGGGGCTTTTGCCCTGTTTTTCAAGGTAATATTTCCCGGCCATGAGAAGGGCTTCCTTGGGAATCAGCCCGACGAGCTCGCTGCCGGTCACCCGGAGTCCGAGCTTTTCCGCTTCCCGTTGGGCTTCGTCAAAGACGAGATGAACCGGCGTGACCTTATAGTTCGTAAAATTGATCGAGATCTGGGCCACGCCGTAGTCCTCGACATACCAGCCGACGGCCTTGACATGCTTGAATTTGCCCGGAACAAAAATCGTCTTGCCTTCGGCATCCCGGACGACATTCCCTTTCTCGTCCCTTTTGGCCCGGCCGCTTTCCCGAAGGTTGAGGGCGATTTCTTGAGCCAGCCGTCTGTCTCTGGTATTGAGGTTGATATTGTAAGCGATCAAAAATTCCCTCGCTCCGATCACTGTAGCGCCACTTCGGGGATTGAAGACCGGCGGCCCGAAATCGGGCGCCCAGGCGGGATCTTTCATCTTTTCCTCCAGCCCTTCATACTCGCCGGCTCGAATGTTGGCCAAGTTCCGTCTCTCCGGTCTCTGGGCGGCCTCTTCATAAAGATAAACGGGAATGGATAGATCTCGGGCCACCCGCTCGCCCAGTTCCCGGGCCAGAGCGACGCAGTCCTCCATGGAGACTCCTGAGATCGGGACGAAGGGACAGACATCGGTGGCGCCGATCCGGCTGTGCGCGCCCTTGTGCGTCCTCATGTCGATCAGCTCCGCCGCCTTGGCGATGGCTCGAAAAGCGGCCTCCTTGACGTCATCCGGAGACCCGATGAACGTCACGACCGTCCTGTTGGTCGACTCTCCGGGATCGACATCGAGAAGTCTGACCCCCGACGTATGTTCGATGGCGTCAGCAATCGCTCTAATCTTATTATGATCGCGACCCTCGCTGAAGTTGGGCACGCATTCGACGATTTTCATCGCTCGCCTCCCTTTTTTAGAGTAAATCGCAAGGCTCCCTTGGCGTCATAAACTTCCAGAGTGTCCAAATCTTGGAGGTAATCGAGCAGAAGATCCCGATTTCCGACAAAGACAACGACGGGTTTGGCGAGAAGGTATTTCTGGGCGACCTCGAACACCCGGTTCGGATCGACGAGCATAATTTGATCCGAATAGCCTTCCCAGCCGGGCTTCCCAAGCTCAAAAGAGACGATCTCGGAAACCCGTCTGGCCAAAGATTCCACTCGAACGAGCTCGAGGGGAAAGCGTCCGATCAAAAACTGTTTGGCCTGCTCGACTTCAAAAGAGGAGACTTTTTCCCGAGCCATCCGTTCCAGCTCCTTGAGAATCTCCTGAGCAGCGGAAAAACAGGCCGAGGCAATGACTTTCGTCCGGATCGAGTACACGCCGCTGGTCCGAAAGAGATCTAGTTGGCTGAAGGCATAATAGGCGAATTCCCTGGCTTCCCGCAGGTTCAAGAGCAGACGACTATTCGGTGTTCCGCCCAGGATCTGGCTGAGGACGGAGAATGGAAACACGTCTGGATCGGAATTCGGAAAAATCAGGTTACCGACAAAAAGAAAGGCGTCGTTTGCCGCCGGGAAATCGACAAGGCAAAACCGGCCCTCCGAAGCGGGGACTGGCGGAGGAGGAGAAGGCCGCTTGATTTCCCTCTCAGCCCAGAGATTCAAGAAATGGCTGACTTTTCGGGCGGCTTCGACAAGAGTCAGATTCCCGGCCAGAACGAGGACCGCGTTGTTCGGACGGTAATAGGTCTCATAAAAATTTTGGATATCCCGTCGGGAAATATTTTTAAAGACCTCCTCGTTATAAAAGGCCTTTTGCCAGGGATGGCCTTGAAAAAGGCGCCGCAGGAGCTGCCGATAGCCGACAAACTCCGGGTCGGCCTGACGGGCGAGCCATTCATAATAGGTCGTTCTTTTCAGGGCAACGATTTCTCGCTCGGCAAAATCCGGTTGAAGAATCATCAAGCTCAGAGACTCGAGGGCCTGATCCAGCCATTCCCTCAGAAAAGTTAAGGAGAAACGCGAGATATCGAGAGTCACCGCCGTCGAAAAATTTCCACCGATCGATTCAATTCTTTCTTCAAGCTCGCTGGCAGAAAGGAGCGCCGTGCCCCGGTTGATCATCCCCGCCGTAAATGTTGCCAGACCGGGCAAATTTTCAGGCGACGAACTTTCCCCTGCCAGGATGACAAGTTCGAGGCTGATGAAAGGGACATCGGCCCGCCGAACCACGGCCAGCGTGAGACCGTTGCTCAGAACATAGGTCTCAATCGCGGGCAGGCGAATTTCGGGCGGAGGATCAGGAATCGGGGGGTTTTTCCTAAATCTCTCCTGTGCCCAAGCGGCGGAAAAAAGACACAGCGGCAGGAGCCCGAGAAGAATGAACCGAGTCTTCATCGCGACTTCACATTCAAGAGGACGCTGTTTTCCGGAATGAAATAACGGTTGATATTGGCGCTGATTTCAAACGGCGTGATGCGCAAATATCTGGCCAGAATGTTCGGCGCGTCCTCCAGCCTGAGGGGAGAAAAAAAGATTTCCGCCAAGAAAATCGCCCGATCGATCGGCGTCGCCAGCCGGCTGAGAAAATCTCTTTTCAACAGGCTCTTGGCTCGCCGAAGTTCGTTCTCTGAGACCGGGTTGGTCCGGAGCCTGTTAATCTCGGAAAAAATCGCCTTCTGGCAAAGCTCGGCCATCGTCTCGTTGTTGGTGACGGCGAAAATCTTGAACGCTGCAAGCTCGCGCCGTCTTTCGACGCCGCCGCTGAGCTGAACAGCCAGATTCTCTCTCCGGACGAGCTTGCGGAAAAGTCGAGACCCCGTCCCGCGGAGCAGGAGATAATCGACCACCACCAGGCTGTGATAATCCGCCGAATGAGGGGGAGCAATCCTGAAACCGAGATAGAAAGCCGGCGAGGGAGCCCGATTTTCCCTGTAATCTTCAACGACTTTCCTTTTTTCTGCCCGAACAAGCGGAGGCGACCCGGGAAGTTTCCGGCCGGATTCGATCCCGTCAAAATATTTCTCAACGAGCTGCCTGGTTCGGACAGGATCGACCTGACCGACGATGACGAGAACGGCGTTGTTCGGCACATAATAGGCTGATCGAAATGCCGCGATATCCTCAAGGCCTATGGTCCGAACGTCTTCTTCCCGGCCCAAAACGTCGTGACCGTGGGCAAAATCGGGATAAAGAAGGCGATTGAAAGCCAAGGCGCTTTCAAGAAACGGCTCCTCTTGTCGTTGACCGATCTCCTTCAGGACATCCTGCCTGACCCGCTCGACTTTGGAAGAATCTATTTCCAGCGCCTTCAGCCTGTCTGATTCGAGCCACAGGACAAGAGCCAGCTGATTCGAGGGCACGGTCTGATAGAAATAGGTCATTTCTTCGGTGGTGTTGGCACTGAGTTCGCCGCCGATCCGGTTGAGGTAGCTGACGTGCTGCATCGGACCGACGTTTAGCGACCCCATGAACATCATGTTCTCGACAAAATAGGCC
>CAZNVB010000284.1:0-3636 GCA_964576265.1 uncultured Eubacteriales bacterium | reverse complement strand
TCGGTCATCGCCACCCTGTTCAGCGGCATTTCGTTCATCGGTCAGCCGGCTCGGGTATTCCGGTACGATTCGGTCTTGATCGCCTGGCCCTTTGCTATACTGTTCGTCACACCGGTTGTCGTTTACGTCCTCCTGCCGTTTTATCGGCGCCTTCATGTGACCACAGCCTACGAATATCTGGAACGGCGGTTCGGGCTGAATGTCAGGCTACTGGCCAGCGCCCTTTTTCTCGGCAAACGGCTTCTGTGGATGGCCCTCGTCGCCGTCGCTCCTTCTCTCGCCCTGAGTGCCGCCACGGGCCTGGACGCCCTGACCAGCATTCTGATTATCGGCCTTGTCTCTACAATCTACACCGGATTGGGAGGTGCCCGGGCGGTCATCTGGACCGATGCGGCGCAGTTCGCTGTCTTCATGGTCGGCCAGTGTGCCATCATTGCCGCCGTGGCCTGGCGGGTCGACGGCGGCCTGACGGAAATCTGGAGGGTGGGGATTGCCGACCGGAAGATTTGGGCGAGCCTCGACTTTAATCTGGCCCAGACGACTTTCTGGACCGTTCTTCTCGGTTGCCTGTTCCTTGCTCTTTCCGACCTCGGCGCCGACCAGGTGACGGTCCAGCGGCTTCTCTCGGCAAAAAGCGAAAAAACAGCCGGCCGGGCCATCTGGTTCAACGCCGTCTTCAAGTTCCCGAGCATGGTCATCCTGCTCGGGATGGGCGTGGCTTTGTGGGTATTCTATAAGCAATTCCCCGACCGGCTGGGATTGGGCCCATCGGAATACGACAAATTGCTGCCTTATTTCGTGATGCGCGAACTTCCCGCCGGCGTCTCCGGACTTGTCATCGCCGCCATTTTCGCCGCGGCCATGTCGAGCTTTTCAGCCGGACTCAATTCCATGGTCACGGCTTACACCGTCGATTGGCACGAACGTTTGGGAAGAGAAAACAGAAATGATCGCCAATCCCTTTGCCTGGCCAAAGGGCTGACTTTCATTCTCGGTTGCGCGGTGACGCTCGCCGGAATCCTGATCTACAAGATGGGCATCCAGAGCATCATCGATTCTTCGAACAAGTACCTGGGTTTCTTCGGCGGAGCGCTGTTGGGAATTTTTCTTTTGGGAGCAATCAGCCGTAGAGCCAAACCGCTGCCGACAGTTCTCGGCGCTCTTCTCGGCGTCGCGACGGTCTTTATCATCGACGCTGTCCGGACCTTATCGCATCACATCGTCCTCAGCGAATACCTGTATTCGGGTATCAGTTGTCTTCTGACGGTTGCCTTCGGGCATTTCGGCAGCTTTTTCGGAAGAAAGCTGACCTCGGAGGAACTCCGCGGGCTGACCGTTTTCACCGTAAAATCGAGGGAGAACCGACCATGACCGTACTCGCCGATAAATATTGCCAGGTTTACCGCCAGGGTTTTGTGCCCATCTTCGTCTCCGATCGACTGGACGCGGTGCTCTTGGCTGAGGCGGCGATTTCCGCCGGAGCAAAAGCTGTCGAGATCACCTGCCGCCGGGAACGGGTCGTCGATGACATCCGCCGCGTCCGAAAGGCTTTTCCCGGTCTTCTCGTTTTCGCCGGAAGCGTGATCGACGACGGGCCGATCTTTGAATTTCTGCGCTCGCGCCGGCCGTGGATTCCTAGCCTGGCCGAACTCTCCGACCTGGATATCCATGGCTTCGTCAGCGCCCTGCCGCTCGCGCCTCGAACGATCTCCCACCTTTCATCCACTCATCTCGTCATTCCGGGAGTTGAGACGGTCGGCGAGGCGGTCTGGGCCGTCGAGGCGGGAGCTCATTTCGCCAAATTTTTCAACACCGCTCTCCTCGGGGAGCACCGCCGCGTAGGCCTCGTCATGAGCGCTGCCTTTCATCATCTTCTGCCGATTTTCGTCACCGGCGGCGTTACGCTCGAGAAGATCGATCCCTACGTCGAAGCGGGGGCGGCCCTGCTCGGCTCGGGATGGGACGTGATCCTCGGCGACCGCTACGGTTCGATCCAGGAGAAGCCGCGGGTCGAAGAACTGAGCGCCGCCCTGAGCCGGTATCTTCAGGCGATGAACGCCGCCCGGGCGAAGCATCGCCCGGACCTCGAGGGTCAAACGACGGCCGAATACCTGAAGAAGATCCCCCACTATCATCCTTTTTTCCGGTAGGTTGTCCATGGGAAAACCGGTCTGTGTTTGCACCGCTGATTTGAGCCACGTGCCCGAGGCACGCCGCATTCTGGAGAGCGCTTTCGAGCTGCGCTCGATCGAACCGATCGAATCCGCCCTGCGGCGTCATCTTCCAGAGGCGGCCGCTTATTTTGCCTCTCTTCATGTCCGCCTGACCCGGGCGCTACTGGAAGACGCTCCGCTTCTTCGAGCTGCGGCAACGCCGAGCACGGGTTTGGACCACTTCGACCTCGACGCGATGCGCGAGCGAGGGATTGTTGTGCTCAGCCTGAAAGACGACCGGCAGCTCCTCGACCGGATCACGGCGACCGCGGAACTGACCTGGGCGCTCATCCTCGCCTGCCTGCGCCGCATTCCGGCCGCTGCCGCGGCGGCAAGCCGCGGACATTGGGCCCGCGATGAATTTCGCGGCCATCAACTCGCCGGAAAGACGCTCGGCATCCTCGGCTGCGGTCGCCTGGGCTCGATGGTCGCCGAATACGGGCAGGCCTTCCGCATGAAGGTCATCGGCTGCGATCTTCTGCCGGTCTGCCCTCCGGGCGTTGAGCAGGTGTCGTTTGAAGAGCTTCTCCAAAGGTCCGATATCCTGACCATTCATATCCATCTGACGCCCGAGAACCGCCGTCTGATCGATCGCCGGGCCTTAGCTCAAATGAAACCGGGGAGCGTCCTCATCAACACGAGCCGGGGAGCGATTATCGACGAGACGGCGCTTCTCGAAGCCCTGAGAAATGGGTGGATCGCCGCGGCCGGCCTGGATGTGATCGACGACGAATGGGGCGAGAACCTGGCCGAGCATCCGCTCGTCGCCTATTCACGAGAGAACGAGAATCTCATCATTACCCCCCATATCGGCGGCGTGACTTTTGAGTCGCAGGAGCTCGCTTTTGCCGCGGCGGCGCAGAAACTGGTCGATTTTTTCCGTTCGAAACCGCAGGATTGAGAATCCCCAAGAGGCCCGCTCTGCGAGAGAGAGGCCAAGCCGGATAGGGCTCTGACCCGGACTTATGGTCTTTTTGAGGGGCGGATAAACGAGAGAAACTTTATCTTCAACGCAGGGCGGTTCCCCCTTCAAGTTGACGGGCGGCGAATCTTTTTATGGCCCGGCGTTCCGCGGAAGCCGTTCCCGCTCCGATACCGGAAGGCGCGGCAGGAGCGGGTTCAAGCCGATCAGGATCTTGTAATCCGCGATCCCGCTCTGCTCCGCCAGGGCATCCGCTGTGATGCCGCTGGTCTTGTCTTGATCGATCAGCCGGACTTCGTCCCCGATACGGATGTCCCGCTGATCGCCCAGATCGACCATGAGATGATTCGATGTCACGGCCTCGAGGACCGGGAATGTCTTTCTCCCGATCAGCGCTCGGACTTTTCCCCCGAAAAGAAAGGGATATCCATCCGAGTAGCCGATCCCGACGGTGGCCACTCTCATCTTGCTTCTTGCCCTGAAAGCGCGGAGATAAGAAAA
>CAZNVB010000283.1:0-2146 GCA_964576265.1 uncultured Eubacteriales bacterium | reverse complement strand
CGTTTCGCCGACGATCATCCCGATTTCGCGGATTCCGGCCTCAATGAGGGCTTCGATCCCGTAGAACAGGACCGGCTTGTTGGCCACCGGGACGAGCTGCTTCGCTTGCGTGAAGGTCAGAGGACGGAGCCGGGTGCCCTTGCCCCCGCTGAGGATTAAGCCTTTCATGATCGCTCCCTCTAAAATCCGAGCCCGCCCAGGAAATCGGTCGTTTTGCCGATATTCCCGAGACCCAACGAGATCCGATATTGGACCTCGGGCGTCGTGCGGTAATAAAATACCCGCACATCGGCCTTGAAATCAAGACACTGGTAGCGGTAGACCGCCGAGGCGCCGAAATAGAGCATCTTTTTTTCCATCACGTTGAAGTCGAATTCCCCCAGGACTTGAAGGTTGAGGCGGGGGAGGTCGAGCCGGCCCGCCAATCCGACTTGATGACGATCGCCAAGGACGTCTTTATACCAGGGATTCATGCTTTTAAACCAGTTCACTTGGAGAAACAGCGGATCGGTATAGGAATTCAAGCCCAGGCCCAGACGGAGGAAAGAAAAGGTTTTGAAGTAGGTATTGTAGCCGGTCGACAGGTCGAGGCTGAATCTCCGTCCGGGATAGAACCGGGCGTAGCTGCTGATTTCGCTGAAACGGGGAACTTCTCCTTCCCAATTGTAGATGCTCTGCGGACTGTCTTCGGGCGAAAGATAGTATGTCTGGCCGACACCCCAGGTGAATATCTCGCGGGGCATATCCCGCTTGATGATCACCCGGTTGGTCAGGCCATAGGTCAGCTGATGGTAGCGGAAGAATCCGTAGGGTGTGATGATCCGTCCGGGCTGAGAGACCGGGCTGTCATACCGATACTGGGCGAACGGTTCGATGAGATGCTTGATTTTCGTTTCGCCGCCGGCGTTTTGAAAAACACGGTAAAAAACAGGACCGGTGATTTCGGCCGCGAAGATGCAGTTCGATTTCAGGAGCGGCTCGTTGATGATCCGCCGGGTGTTCGGTGCATAGGATTGGGCATAATAAACGAGGTTCGCCGTGAGCGAGGAATTGACCGTCAGCCAGGGGATTCTGGTGAACGGCAGGCTGAGGGAGGGAGAAAAACCGGCGCTTCGGTAGTACTTTTCGCGGCCCGCGTCAAATTCCGACTGCCAGCCGTATTTCCAGCTTGTGAAAGAGGAGTTGAAAGAGAAAAAGAGGGGAGAAAACAGCTTGATTTTAAAGGAGTTCAGGTTGATCTGAGGAAGATAATAGGTGACCACGGAATCATCGACGGTCCGGAAGAAAGTCTCGAACCGGGATGTCCTCAGGCTGAAGCTGTAGTGAGACCACGAGCGCGAGATATAGGCTTCCGACCGGAAATTCGAAATCGAAGCGCGTTTAAAATCGTTATCGAAATCCCGAAGAAAATCGAACGAGGTCTGGTAATCGACGTTGGCGACGAGCTTGAAATTGTAGGGCAGGGGCTGATTGTGTTTGAAGCGGATGATCGTGGCGTTGGGAGATCTGATGCCGGAGGGGTCGGGCTTGAAGAAAAAATAGTAGAGCTTGGCTTCCCCGCCCGTGCCGTCGCCGAAAAGGTAGCGATATTCCAGGCCGCCGCCGTATCCCCGGGTGGAATAATAATCGGCGCTGAAGGTGGCGTCCATGTGGCGGGCGATCGACCAGTAGAAACTCTGACCGTAAAAAAAACCCTTGACGCCGGAATAGCCGATCTGAGGCATGAGGAAGCCCGTCGACCGCTCTTTATCGAGGGGATAGCGAAAATACGGCAGGTAAAAGACGGGGATGCTCTTGATCGTGAAAACCGAGTTCCACATCTCAATATAGTCGTTTTTTCTGAAGTTCGCCCGGCTGCAGGAGAAGTTCCAGCGGGGGGTCGGCTGAGTGCAGGAGGTAATGTTCGCTCTGGTGAAACCGTAGGCATCTTCGGCCTTCTTATCGATTCTTTCGGCCCGGTAGAAGATGTCGGGCTGGCTCATCCCGAAAGCCTGTTCAATTCTCCCCTGCCGGCTGTCCAGATTATAAAAGATCCTTTCGGCGCTGATGATTTCGTCCGCGGAGAGTTGGACGACAACGTTCCCGCTGGCAAAGATATCCTTAGTCTCGGTGTTGACCTCGGCCTGGTCGGCGAAAACCCGGAGAT
>CAZNVB010000282.1:0-3958 GCA_964576265.1 uncultured Eubacteriales bacterium | reverse complement strand
CGTCGTCAGATGGATGTATTGACTCCCGGCATAGACCGTGTTGTGGTCGTGCGGCGAGATAAGAATCGGAAAAGTCCAGTTGAAGCGGTACTTCACTGCCGCGGCGTGCGAGCCGTAGATCGACTCCGGCCAGATGTGGACAGTGTGGATGTGGCCGGTCCGGTAATCCACCCGCATCAGGTCGGCATTGTAGCTTCCTCCCCAGACGATATTCGGATCGACCGGATCGGGAATGACGAACCCGCACTCCCCTCCGGCCGTGGCTTCCCAAACGGTATGGGGCGGATCCCAACCTCGCTCCTCGAGTCGGGCCGTGCTCGGGCCTTTATAAGCGTCGCCGTCTTGGCGTCCGCCGTAAACATAATAGGGAATCTGATTGTCCACGGCGACATGATACATCTGGGCGATCGGCAGATGGACGCGCTGCCAGGTCCGGCCGCGGTTGAGGCTGATCATCGCGCCGCCGTCATCGGAGACCATGAGGCGGTTCGGGTTCTTCGGGTCGGCCCACAGATCGTGGGTATCGCCGCTCCAGGGCATGACTTCGGTCGTGTAACCGCCATCGAGCGTCCGGCTGATCGAGTTGGCCGCGAAACAGACCTCGTTTTCGTCGGCCGGGTTGACCATGATCCGCGAGGCGTAGTGAGGCCGTTCGTTGAGGAGGCGGTTGTAGCTCACGAGACGCCAGTTTTCGCCTCCGTCCTCGGAACGCCAGAGAACGCCGCGGTTCGGAGATCCGGTCTCGATCAGGGCGTAGACGACGCTCGGGTTGCTCGGCGCGACGGCCAAGCCGATTTTTCCGAGGGGCGGGTCGGGCAGGCCGTGGCCGGTCAGGCGGCGCCAGGTGTCTCCGCCGTCGGTCGATTTCCAGATGCCGCCGTTCGGGCCCCCGCTCTCCCGGCCGTAGGTCCGAATGACGATCGGCCACATTCCGGCAAAGAGAATCCGCGGATTTGTCGGGTCCATCGCGATCTCAAAACACCCCGTGTCTTCCGCCACAAAAAGGACATGCTCCCAGGTCCGGCCTCCGTCCCGGGTGCGGAACACGCCGCGCTCTTTTTGGGGCCCGTAGCAATGCCCCAAGGCAGCGACAAAAACGACATCCGGATCGCGAGGGTCGATGGCCACGCGGCCGATCCGGCCGGTCCGATCGAGCCCCATGTGACGCCAAGTTCTTCCGGCGTCGGTCGATTTATAGACGCCGTTGCCGATCGAAATATTGCTCCGGACGAACGCCTCCCCTGTTCCCGCCCAAACGACGTTCGGATCGGACGGAGCCACGGCCAAGGCGCCGATCGACTGAGCCGGCTGGGCGTCAAAAATCGGCTCCCAGGTGTTCCCGCCGTCGGTGGACTTCCAGACTCCGCCGGAGGATGCGCCCACGTAATAAACAAGCGGATTGCCCGCGACTCCCGTGACTGCGGCGGCGCGGTTCCCGGGAGGCCCGATATGCCTGAACCGGAGCACTTTCCACAGATCGGGGGTGAAGGATTGAGGCTCTGTGGCCTGGACGCTGAGGAAAAGAAGAAGGAGTCCAAGCCCGATCCGTCCGATGTTTCTGTCCAGGGAAAAGACGCTGTTCTTTCGACGGGTCTTCTCCAGAGCGGGTGTCGTCATTATATTCCTCCTTTTTTGGAGATCGTCATCAGAGGCGGATTATTGCACTTCGCGATTCAACAATCCATAATTTAGCAATTCGACCCTCCCGTTTCAATAAAAGAGAGCGGGCAAGAGAGGGGTCATCAAGAGAGGGGGGCAGGCCTTGACAATAAACAATGGCAAGGGATCTCGGAAGCGCGCCATGGAATCATAGACGAGCCATCCTCGATCTTTTCCGGGAAGATAGAGGAGCGAAGGAGAAGAATTACTTGGGTTCATGGTTAAGATCTGACCCCGTTCTTTAGGGACTTGACAAATAAAAATTAATTTACTAAACTACTTTATGATATAAAGTAATATCAAGGAGGAGACATGGAAGAACTGAATCCGGAACAGGAAATCCGGCTCATCAGGGAAATGATCGAGCGGACAAGAAAAATCGCCGCCGGCTCGTGGACGTTCCTTCTCATCTGGGGAATCGTGCCCATTCTTGCCGTGGCCGGCATGTATGTCCTCGTCGGCCTCAAGAAATACGCCTGGATTTGGCCGAACTGGGTCGTCTTCATCGCCGCCGGCATCGTCTTTTCCCTGATCTACGGATCGAAATTCGAGCGTCAATCGGGCGTCAAAACCTATGCTCAGAAGGCCACCGGCCATATCGCCTACGCCTGCGGGATAGGGTTTCTTCTCGCGGGCTTTCTTTTCCCTCTTCTGAAACTTTATCCCTGGGGCCTGATTCCCATCTTGATCAGCCTCATGGCCGGGATTCTGATCTTTTCCCTCGGCGGCCTCTTCGATTGGAATCTGCTGAAATGGTGCGGGACGTTTTTCTGGCTCGGCGCTGTGGCGATGGTTTTTGTCCACGAGAATTACCGGGCTCTCCTTTCCATTCCCCTGATCCTCATCGGTTACATCCTGCCCGCCCTTGTTCTTCGCTCCAAATATCAAAAGCAGGCTGCGGCCCATGACTCCTGAGAAGTTCTCCCCTCTCGACCCGATCGTCCATTCCCGGATCCGTCTCGGCGTCCTTTCGATTCTCGCCTCTGTCGAGGAGGCAACCTTTCATTATCTCAAGGAGACAATCGGCACGACAGACGGCAATTTGAGCGCCAACCTCACCAAGCTCGAAGAGACCGGTTACATCACCATCAAGAAAACTTTCCGGGGAAAGAAGCCGCAGACAACCTGCCGAATGACCAGGAAAGGCCAGGCCGCTTTCGAGAATTATCTCAAGGCCCTCGAAACATACATTAAATTCTCAAAATAGGCGGACGCCTCTCATGGGTCAGGCCGGCGCGCGGTTGGAGGCGGATCTTCCGGCTCCGGTCTTCGGCTCGGCGATCGCCCTAATCCCGACATCGGCCGCCGCGTTGCTTACGGCATCCCGGCCTTGAAATTTCTCGTTTTTCCGGCGATGATAAATGAGAAAAAAGCATGCCTTCGAAGCGTTTATCAGGAGGAAATCCAATGATGGTCTTCCACAAATGGGCTGTCCTCTCCCTCTTCCTTATTTTCATGCTGGCGCCGCTCATTGCCGCCCTCGAAGCCGATATCGTCAAGCTGCCGGCGCCGCAGATGACGGGAGGCAAGCCTCTTCTCGACTGTCTGAAAGCTCGGCAGTCCAGCCGCGAATTCGGACCGGATAAAATTTCGCCCGAGGTTCTCTCCAATCTTCTCTGGGCGGCAGGCGGCATCAATCGGCCGGATTCCGGCAAGCGAACCGCTCCCTCGGCGGTCAACTGGCAGGATATCGATATCTATGTCGCCACGGCCGACGGGCTCTTTCTCTACCTCCCCAAGGACCACGCCCTGAAAAAAATTCTCGGCGAAGATGTCCGCGGGGCGATGGGCACGCAGGAATTCGTCAAGGATGTGCCCCTGAACCTGATTTATGTGTCCGATTACGCAAAGATTCCGAGGGGGACGGACGAGGATCGGCGATTCTATTCCGGCACGCACACCGGTTTCATCAGCCAGAATGTTTATCTTTTCTGCGCCTCCGAGGGGCTGGCGACGGTCGTCCGCGGCCTGATCGACCGCGAAGCCATGGCCAAAGTGATGCAGCTTCGCCCCGAGCAGCACATCACCTTCGCCCAGTCGGTCGGCTATCCGAAGAAATAACCTGCCGCCTTCAGCCTACCTCAGCACTTCGTCGATCTTGGAGCGGGCTTCGGCGATGATCTCCTTAATCCGGCGGAGCTTTTCGCCATCCAGGACCTTCGCCTTCTGCCTGAGGCCCTGAATCGTGTCGCGGAGACTGCCCATGACGTCGTGGATATCGTCCTGAAGATCCTCGCTCCACCAGCACCACCGTTCTCTCATCTGGTCCCACACATCCTGCCTGGCTTTGCCCCGGCTT
>CAZNVB010000281.1:0-4724 GCA_964576265.1 uncultured Eubacteriales bacterium | reverse complement strand
AGTCAAGGCGGAGGAAACAAAGATTGTTCTTATCCATGACGGAGTCCGGCCTCTGGTCAGCCGGGAGGTTATCAATCGGGTAATCGAGGAAGCGCAGCGAAGCGGAGCGGCGATCCCCGTCGTGCCCGTCGAGGAGACGATCAAAGAAGCCAGGGCGAGAAAGGTCGTCCGCACGCTCGACCGCCGGCTGCTGGTTCGCGTCCAGACACCCCAGGGTTTCTCCTATCCTATTCTGGAGAAAGCCCTGAAACGAGCTCAAAAAGAAGGTTTTGTGGGAACGGACGAAGCGACGCTGGTTGAAAGAATCGGACACTCGGTGGCGGTGGTCGAGGGAGACCCGCGGAACATTAAGGTCACGACCCCTGCGGACTTAAAGATTGCGGAGGCTCTGTTTGAAAAATAGAATCGGCTTCGGATACGACATCCACCGGCTGGCCGGCGGACGGCCGCTTTACCTCGGCGGGGTCGAGATCCCTTCTCCCGCCGGCCTCGTCGGACATTCGGACGGCGATGCCCTGATTCATGCCCTGATCGACGCGCTGCTCGGAGCCGCCGGAGATCGAGACATCGGCTGCCTTTTTCCCGACAGCTCGCCTGAATTCCAGGGAATCCGGAGCACTGAGCTTCTGAGAAGAGTGCTTGTTCGGTTAAGGCGAAAACGGTTCAAAGTGCTGTACGTCGATACCGTCATCGTTGTCGAGAAGCCGCGGCTTGCTCCTTATGTGGACCTCATCAAGGAAACGCTGGGCGCGATCCTGAAACTGCCGCCGGACCGGATCGGGATCAAGGCGAAGACAAACGAAGGTCTGGGGACCGTCGGCCGGGGAAAAGCCGTTGTCTGCTGGGCTGTCGCCCTGGTCGGGGAGATCGGGGAAAAAAGGCATAAAAAAAGGCCGCGGGTTCTCCCAGGCGCGGAGAACGGCGGCCTCTAAAAGGAGGGAATGGTCGGGAGGCAGAGAACGATCCGGCCGCAGCCGACGATCAGCTCCAGCCAGAATCTCCTCCACCTATCCCGGATGGCGTTGTGGAATCTCATCGGACGACGATCCTGATCACGACCGGGCGGAACGCGCCTGGTTTTCGGCCAGGACGTTGGCGATGATCTCGTACCCGGCCATCTTCCCGATTTTCATGATCTCGAGAGCGCCGGACGAGGCGATCAGGTTGAACCCGGCCAGCGTGATCAGAACAGCCGCCAGGAGAATCGCCAGTTTGGATTTGAAGCTCATTTTGACCTCCTTGTCGAACATTTCGTTTTTTTCATCTTCACCTTATTAGACGACGGTTCCGGCCAAAAGGTTCCCTCGAACTTCAATCTTCGGGCCGACCCGGAAGAAGAGCCTTCGGGCGAGGATCGGAAGAAAGGAGGGAGGCCGAATTATTATGGCGGCTTTTTCTTCGGGGTCCTCGTCTCTGAGAGTACGGAGAGACCGCGATCGTCCGGCGACGCTTTTTTTGAACGGGTCTTCATGATAGGATGGGAGTTCCCGGAGAAACGAACAATGAAGAAAACACGGTTCCTTATCGTGACTGCGCTTCTCCTGCTTTCCGGTTGCGACCGGAAAATCACTTTGCCCACCGCAGCGGATCTGGATAAGCCGCCCGTCGAACGGCTGGTGGGGAAGGTGTTCTATCACGACCTCGCCGCCGGGGACCAATACGATATTTTCATGGCCGACCTCTATATCGTCCCCAAGAGTACCGCCGCGACGGGATATGAAATTTTCTTCGAGATGCCGGGCGTTCAAGAAAGGCGTTTGCCTGCCGAAAAGGGAATCGCCAAGCTGGAGGAGGCGGAAATCGACGGCGAGGTCAAGGAGGGGCTGGTGATCAAGACCGATTTTCCCCTAGGAGAGATCGACCTCGCCCAGTACGATTTCGTCCTCCGGAACACGGAGGTTCTGACTTCGCCGGTCGCCGATGACTATGCCGCCTCTCTCAGCAACCGGAACTGGCTTGCTTGGGTGACGGATCCGGACGGCCGGAAAGTCAATCCCGGCAATTCAGAAATCGCCTACATGAACCTCGCGGACCGCGTGCGACATCAATTGACCCCGATCAACGGGCAATACGGCGGCGAGAACGCCGATCCCGAATGGAAAGACGACGAGACGATCACCTGGGTTCACGCCGGCAAGATCGTCGAGGTGAATCTCAAGAACTTGAACCAGGTGACTCCCGTCCTGCCCGAATGGAACTATCTGCAGTTGGATCCCGTCTATTCTCCTGACGGGACCAAATTGCTCTTCAACACTTGGATCAGAGGAAAAAAGAACAGCTTTCTCAAGGACCTCCGGACGGGAGCGATTGTCAGCGCCCTTCCTTCCGAGTACTTCACGCCTTATACCGATGATAATCCGACCTGGATTTTTTCCGACAGCCGCATCACCGGCCATATTTTTATGCCCGCCAAAGGGCGGATTTACACGCGGGATTTTGAGGTCGGCCGTTTTTCTCTGGTCACCGACGGACAGCGCGATTTTAGGTACGTCACCCCCGTGAAAATCAAGAGCAAAATCTACCTCGTTTTCACCGAGAGGCCGTCGAGCGGAGAGCCGAGGCTCTGGATATGCAGCGAAACCGGATCCGACCTCCGGGAGCTCGGCCGGACCGGAGATGAACCGGTATTTGTGATGTTGGGTCTCCCCGTGCCGCGAGTCGAGGGCGACCTCGAGCGCGCCGCCGTCGTCTACGCTTCCAGGTTCAACGACTGATCAGCCGCCTTTTTTCATTCGCCAGCTTTTCGCCCGCGGGGAGCGTATTTACGACCCTGGATGTGCTTTGCGCTTCCGCCCTCCAGTCATCGACGGGAAGCTCGACGATTCGACCCGGAAAATTTCTGTGTCGCCTTCCGGGCGCTTGACCGGGAGCCCGGCAAGATCAAAGCGCCGATGTCAGAGCGCGACACGATACTTCAGAATGCTTATGTTGGATTCTTCTTCGACGCGCTCAGAGATCATCAGAACGCTTGTTACTTTCCGGAGGCGACGGCTCTGCCCTTTCGGTCCCAGGTCAGGCGAAGAGATCGGCGGGCAGGTCTTTTAGCCGGACGATCTCCCTGACCCGAGCGGCGACATCGAATCCCTGGACACAGCGTACGGTGCACAAGCCGCAGTCGGCACACGGAGAGGCGGGCAAATCGAGTTCCTGGAGAAGGTCATAGGCCGCTCCGTAATTTCTGTGCCCGTAAGCGTACATGAAGCTCCGCATCAGTGCGGGAAGGGGGAGAGATTCACGGCAGGCGCTCAGGCAGGCGCCGCACTGCTGGCAGTAGAGGCCGCTTCCGGGGATTTCATCTTCGAGGTGAAGAGCCAGCTTTTCCTCCCGGCTGAGGGTGAGATCTTCCATCACCGAGAGGTCGAGCTCGAGCTGGTCGAAGGTCGTCATCCCGGGGATGGCCGTGGTGACGTTCGGGTTGCTGAGGGCCCATTTCAGGGCGGCTTTCATGTTGATCGGTTTCTGGCGTTCCTTATCCCAAAATCGCCCGGCCTGAGTTTTCATGGCGATGATGCCGACTCCGGCCGCCGCCGCTTCCGCGATCGCCCGCTGGATGTCCTCCCGATGGCGTTGCCGGAAGTTGTAAGCGGTCAGGACGACATCGTGAAATTTCCCTTCGACGACGGCCCGGATGACCGCGGGCTCATTGCTGTGGGTGGAGACTCCGACGAAGCGGGCTCTTCCGTCCCGCTTGATTTTTTCCAGGGCTTTGAGGACGGGCTCGGACATCACGGCTTCCTTGCTCGAGCAGTCATGGACATGGAGGATGTCGACGAAGTCGAGGCCAAGACGGCCGAGGCTGACCTCGAAATTCCGGAGATATTCTTCGCTCGTGGACTCCGCCGGCACTTTGGTGGCGATGACGTAGGAATCGCGAGGCCGCCCCTTGAGAACCGCGCCGATCATCGTCTCGTTGCGGCCCCGCTGGTAGACGTTCGCCGTATCGAGGAGGACAATGCCTTTGTCGAGCGCAGCGCGAACGAGCTCGGGGTTGTCCGCGTTCATGACTCCCATGCTGACCACGGGAAGCGTGAGGCCGGTTCGGCCGAGAGTGCGATAGACGAACGAACCTTTTCTGGTCTGTTCAACCGATTGCGACGGCGGTGTTTCTTTGCCCGATAACGACCCGGCGGCCAGCCCGGCGATCCCGGCCGCCCCCATTTTGAGGAACGACCGCCGTTTTAGGTTGGATTCCAGGGTCTTCATTGCCATCTTCCTTTCTTGACGTCCTCGGCTTTTCAAGCCGGAGTTCATATTCTACTAAATCTATCGTATTTATAGCAATAGTCGGAGATTAATTCGACAGGTTGTATATCTTCATTTTGTAGCTGAGCATACGCTCGGTGATTCCCAGGGCGCGGGCGGCGCGGCTCTTAACGCCGCCGGCTTCAAGGAGCGCCCGTTTGATTTCGCGACTCTCCAGCCGGCGGACCTTTTCGGTCAGCGGAAGATCCGCGCTCAGGATTTCGTCCTCACGTTTTTCTTTAAAATAGACGGGCAGGTCGTCGCCGGTGAGGGAATCGCCTTCAACAAACACGGTCGCCCGCTCGATGGCGTTCTCGAGCTCGCGAATGTTGCCCGGGAACGGATAACGGAGAAAGACCGACATGGCTTCCTGAGTGATCCCCCGGATGATCTTTCCCTCCCGGGTGGAGTACTTCTTGATAAAGAAGTCGACAAGAGGAGGGATGTCTTCTCTCCGTTCTCGAAGCGGCGGGACATGGATG
>CAZNVB010000280.1:0-1990 GCA_964576265.1 uncultured Eubacteriales bacterium | reverse complement strand
CTTCTGATCATCCCACTCGAATGACAGCTCGGCCATATTTACAATGTAAATATATTATTTTGGTTTGTCAAGGGCCTGATACGACAGGTAAAGATTGAGATTTTCCTTTTTGGCAGGCCGAATGACCTCTCGAGCACCAATTCTGTCACATTCCCCGCGCAAAACTATAAGACGTCATACTCAGGAATGTCAAATTAACCCCCGCCCCTCAGCCCAACACACCAACTAACAATGAATAAAGAAAACAGGCTCATCAGACATTATTGTGGGTAACAGGGAGAAGGTTTAGGCCTCCGCAATGAAAATAGATGGCGATTTTGAAGTGCTCTCGGTTGCGAAAGCCGCAGGCCCTCTTCCCTCAGCTGCCGATGTTTTTCCTTCCGGACCGAATCGACCGCCTTCACCATGTCTTCCATGACTCCGTTCCTTTCGGAGACGTTTTATCTCACTCACTTACCCATTAAAATGTCGGAAGAGCCAAATTGATTAAAGCAATGTCAAATATTTTTTGAACTGTGAGCTGGCCCCCAAAAACTGGACAGGAGGCGCTGGAGATCGCCGGACGCATGGACCCGTCGCAAGATTGGTTCACAGCCCAGATCTACGCAGCCCTGGGGGAGAAAAGAAAGACGCTCGGCCTCCTTGAAGCCTGCTCCCGGGACCGTGTGCCCATATTGCCGTGGATCCGCGTGCGCGGCGGGGAGCACGATGCCCTGCGCAATGAGCCGCGCTTCCAGGAACTTCTGAAACGGATGAACCTGCCGCTCTGACGGCGAAAAAATCGGGGGGTCAGCACATGTCCAGGGCGAAGCGGATGGCCTTATGGATTTCCTCCATCTTCCGCTCCGACAACCGGGCGATTCTCGATTCCAGATAGGCCTTCGGGATCGTCAGCATCGAATCGCAATTCACGGCGCACGGCCTGGGGAGGCCGTCCTCCAATCCGAGAGAAACCTCGACGGCGATTCCGCGGAGGGTCGTCGTCACCGGCGCCACCGTAACCGCCGTCCTCACGGCATAGGCTTCGTCCAGGCTGAGGAGGACGACGGGCCTTCGTCCGGCCGGCGGTTTCAGCCGGGCCCACCAGACCTCGCCTTTTTTCAAGTCCAGTCCTCTTCCGGCAAAGACTCGGCCGACGTCGCGGCCATGGCCTCGGCGATAGAAGCGTCCTCGGGCTTCTGGCGATACCCGTTTTCGTATTCTCTCGCCAATCGTTCTTTTTCGCGTGCTTCCTTCCAGGCGCGGAACGTTGCCAGGAGAAAGCCGCTGCGGCTCAACCCGGCTCTTCTGCGAATGGCCTCCAATTCCTTAAATTCCTCCCATGGAATACTGACGGCGAATTTGGCGGATTTTCTCACGGCCAAGCTCTGTTTCTTTTGGTATTCTTATAATAATACCGGAGTATTCCTTTTGTCAAGCCGCCGATCAGGACGCAGATTACGATCGCGATTCTGACCCGCCTTCCTTTTCCCTTGATTTGCCTACGGATAGGGAATTCGGGGCTGGCCATACGTAATGCAGTAAACTCCGGCGTGCAGGCTGCCCATGCCGGAGATTGCCAATTGTGTTTAAAATCAGCCATATGCCGGCCCTTGCCGTTGAAGCGCATCTAAAAAAGAATCGGCCGCCCCGCTCTCCGGAGGCGGTTTCCCAGATCATCGACGGGCTGAATGAGGTCATCGGAGATTAATCGCCCCGACAGAAGGCAAGCCCCGCGATGGGGGTGAAATGCGCCGCGTTCCAGGTGAGAAGTGGGAGGCCGATGGTCTGCTACCGAAATAAGAGATGCAAAGATTTTTGATTTTCCGGAACCATTCGCGCTCAATTAAAAGCTGAACCCACAAGCGGGGCCAGGACTGGCGCCCTTAGTGTCCAAACATTGGGGTGCACCTCAATAATCGAAACTCTTTCTCGAACATATTATCAATTTTTTGATCCAGCAATATTTTCTTGCTTAATCAAGTCAAAATACATCTCTATGGCTTTGGGA
>CAZNVB010000279.1:0-2930 GCA_964576265.1 uncultured Eubacteriales bacterium | reverse complement strand
TCCCACAGATATTCATAAGTTTGAGGCTTCGGCGGCCGGGGCGACAAAAAAATTCGGTCTTTCTCGCGCCCCAGCGTCAGACCGCCCGGAAGGCGAAGCTCATCGCCGCTCTTCAAGCGGCGCACGGCTTCGACGTTTTCGAAAGAGATCCGGCGAAGGTCGCCCTTGAGCGCGGCGATGAATTCACGAACCGTGCGCCTCGCCGGACCGGCCGGAAGTTTGGCCATTGTCCGCGCATTCAGCGAAACGACCCCCTTTCCACGGATCAGAGCTTTCTTGATGACCGGCCGCATGACTTGATTCAGCCATTCCTCATCGCCGCGCGAGATTTCAGCCAAGCGGGCGAGGCCCCGCACGATCCGCGGCTCAAAACGCTTCTCAAGATAGGGGATGAGGCGAAGCCTGACTCTGTTTCTCAGGTAACGGAGGTCGCGGTTTGTCTCATCCTCGCAGAAGGAGATCCGTTTTTCCTCGAGATAGGCCAGGATTTCGCTCTTTTCCAGCTCAAGGAGAGGACGGATGATCCGGTCATCGGAGAGAGGCGCGATTCCCGCCAGCCCGGTCGGGCCGCTTCCTCGGAGAAGCCGCATCAGGACCGTTTCCGCCTGATCGCTCATCGTATGGCCGGTGGCGATCTTCGTCGCCCCGATCCGTGCGGCCGTCCTTTTAAGGAAATCATAACGGCGCAGCCGGGCCGCTTCCTCGAGGTTCAATCCATGGCCTGCCGCATAGGCGCGGAGGTCTTCCCTTTTCGAATAAAGGGGCAGACCGTGCCGCCTGGAAACTTGGATAACAAACTGTTCGTCCCGGTCGGCCGAGCGGCGCAGCCGGTGGTTGAAATGGGCAAGAGCGAGACGCAGCGAGTAGATCGGCTGAAGTTCGAGAAGGACGGCCAGCAGAGCCATGGAATCCGCTCCGCCGGAGCAGGCGATGAGAACCCTGTCGCCCCTCCGCAGCAGGCGGAACTTGGCGATCGTCTTCCGGACTTTACCCGAAAGTCTCGCCGCGGGAATCTTTTGTCCCGGCAACCGGGAGGATCGGTTTTCTTTTCTTTTCATGCTCGCCGGTTTTTTCCCGGGCTTTGGGCTTTCTTTTTGTTCGGCAGCCGCCGCCGTCCGGTTGCCCGAATACCGGAATGAAGACGCGATCGTAACTTAGTCTGAGATTGAGTCATTCGATCGCTTTTATAAAAATCGTCGCCTTTCGATCCAGGGGGAAAAATGGCGGTGGAGGGATTTGAACCCCCGACACTGCGGATATGAGCCGCATGCTCTGACCAACTGAGCTACACCGCCGGGTGCGTCCAATTTTAGCGGAACACGCCTTGGGAAGTCAATTTCAGCTCAGGAGGTCGGCGATCTCCCTGAGTCCGACCCAGAGGAAAAAGGCCAGGGTCGCGGCAAGGAGGATGTTGCTCGCCGTCCCGTTTTTGAAATCCCTGCCGATCAGCCGAGGATGGTTATTGAGCCAGAGCAGGGTAAGAGCGACAAAGGGCATGAACAGGGCACCGACGATTCCGTAGACGAGCTGGACCTGCTGGACCTTGAACCATAGAAGACTCAAAGGAAAAAAGGTCAGCGCAAGGAGGTACAATCGGTAAGCTCGGGTCTTGGCCAGATCAGCCTCCCGAACCTCCTCTCCGACCGCCCTTTTCCGGAGACGCAAGAAATCGGAAAATAGATAGGGAACTCCCTGCCAGACGCCGAGGAGGCTCGAAAACACCGCGCTCCAGAAGCCGAAAAGAAATATCCACCTGCCGAACGGTCCGAGGGCCAGAGCGAGCTGCTCGGCCAGCACCAAGGCGACCGTGTCTCCTTTTCCCGTGACCTTGACCCGAGACCCGACAATGATCATGGCCACGCCGAAAAATGCCGTCAGCATGTAGGCGACTGCCAAATCGAAACGACTCGATCGAAGCCCCTCTCGACCGGCCCTCCCCTTCTCTCTGATCCAATAACTATAGCAAAGAAGAGTCACCGTACCGCCGACGCCGCCGAGGACGGCCAGCAGCCAGCCCGTCCCGGCCTTCGGTATTCCCGAAATGATCAATCCCCTGGCGACGCCGCTCCAATCCGGCGAGATCAAAACCACCGTCAGAAGCACGGCCCCGACCATGATGACGATCAGGAACGACATGACGTACTGGAAGACTCTGAACCCGCCCTTTCGGACGAGGACGAACCCGGCGAGGGAATGGGCGATCCCCCAGAGGATTCTCGCCATTCCCGGTTCACCGAAGGGGAGGAGTCCCGCTCCTGCCACTCCGCAAGCATTGACGAGCGCTCCCCCTACGGCATAGGACCAGACCAAGAAATAGGCGAAAAAAATCCATTGAATTCCGGCGGGAAGATGACGCGCCCAGCCTTCGAGCAGGGTGGCCGAGGTCGCCATCTGCCAGCGGGCGATGCCCTCATTGAGCACCCACTTGAGCAAAGCGCCGGCCAAGGCCGCCCAGAGAAGAGCCAGGCCGACTTCGGAGCCGGCCAGGCTGGCGGTGATGAGATCTCCCGCGCCGACTCCGGTGGCAGCGACGATCAGCCCGAGGGCGATTCTCGAGAAGAGGGATTCAGGTCCGCGCGGAGAACGTACGGTGTTCCGGACGGTCTCCCGGGAGGAGGAAGGGGCATTCTTTCTTAGGCCTGTTTCCAAGAGTTTTTCCTCTTCTCGGCCTCGGAAAATTCTCCGGGACAGGAATTGGGCCCTCAACTCTTTTCGGCGCCGCGCTCGGCCGCCGGCAGATTACACCGAATCGCCGACTTTCGCAACCCGGTGAACCTTTGATTGGAGTCTTACGTAAATTATAAAAGAGGGAGCGAAAATTCGTCCGGCCGAAGGAAAAGCAAAAAGACTTGACAAAAAAAATAAAAAAATAAATTACTTTAATAATTAGAGTATATGAAGAAAGACCTTAGGCGAAGAACACTTTAAGG
>CAZNVB010000278.1:0-3015 GCA_964576265.1 uncultured Eubacteriales bacterium | reverse complement strand
CCATATTGCTTTTGGGAGGATGCGATGTCAAGGCCGGAAAAAGGGAAACAGATGATGATCCCCGGTTTTTGAGGCAGAAACCGCCGATCGAAACAGGATGGGTCGATCCGCACCTCACCGCTGGTTCCCGAAGAGCATGGGGCGATCGGGTTTACTTTTTGAGAGGGAAAGATTATTCTCTGTTTCCCTCAAGAGGTGATTTCATCATGAGAAATAACGGACGAACCAGTGATTCAAGAATTCCGGCATGGCTCAAGTTGACCCCTGTCGCTTTTCTGATCGCTGCGTGTGCGGTCGTGCCCGGCTGTCGGGATCAAAGCGGGCTGAAGGTCGGCTACGGCCGGGCGGACATCACGCCGCCGCTCGGCACGCCCTGCGCTCTGGGGCTTGACGACGAGCTCGTCGAGGTTTTCGACCCGCTCTACGTCCGGGCGCTGTGGCTCGAGAGCGGCGGGCAGGCCGTCCTGGTTCTTGCCGTCGATGTGATCGGAATTTATTCCGGGGATGCGGAAGAATTTTCCGCTTTCATCGAGAAAGAAATCGGCATTGCGCGCGACCATGTCCTTCTTCACTCGACGCACACCCACCAGACGGCGAACTCCCGTTGGGAGATCGGAAAACTGCTCGAACCGTTCGGCCTGGCAGAGCAGTTCGTCAGTTCGGCTTTCAAAGATCAGCTGGCCCGGGGGCTGGTCGAAGCCGCCCGTCAGGCCAAAGAAACCGCCGTCCCGTGTGCTCTGGCCTATGCGGAATTCCCCGTCAAAGACATCGCTTCGAACCGCCGGATCCCTGTCGCCGGCGGCAAGGTCGTCTTCCGCTCCTCGCGGCCGCCGGCCGAGCTGAGAGAGAAGCCGGAGGGAAAAATTGATCCGCTCCTTCGTTTGGTTCTTTTCCGGAGCCGGAAGGACGATTCGCTCATCGGGATCGTCAACTACAATTGCCATCCCTCGGCAGCGGGCGGGGATGAAGGCCCCTATGCCACAGGAGATTTCCCGGGAGTCGGGATGGCGATCGCCGAAAAGAAAATGGGCAACCTGAAACTCATCCATCTGACGGGCACGGCCGGCGAAATCAACCCGGGGAAGTACGTTCTCAGCGATTCGTTGGCTCCGGAGGACCGAAAGCGGGACCTCAAGCTCATGGGTGAGCGGTACGCAGATGCGATCCTGGGTGGCCTGCAAGCGGCGAGGAGCTGGAAAAAGGCGGAGCGTCTCGATATCAGCCGCGAGACGTTCGGTCTGACATTGAGAAAAGACATGGCGACTCCTGAGCAGATCCGGGAAAAGCTCGCCGCCGCAGTTGAAGAATACAAGAAGGCGAAAGCGGAAGGACGAACTCAACCCGGCCACGTCCGCGGGCTCTACGAGGAATATGCCCTCAGTCGATCGCGAGACGGCAAGCGGACGACCGAGGCGGCGGCTCTGCGGGTCGGCGATGTCTTCTTCGCTTTTCTCCCGGGTGAGATCATGCTGAAATTCGGCGAGGAGCTCCGTGATCACTTCGGCCGTCCGAAGCTTCTTAACGTCACGGTTTCTCTCGACGGTGGGCTCAGCTATGTCGTGCCGCAGATTTACTTTGAAGAGGGCGGCTACGAGCCGACGGCCACGCGCCTTGCCCCGGAAGCCTATGACGAGCTGAAAGAAAAAATCGTCGGCTTGCTCGAATCGGTCGGGCTCGAGCGGAAGAAACCCTAAATCCCGAGAAATAGCCTGACGCTCCTTCCATATTCTCCTCTCCGATTGACAGGGGCGTATTCTCCTTTCTGTTCCGGAAGACGTCGAACCTGTGGGCGCTGTCTCGAAACAGGCCGTGGAAAAAGCTGTTTCCGGAAAAGGCGTGGTCCTATCAGACCTCTACCGCGACCCCTCCGGCATCATAATGTTGGATGTCGCAGCGCCTGTCCTCGAGGAAGAATACGGACTTCTCGGTGTGCTGATCTTGAGAAGCGATGCGAATTCTTTCCTCTATCCGCTTATCCAATCTTGGCCCGTGCCCACTAAGACGGCAGAAAATCTCCTCGTCAAACAGGAGGGGGACGGCGTTATTTGCCTCAACGATCTTCGCTACAGCGCCGGCGCGGCTCTTTCCCTGCGCCTCCCTCTAAGCGGAGAGACACTCCCCTTCGTCGAAGCCGTCCTCGGAAAGCGGGGAGAATTTGAGGGCAGGGACTACCGGCTCCGGCTTCAATCCCGTCAGATTACGGACGAAAAGGCGTTGAAGGCTTTCCAGGAGAGCCAAACGCGAATCCGTGCGATGGCGATGATTCACGAAAAGCTCTATCAATCAAAAGACTTTGCCGGCATCGATTTTGCCGATTATATCGACAAGATGGTCACTCATCTTTTCGTCGTCTGCGAGGTCGACCCGAAACGCGTCCATTTTAGAAACGAGGTGCGTGCCGTGATCTTGGACATCAACCGGGCTATTCCTTGCGCCCTGATCGTGAACGAACTCGTTTCCAACGCCCTCAAGTACGCATTCCCCGAAGAAAAGGCGGGCGAGCTGACGGTCGGGATGTTCAAGGATGAGACGGAGAAATATCACCTCGCCGTTAAGGATACGGGAATCGGGATGCCTAAGAAGATCGATGCCCATCGACCCCAAACCCTCGGCCTTCAGATTGTCAACGACCTGACCAAGCAGATCGAGGGAACTCTGGAACTTTACCGAGACGGCGGCACGGAGTTCGAAATAACGTTCTAATCCGGCTTTATGCCGAATGGCCGGAAGCCTTTCCGTTTCTCCCGTCCTCAAGATCTCCCTTCTGCTGGGGAAGCTTCAAGGCGTCTTCTCGGCTCCGACGAATCACGGAAGAAGAAAAGCACAGAGAAGGCCGGAGTTTTGACTTTTTGCGGCAGGGATAATATATAAGTCCTTTGCTGGGTGGCTTTATTGAGTGCGTCGATGTTGACCTCGCGCGAAAGGGTCTTGGCCGCGTTTGATCGCCGGGTTCCGGACCGGGTGCCGGCCTGGCTCGGGGCTTCTCCCGAATTCCGCGAGCTCGCCCGGTCGCGC
>CAZNVB010000277.1:0-2300 GCA_964576265.1 uncultured Eubacteriales bacterium | reverse complement strand
AGTGGATTTGCGGCGGATGAAAGCCGGCGGGTTGACCGCCGTGAACTCCATGGTCGGCGACGACGACCTCGTCGAAGGCCTTGATCTCTGGTCGGGAATGTACGAAAACCTGGAAAAGCACCCCGGCGATTTCCTGCTCGTCCGGACTCCCGGGGACATCGTGCGGGCCAAAGAAGGAGCCAAAATCGGATTGATCGGCCAGCTCGAAAGCTGCACCCTTCTTCACAACAGCCTGAGAGTCCTCGACGTGATGCATCGCCTCGGAGTCCGGGTCGCCGGGCTGACCCACGGCGAAGGCGGCAGGGAATATGCGCTCCAGGGATCTCGGAGTCCGTTCGGGTACTGCGACCCGGTCGACCGCGAGCGGGAGCGCAAAGAAGCCAAAGGCCTCACCGACTTCGGCCGAACGGCAGTCAAGGAGCTCAACCGGCTCGGGATCGTCGTCGACCTCGCCCACGCCAACGACGCGGCGTTCTACGAGGCGCTCGAACTGTCGACCAGGCCCGTCGAATTCTCCCACGGCGCCGTCTTCGCCCTCTCACCTCACTGGCGCAACCTCACCGATGACCAGCTCAAGGCTCTGGCCGCAAACGGCGGAGTCATCGGGATCGCCCCGCTCCCGGCTTTTATCGGCCAGGATCCGAAAAATCAGACGCTCCAGCGGTTCATCGACCATGTGGAATACGTATGCGAGCTCATCGGCGACAAGCATGTCGGGTTCGGCGCGGACTACGACGGCATGGGACGCGACACCATCGCCGTCATCCCCTCCTATGCCGACCTGCCGCAGCTCACTCAAGCCATGCTCGACCGTGGCTTCTCCGAGGAGACGATCCTGAATTTTTGGGGAGGCAATTTCCTCCGCGTCATGAAGGAGGCCCGGATTGGATAAAGAGGTCAAGGCACCATTTCCCGTGATGGAAAACATGACCGTCAAAATGGTCCGCGAATATCTGGCGCGGAAAAAATCGATCATGCTCCCTGTCGGCGGGATCGAGCAGCACGGCTACCACCTGCCCCTCCGGACCGACGCCGTCATCGCCGAGCGGATCGCCTGGAGGATCGGAGCGCAGACGGACATCCTGGTCGCGCCGGCCGTGACGACGACATTTTCCGGCGGCGGTCTGCCCGGCACGATCAACATCTCCCCTGCCGTCATGTCCCTTGTCATAAGCGACACTCTTCTCGCCCTCGTCTCTCAGGGCTTCCGGAATATCTATCTTTTTCTCGGGCACGGAGGAAGCGAGAATCTTCGGGCGCTCGATGATGGCTTGAAAATGCTCCTCCGCAATAATCCGGCGTTCGAGCGGACGATGATCGCGCTCCTTCCGATCTGGCGCTTCGGGAGGAAAGAAAGCGGCTGGCGGCAGGCCTTCCGGGAAAAGGACTGGCACGCCGGCTGGCTCGAAACTTCCCTGATGCTCGCCCTGGCCCCCGACCTCGTCTGTCTCGAAGATCTTGAGCTCGACACGCCCGAGCTCCTCCGGCTCCAGCGGGAGCACCCCGATAATTACCAGAGAGCGGAAAAAATCGTCGATGACGAATTCGTCGTTCCGCGGATCACCCAGCGGCCGGAGATCCGAGTCGGGGTGATGGGCGAACCCCGGAAGGCCTCTCGCGAGCTGGGGCTTGAGATCATCGCCGACATCGTCGAGACCGCTGCGGCGAAGATCGTTTCCCTGGAAGAAAAAGCGGACGGAATTTACAAAGAGATCGCCTTCGTTCCTCAACCGATGATCGTAACGGCAGATTAGCCCCGGTCGACCTTCGCAGCCATCAAGACATCCGCGGGACCTTCGCCATCCATGGAGCTCGTATGACCCACTGAATTTTTTCCTTTTTGCCCCGCTCTTCGCCGCCGAGCGTGCGTTCTGTTGACATCCTTCGCCGGCCCATCTTATGATGGCCGGCGAGGGTCAAGTTGGGGAGAAAAACCGCTGTCGCCGGATTTTTCTTCCTGCTGCTTCTTTTCTGGGCGTCCGCAATTTTTCTAAGAGCTCAAGCCAGAAATCCGGAGCTCAAGATTCTGGTCAGCCAGGCGGGCTATGATCTTTATCGTCCCAAGCCTGTCCTTCTTCAGGCAAATTTCAACCCGGAGTTCATCTCCGAATATGAAGTCCTTAAGGATCATCAGGTCGTTTTGAGGGGCAAATGGAAAAGGCTCTGGAATATCAAACCTTGGGAACTGTGGTATAGAGAGGCGATGGTGCCTGTTTCCGCTGCCGGAAGATATCTCGTTCGCGTCCGCTGGGATGGGAAATTCATCGAATCGCCGCCGTTCGTTGTGGCGAGGGACAGAA
>CAZNVB010000276.1:0-10712 GCA_964576265.1 uncultured Eubacteriales bacterium | reverse complement strand
GGCCCTTGATTGCCGGCGACCTGCTCCGGTTTCTTCCCCGGGCAATAAAGCAGCTCGAGGAGGAAGCCGCGGAAAAGAACGTCGCTTAGGGGATTCCGCTGTGAAGTCCCAAGCCTGTCCGGTCAGAAATATGAAACGGGGAAAAACGCCCGCCGCCGGGAAAAAAACCTGGACGACCCATTCAGAAGCCGAGACGTTCCGGTTGGCCCGAAAACTGGCCCGGAATTTTCGCGGCCAGGAGGTCGTCCTCCTTATCGGCGAGCTCGGCGCCGGGAAAACCGTTTTCGCCAAGGGAATTGCCGCCGGGCTGGGACTCAAGGATCCCTCCCTTGTCTGCAGCCCCTCTTTCACGCTGCTCAATATCTATGAAGCAAAATTTCCCGTTTTTCATTTCGATCTCTATCGCCTGTCCGAAAGCGCGGAAATCGAAGACCTGGGAATCGAAGACTGCCTGGAACGCGGGGTCATCATCGTGGAATGGGCGGAAAAGATTCCTTTCCCTCTCGCCGCGATCCGAGTCCAAATTCAAAAATTAGGAAACGACGTTCGGATCATCACCATCGATCCGACCCCAGCTCTCCTTGCCTCCGACCTCTCCGGAGACGCCGACCGCTTCCTTCCTTGATTCCCCAAGGGGATGAGACGGGGTTTAATCTCATCAATAAAATCTGTCTCCGCTGTCTCCGGAAATAAGCGCCGGTGCATGAAACCCCAGCCCTGCGACCGATGGGGCCACCCCCCTTGGAACCCTCTACGAGCGGCTCTCCTGGCCAAGACCCGGGGCATATCGCCGATCGTCAACTCGGAGGGGAGCCGCTCTGCGTTCCCCCAATGATGCCTGGTCGCCTCAGGACATCAGGTCAGAGACTCGGTTCGGAAGCTTTTTCAGAGCTTTAATCTGACTTTATCGATTAGATCACGAGACAACGAAGATCGAAGCGACGATGAGGAGGGGGATCAAGAAGCAGAAACTCTGTTTGACAGCCGAAGATTTTTATTTTTTAATGAGGACAGTTTCCTAAGGAGAGGATGAAAGATGATCGAGAAGGTCAGGGAAAAAATATACGAAGTCAAAGATTTTCCCAAGCCCGGGATTGGGTTTAAGGACATCACGCCCGTAGTTCAGGACGCCGCCTGCTTCAAATATGTCGTTGACGAAATGACCGCCTGGGCCGAAAAGAAGCGACCGGATCTGATCGTCGGCATCGAATCGCGGGGATTTCTCTTCGCCGCGCCCGTCGCCCACCGGCTCGGCCTGGGGATGTCGATTATCCGGAAAAAAGGGAAGCTGCCGCGAAAAGCCGTCACTGTCCGTGCGCCCAATGAATACGCCCTCGAGTTTTTCGAAATGCACGAAGATTCCGTCTGCTTGGGTCAGCGGGTCCTCATCATCGACGATCTCATCGCTACCGGTTCCTCCTCGAGGAGCGCTATCGAGCTGGTGCAAAAATTGGGAGGGGAAACCGTCGGCTTTGCCGCCCTAGTCGAACTCGCCTTTCTGAAGGGCCGGGAAGCAATCCTCCAGGCCTATCCCGAAGTCGAAATCCTTGCGCTGATCAAGTATTCCGAATAGAGGGGAGCAATGAAGGGCTGGCTGAACTCGCTTTTCAGATTGGAGGAGAATCAGACGACCATTCGCCGGGAGCTCGTCGGCGGGGCGACGACCTTCATGACTATGTCCTATATCATCTTTGTCCAGCCGGCTGTCCTTTCCATCGCCGGCATGGACCGCGGGGCGGTCATGGTCGCAACCTGCATCTCCAGCGCCCTGGCGACGCTGCTCATGGGACTGCTCGCCCGTTATCCGATCGCCCTTGCCCCCGCCATGGGACACAATATTTTTTTTGCCGTCATTGTCTGCGGCGCCATGGGGTTCACCTGGCAGCAGGCCTTGGGAGCGAACTTCATCAGTGGGGCGGTGTTCCTCGTTCTCGCCCTGGCCGGTTTCTGGAGCGGGCTTGTGGCCGCTGTCCCTGATTCCCTAAAGCACGCCATCGCCGCCGGGATCGGCCTGTTGATCGCTCTGATCGGACTCGAATATGGAGGACTGGTCGTTGATGCCCCAGGAGTTCTTGTCGGGCTCGGAGATCTGACAAGCAAGCCGGTCGGACTCGTGCTTTTTGGTCTGCTCTTGACGGCCGTTCTCCTGACCCTCCGCGTCCCCGGAGCCATCCTCATCGGGATCGTCGCTACCGCTTTCCTTGGAATCCCTTTGGGAATCGTAAAATACTACGGCCTTCTCGCCATGCCTCCGTCCATTGCGCCGACCTTTCTCAAGCTGGATATCCCGGGTGCCCTGAGATCGGGGGTGATCCCGGTCATTTTCGTCCTCTTTTTTCTCGATGTCTTCGACACCGTCGGTACCCTGATCGGCGTAAGCGGCCCGGCCGGGTTTTTGCGCCGGGGAAAACTTCCCCGGGCCGATCAGGCCATGTTGGCGGACGCGGTAGGAACAGTCGGCGGAACACTTCTGGGGACATCGACGGTCACGAGCTATATCGAAAGCGCAACGGGAATCGCTCAGGGGGCACGGACAGGTTTGGCCAATCTTCCCACCGCAGCGCTTTTTCTCGGGGCGCTATTTTTCAGCCCCTTAGCGGAAATGATCGGCGGCGAAGTTCAATATGGCGGCCTGAATTTGCGGCCCGTCATCGCCCCGCCCTTGATCATTGTCGGCTATTTGATGATGAAAAGCGTAAGTCTCATTCCCTGGGACGACATCACCGAAGCTATCCCGTCCTTCCTGGCCATCATTCTGATGCCTTTGACCCTAAGTATCACCGAAGGTATCTCTTTCGGCTTCATTTCCTACTCGCTTCTCAAGCTTGTTTCCGGAAAAGGCCGCCAAGTCCACTGGCTGATCTATCTTTTTTCTATCCTTTTCATCCTCAGGTATTTCCTAAAATAGGACGATCCGGGCAGAAAGGTCGGCAGGAAAAATCATCTCGAAAAAGGCGGGCAAAAGGCAAAGCGAAAGGTAAAAAGTGAAATACCAGGTAAGGAAGAGCGGGATGATCCCCGGGAATAGATCGCTCTTTGCGTTGATTGGCGCTTTTCTCGTCTTGTCCCTGGCTGCAATGAGTTGTGCCCCGGCCGTGTCGGTCCCGCGCTTAGCGCCCTACACGTCTGCGGAAGCGAGATGGGTTCGGAAGACTCTCTCCGCCATGACGATCGAAGAAAAAATCGGTCAAATGATCGCCTGGCGATACAACGGCCGATTTTTCAACCTGGCCAGCGACGAACTCCGTTTTCTCGTCGAACTGATCACCAAGCGCAAGATCGGCGGCTTGGTCCTCTTTGCCGGAGAAATCTACGAGACTGCACATCTGACCAACTATCTTCAGCGCCAAGCCCGCATTCCCCTTCTCATCGCCGCCGACTTCGAATGGGGGGCGGCGATGAGAATCAACGGCACGACCTTGTTTCCGCCTCTCATGGCTTTAGGCGCCGCGGACTCGGAGGAGCTGGCCGCGGAGATGGGCCGGATCACCGCCACTGAGGGAAGGGCGATGGGGGTTCACATGACCTATGCGCCCGTCGTCGACGTCAACGTCAACCCGGACAACCCGGTCATCAGCACCCGCTCCCTGGGCGAAGACCCGAAAAATGTCAGTCGGTTAGCCGAAGCGTTTATTAAAGGATGCCAGAGAAACGGGATGATCGCCACGGCCAAGCATTTCCCGGGCCACGGCGACACCGCTCTCGATTCTCACAACCTCCTCCCGACGATCAATGCCGACCGGGATCGCCTTGAACAGATTGAACTCTATCCATTTGCCAGAGCCATCGAGGCCGGAGTCGAAGCGGTGATGACCGGGCACCTTCACGTTCCGGCCCTGGATGCGACACCCGGCCTCCCGGCGACGCTTTCTCCGGCGATTCTATCCGACCTCCTTAGAAAAAAGCTCGGCTTTAGAGGCCTAATCGTTACAGACTCGATGGGCATGGGGGGAATCACGAACAGATACGGCCCAGAGGAGGCAGCCCTGCTTTCGGTCGAGGCCGGTGTGGATATGGTCCTTCTTCCGCCGGAACCCGAGGCCGTGATCGACAGTCTCGTCCGGGCGGTTAAGACAGGCCGGATTCGAAAGGAACGGATCGACGAGTCCGTGGCTCGAATTCTCGCCCTCAAAGCCCGGCTCGGTTTGCCTCGAAACCGATTCGTGGACATCTCCGCTCTAGCCGAAAAAATCGCCTCTCCCCAGAGCCTTCGTCAGGCCCGGTTGGCTTTTGAAAAGGCGGTGACACTCGTTAGAAACAGGGGGGAGATTCTCCCTCTCCCCAGGGAGCCGCTCGGCTTGAGAATCGCAGTCCTTTCTTTGAGTAGCGACGCCGACGACTACTACGCCGGAAGCATTTTCATCCGCGAGCTCCGGAAAAGACACATGGGAATCAGCGCCTTTTATGCCGATGCCTTCACCGGCCAGGAATTCCTGAATCAGGCAAAAGAAAAAGCCCTCGAGGCCGATCTTGTCATCATTGCTCTGTTCTCAAGCCTTAGGACGGCAAAAGGAAGCGTCGACCTCCTGCCCAGGCACATCGACCTCGTCCGAGAGATTTCGTGGGCCAAAAAAAAGACCGTCGCTCTTTCTTTCGGCAGTCCCTATTTTCTCCGCCATTTTCCCGAAGTCGATGCTTATCTGTGTTTTTATCGGAATACGCCCCAGGCGCAGGAGGTCGCCGTCGAGGCGGTCTGCGGCGAAATCGACATCACCGGCCGGCTGCCGGTCTCCATCCCTGGGCTTTATCCGGCCGGCCACGGCGTCTTACTCAAGGCAAGATAACGCCGTATTCGGCCTTGGCCGTCGTTGCCTTCAGAAAAGAATCCTTTCCGCGAGTTTCTGAGTTCTATGGTTTAGCCGGTTAAGCTGCCGAAAATGAGGCAAATTGACTTTTCGCGGCGTCGTTTATATGATGCTCATGGAGACGCCGGCGGGAGAGGCGGAAGGAGAAGATGAGCCCGATGATTTACTCTAAAAAATCCCTGGCGATCGGTTTAATTGTCATCGTCCTCGCGGCGGCGGGCTATTTTCTCTTTCTGGACAAAGGCAAAGGAAAGAACCGGCCGGAAGACAACGCAGAAACTGCCCAGTCGGGTTCCTCTCCTGCTCAGAAGCCGCGGGAATCTGTCCTGCCGGTGAAAGTTCTTCCCGCAAGCCGAGGAGAGCTTGTGATCAAGCTCAAATCCCCGGGTGAAGCCGTCACGGAAAAAAGAATCGTCATGAAAACCGAAGTGTCCGGCACGATCAAGAACCTGAATGTCCGAGAAGGGCTGCACGTCCGCGAAGGAGATCTCCTTTTGGAAATCGAGGATCGCGAGTACAGGCTCAAACTCGAGCGGGCCGAGGCCACCCGTCTGAAGTCCCTTTCCGAGCTTCTTCTCGAAAAACAATTCTCTGCGCCCGAGAAGGAGTTGGAAAGCAGCGACCTGGATAAATTGAGAAGAGCCGAGGAGGCGTTCAGCCAGGCGGCGTCCCGATTCAGCCAGGGTTTAATGTCCGCGGAGGAATTCGAGAAAATTAAAAGCGACTACGAACTCGTGCTCATCGAAAGCGGCAAGAAGAAGGACGAAGTCATGGCCTCGGCCAAGCAGTTCACCCAGGCCGAGATCGATGTCAAGATGTCCCGCCTGGAGCTTGAAAAAACAAAGATTCGGGCTCCCTTTTCCGGGATGATCACCGAGATCAAGGTTTCGCCTAAAGAGAACCTCTCTGCGGGGAGAGAGATTTTTACCCTGGTCGATATCAGCCAAATCAAAGTCCAGGCCAGGGTCCTGGAGAGCGAGATCGGAAAGATCCGGATCGGCCGGGAGGCGGAACTTCGGTTCAGCGCCTATCCCGACAAGATCTTCCAGGGGAAGGTCGAGGCCGTCAGCCCGGTGATTAACCCGACGGACAGGACGTGCATGGTCCAGATCGCCGTCGATAACCCCAGAGAAGAAATCAAACCAGGAATGCACGCCGAAGTCGAGATCGCCGCGGACGTTTATGCCAATCGGCTGCTTGTTCCCCAGGAGGCCATTCTCGTCCGTGGCGGCCGGAAGCTTGTTTTCGTCGTGGAAGAAGGGCTGGCCAAATGGCGTTATATCGAGGTCGGCTTGGAAAACGAGGAGTTCGCCGAAGTGCTCGACGGCGTCAAGGAAGGCGAGCTGGTCATCGTCGAGGGGCATCTCACTTTAGCTCATGACGCCAGGGTCGAGGTGGCCAAAGAATAGGCTTTGCCCCTAAGCTCAAAGTCGAGCTGCGATTTCATCTTCGCTCCTCTTTTCGCAGCGAGAGGGATGGGTGAGCCCGAAGGGAGTGAATCGAGATCTCTTCAGAAATAATTTTTGTTCTGATGGCTCCTGCCCTGAAAGCTCAGATGATCATGCTTCTCGGGAGATTGGAGACTGAAGGGGAAAATTCCTCCGGAATTATTCAGCCTTTGGAGCAATGCGCGGAGCCGCTGAAATGGGCTTCCCGGCCTTTCTCGAATGATCCTGAACCGTAAACGACAAAGCATAAAGAACGATTCCCACGACACAGACAACGGCTGCCACCCCGATCACCGGCGAGAAAAGTTGATCGACGACGCGGGCCGGGATCCAGCTCAACTTCTTCATCACCAGGTCGCCGAACTCGGTCGGCCAGGCCTCATGCCAGCGATGCGGCCAGGATTTGATCGCCCAGAGAGAGAGAGATTTTGTCCCGTAGGACAAAAGAAGGGCCGGCAGGCTTCCGGCAAGGACGGAAATCCCAGCCCAGCGGAAAATTCCGGCCGGCGATCCGGCCCCGATCGCCGCTCCAAGAAAAATTAGTGCGGCCGGGATAAGAAAAAGGAGGTAGGAGATAGAAGAAACGAAGTTCGATAACCCAAAGGGCACGACCGGAAAGCGATAGGGAGATTCCATGAGCTCGATTTCGTCTTTGATCTGTTCGACGAGCCTGGTGCGGGCGGAGAGAAGCGCCTCTTGGGCTACGGCCGGGTCCGGACGGCATGCCTGAAGGAGATGGTGTGCACCGGAGCCCATGAATTCCGCCCAGGTTTTCATTCCCTGTTCGTCGCAGGAAGGAAGTTGATTCAGAGTCTCCGTCAGAAAACGCTCCATTTCGGGATGAAGAAGGGCCGCCTTGAGCGGTCGGAGTTCGATGACGATCGGCCGCGGCTTTCTTTCTCCTCTCAGGACAAGGCCGAACTGTCGAAGGGAGTCGGAGACCTCGTCCTCCATCCAGCTCATCAGACCCGTCTTCTCAAACACTTCACGGGGGGGTATTCCGGCCTTGACGGCCGCGTCAAACCAAGCCCTGATCCGATCATCCGTGATGAACTCCTCGCTTCTGGCGTCCTGGAAGATTTCGTCGACGGTTTCCGGGACTCGAGCGATAATCTCTCGGGGAAGTTCAGTGAGAAATTCGGGCGAGACTGAAGCCCGGATCATGCCCACGGCCCAGATGACGCCGAAGAGCGTCGGCAGGGCTAAGAAGATGATGAAAAGGAGACCGATGATCTTTCGGGCAGTTTCCATTCTTCTCTCCTCATTCAGCAACCAGGCATGTTCCTCCTTCCATACGGCTTTTTGACAAAAAAGTTCCCTCCGGCGGCGAATTGCGGCGGAAACGGAAATTTTTCCTTGTCTTTGAGCGACGGAGGGGGCCACCGAATTCCGATGGCCAAGGATTACCGAGCGGTGGGGAAGTGAGCCTTCGCCTCGGCCACGGACGTCTCTCCCTGAGGAAACGAACGCCCGAGCGTCCGAGTTTAATTTTACAAGCGGTCAAGAAGGTAATAGAATTGGGTCAATAACCCAGGAGCGCCTCGATGAAGCTGGCCAAAATCGCCATCGAACGACCGGTCACAACTCTGATGTTCTATCTTGCCGTCGTCCTCTTGGGATTCGTCTCACTGCGCCAACTGAGCGTTGACCTTCTTCCCGACATCAGCTACCCGCGCCTCTCCGTCGTCACCGAATACGGGGGCGTGGCTCCCGAAGAAATCGAAACGCTCCTCACCAAACCGATCGAGGCGGCGGTCAGCCGAATTCCCGGGCTGCGCCGGGTCGAATCGGTCTCCAAGGAGGGAATCTCCTATTTGACCCTCGAGTTTTCCTGGGGAACGGACATGGATTTTGCTATGCTTCATACGCGCGAGAAGCTGGACAGCGTTCGCTACACCATCCCTGAGGAGGCGGGGAACCCAACGATTATCCCCCTCGACCCGAAGAGCCGGCCGATCATGGTGATTTCCGTCTCCGGAGAAGGGTCGCTTCTCGAGACGAAAGAATTCTGCGAAGAGCTGATCAAGCCCCGATTGGAGCAGATCGAAGGCATCGGTTCAGCCGAAGTTGCAGGAGGAGTGGAAAGAGAAATCCAGGTCGAAGTCAACCCCGAGCTTCTTTCCCTTTACGGACTGACGATCCAAGAGGTCGGCGATCGGATTGAGGCCTTCAATCGCAATCTCCAAGGAGGCAACATCCGGAAGGGAAAATTCAAATATGCCCTTCGGGTAGTCGGCGAATTCGAGTTTCTCGATGAAATCGCGGAAATCAGCCTGAAGACAACCGCCGAGCGCGGAGTGATCCGCTTGAAAGATATCGCCCGCATCAAGGATTCGATCAAGGAGAGGCAGGGAGCGACCCGTCTCAACGGCCAGGATTGTGTCGGACTTCTCGTTCGCAAAGAATCGGGAGCCAACACCGTCCTGGTCACCCGAAAAGCCAAGAGGCTTCTCGACGAGCTGCGCCGGGAATATCCCGCCGTGGACCTGGTCGTCGTTTCCGAGCAAGCCGGATATATCGAAGAGGCGATCGCCTCGGTCAAGGAAGAGATCATCTCCGGAGGCCTCCTGGCTTTCCTCGTCCTGATCATTTTCCTCCAGGAATTGCGGACAGCATCGATCATTTTTTCGGTCATCGCGATCTCCGTCATCGCGACCTTCAACCTCCTGTTTTTCGGCAAAATCAGCCTCAACATCATGTCTCTGGGCGGTCTGGCCCTTGGAGTCGGAATGCTCGATGACGCCGCGGTCGTCGTTGCGGAAAATATTTTTCGCCACAAGAGCTCAGGGAAAAGCCTGACCGAAGCGGCTTATATCGGTACCAAAGAAGTGGGGATGGCCGTTAGTGCGACGATCCTGACGACGATCGTCGTTTTTCTTCCGGTCATCTATGTCCACGGCGTCGCCGGCCAGCTCTTCCGGGACCAGGCCCTGACCGTCACGTTCTCTCTCCTTGCTTCCATGGTTGTTTCTTTGAGTCTCATTCCCATGCTGGCCTCAAGAGAACTCCGATTCAAGCCCCTGGCGAGCGAAGCCGAGAAAAGGCCAAGTCTCGAAAGCGCCGCGGCGAGGGAAGCCAAAGCGAGATCAAAATGGCGCTTCCTCTCCTATCCTTTCCGAGGCTTCCGCTTCCTCCTTTATTTCTTTCCCCG
Organism: uncultured Eubacteriales bacterium; assembly: GCA_964576265.1. Taxonomy (GTDB): domain Bacteria; phylum Acidobacteriota; class Aminicenantia; order Aminicenantales; family UBA8522; genus CAZNVB01. The sequence continues at coordinate 1,308 of CAZNVB010000276.1, read as the reverse complement.
GCTTATCCTCAAAGTTTTCGGTCTGCTGTTCAGTTTTCTGGCCCAGCTTTTTCTTTTCCTTGTCCGCTCTCTCGGCCTGCCTTTTCGGCCTCTGGTCCGCTTTGTTTTCCGAGGTTTCAACTCCGGATACCAGAAGTTTACGGCCGGCTATCATCGATTCCTCCTCTGGAGTCTGGATCACAAAGGGAAGATTCTCCGGACTTCGTTGGCCTTCTTTACCTTGACCTTTCTTCTCGGGTTCTCTCTGCCGCGGGAGCTCATGCCCAAGCTCAGGGTGACCTCTTTCGAGATCCATCTCAAGGCGCCGGTGGACTATTCTTTCGAACAGACCGCCGACGTCGTCGCTGCCCTCGAGCGATGGCTCGGAAAGCGGAGCGAGATCAGGACTTATTTCTCCGAGATCGGAATCACAAGCGGCATGGAGGGACTCAACCCCGAGGTGGAGATCAATTCCGCCCGGATCCGGGTGGAGGTGAAAAGCTCCAAGCATCTCGAAGAGACGATCGAGGATTTGAGACGCTGGCTGACGAACTTTCCGGACCTCGCTGTCTCCATCCTTCGAGAGCAAACGACCATCGCTCAATTCCTTGCTCTCTCCACCTCCGAGCTGACCTTGAAAATCAAAGGCGACGACCTCGAGGTCCTGCGCCGTCTCGCCTTCGAGCTCGACCGACGGCTGCGCGAGATCCCCGGCATGGCCGACGTCAACACCAGCCTGGGCATGGGAAAGCCGGAATTTCTGATCAAAGTCAGGAAGGACCGGCTGGAAAAATACGGCCTTTCCCCCGACATCATCAGCCATTATCTCGTCAACGCCGTCCAGGGCCGCGTGGCAACGCAACTGCGCGAGCTGGATAAAAAATACGATATCCGGGTTCGCTTTGAAGAGCCCAGCCGGCAGAACATCGACCTTCTTCTTGACCAGAAGCTGACCCGAGAGGGAGGGACGATCCCCTTACGGGAACTCGTCGATTATGAAATCGCCCTCGGCCCCCAGGAAATCCATCGCGAAAATCAGCAGCGCGAGGTCCTGGTCACAGCCAATCTTCGCGGCGCGAAAATCAGCCGGGTCGTTCCCGAGGTCAATAAAAGAATCAGCGATCTCAATCTGCCTCCCGATTACCGGATTGTCTTCGGCGGCGAACAAGAAGAGATGTCCAAATCCTTCCGCAGCCTGATCCTGGCTTTTGTCTTGTCGGCTTTTCTTGTCTACATGATTATGGCCGCCCAGTTCGAATCTCTGCTTCATCCTTTCCTGATTATGTTCACTCTGCCCATGGGGCTGGCCGGAGTGTTTCTCTTCTTATT
>CAZNVB010000275.1:0-13448 GCA_964576265.1 uncultured Eubacteriales bacterium | reverse complement strand
GCGTGATTTTTGTCCCGGCGGCGCTCGTCAAGAATGCCGCTCTCGAAGCCCTTGAAGCCGGGATCAAGCTCCTCGTCCTCGTCCCCGATCGCGTTCCGATCCATGATGTCCTCGAGATCGCCGCCCGGGCGAGCGCCCAGGGCGCCCGCTTTGTCGGGCCGAACACGCTCGGCCTGGTCAGCCCGGGAAAAGCCGTCCTGGGCATGATCGGCGGGCACGCCGATCGCGCCAGGGAGTGGTTCCGGCCGGGAGAAATCGGGGTCAGTTCCCGAAGCGGAGGAATGACCTCCGCCATTTCCTATTATCTGACCCGGGCGGGCCTGGGTCAGAGCACGATCATCCATGTCGGCGGCGACGCCGTCGTCGGTCTCTCTCATCCCGAAGTCATGGAACTTTTCGAGCAGGACCCGGAAACGAAGCTCGCCGTGATGTTCGGTGAGATCGGGACGACCCAGGAAGAGCGCGTGGCGGACCTTGTCGAGCAGGGGAAGTTCACCAAACCGCTCATCGCTTACATCGGCGGCAAGGCGGCGAAATCGGGGACTCGGTTTTCTCATGCCGGGGCGATCGTCGAGGGCTCGAGAGGAAGCTACCAGACCAAAGTGAGCCGGCTGAGGGAAGTCGGTGTTCATGTCGTCGCTGCCGTCTCCGACATTCCCGGGAAAGTCCGCGAAGTTCTGGGAGGCGCAAGCCAATCGTCTCGGACTTGACCCTCGTTTTTTATGGCGCGGGCCGATTTTTGTGCAGAGGGAGAATTAGGAGATGAGCGAAGACCTTCATTGGAAAACATCGATTACCAAGGTTCAGCCGAACAACGTCCGACTGCGCGGCTACGCCATCGAAAAGCTGATGGGACAGATCTCTTTTTCCCAGGCGATCTACCTGGCCCTCCAGGGAGAGCTCCCTTCGGCCGAGGTCGGGCGGCTTCTTGATGCGATTTTTGTCTCCTCGGTCGATCACGGAGCTGGGCCGCCATCGGTCCTGGCGGCGCGCACGGCTGCGTCGACCGGCGCCGAGCTTCACGCCGCGATCGCCGCTGGCGTTTTGGCCATCTCTCGCTGGCACGGCGGGGCGATTGAGGATGGCATGCGGCTATTCCGGCAGATTGCCAACCGGGCCGACGAGAAGGCCGTCTCCGACGAGGAGGCCGCCGCGGAAACCCTTATCGAGATGAAAGAAAAAGGACAAAAGGCCTCCGGCTTCGGTCACCGCGTCCACACCCGGGACCCGCGGACGGAAAGATTGTTCGCCTTGGCCGGGGAATTGGGACTCGCCGGACGTCACGTCCGGATCGCCCGGGCCGTCGAGCGCTATTTTCAGATGAGCGGCAAGCCTCTGCCCGTCAATGTGGACGGCGCCATCGCCGCGCTCCTCTGCGACCTCGGGATCTCGGCCGAGATCGGGAACGCCTTTTTCATCATCGCTCGCGTTCCCGGCCTGGTCGCCCATATTCAGGAAGAAAGGACGAGGATGAAGCCGATGCGCAAGATTCATCCCTCGGATTTTGAGTATGACGGACCGGAAGATCGGGAGGTCTGAATGAGAAAGAAACTGGAAACGCTTTTGCCTGAACTTCAGCTCATCCAGGACGCCGGTCTGCGCGAGAAGACGATTTCGGTCTGGCTCGAGGCCCTAAAAACAGCCGGCTGGAAGATCAAAGACCTGGTCGAAATGCCCTTTACCCTTTTGATCCCCGATACCGACGTCAACCTCATCCGCCACACTCGGGCGGTGACCCTGGCGGCGCTCAGGATCGCCGAGGTCCTGGCTTCAGAATACGGTGAAAAGGTCGCCTTCGACCGGGATTATCTTCTTTCCGGGGCCATTTTGCACGATGTGGGGAAGCTTTTCGAGTACAAAAAAGCCGGTGGAAAATTCGTTAAGAGTCGGGAGGGAGAGCTCTTGCGCCACCCGATCAGCGGGGCGGCGTTTGCGTTCCGATTCGGCCTTCCCCAGGAGGTCCTGCACATCATCGCCGCCCATTCCAAAGAAGGAGACGGCACACGCCGCACGGTGGAGGCCACGATCGTCCATCACGCCGACTTCGTCAATTTCGACGTGCTGAAGGCTTGAGGTGGAAGGAGATGATTCCGGATCCGGGCCGCGTTTCTTCCGCTCCGGTTCGCGGTCCCGTCTCTTTTTTTGAATAGGAGCGGTGCCATTGCGGTCGGAGGAAAACCGATCTTCAACGCGCCGTTAGGGATAGAGAAAATGGGCCAAACACTATCCGAAAAGATTCTAAGCATGAAAGCGGGAAAGGAAGTCCGCGCCGGCGAGGTGGTGACCGTCTCGCCCGACTATTATCTTTCGCACGACAACTCGGCCGCGATCATCGGCGAATTCAAGAAATTCGGTCTTCCGCGGGTGAAGTCGCCCGAAAAGATCGTCATTGTCCTCGATCACATCGTTCCGGCGGCGGATGAGAAATATGCTCAGAACCACAAGACGATCCGTGAATTTGTCGCCGCCCAGGGAATTCCGAACTTCTTTGACATCCAGCACGGCGTCTGCCACCAGGTTTTCAGCGAGGCCGGCTTTGCCCTCCCGGGAAAGCTCATCGTGGGGAGCGATTCCCACACGACAACCTACGGAGCGTTCGGCGCTCTGGCGGTCGGCATCGGCCGGACCGAGACGGCGAGCGTTTGGGCCACGGACGAGATCTGGCTGCGCGTCCCCGAAACGCTGAGGATTGAGTTTACGGGGAAACTCGCGCCGGGGGTCTATGCCAAGGATGTCGTTCTTAAGATCATCGGCGACCATGGCGCCGACCGGGCGAACTACGAAGCCGTCGAATTCGCCGGGCCGGCGGCCGGCGACTTCAGCCTCGCCTCGCGGATGACGCTTGCCAACATGGCGGCCGAGATGGGCGCAAAAAACGCTTACATTGAGCCCGATGAAGAGGTGCTCATGTGGCTCCAAGGCCGGGCCCGGGCCGACGCTGCGATCGTCCGATCCGACCCGGACGCTTCGTATGAAGCGATTCTCAAGTACGATCTCTCCGCCCTTGAACCGCAGGCCGCCTGCCCGCACACAGTAGACAACGTGAAACCGGTGCGCGAAATCGAGGGCCAGCCCTTTCACCAAGCGCTCATCGGCACGTGCACCAACGGCCGTCTGGAAGACCTCGAAGTCGCGGCCGCCATTCTTAAGGGGAAGAAAATTCACCCCGGCGTGCGCGCCCTCGTTCTGCCGGCGTCGCGGGAGATTTACCTCGAAGCAATGCGAAAAGGCCTCCTCGAGATCTTGTCCGAGGCAGGCTGCGTCATCCTCAACCCGGGCTGCGGGCCTTGTCTTGGCGCCCACCAGGGACTTCTGGCTGCCGGAGAGGTCGTCGTCAGCACGTCGAACCGCAATTTTCGGGGCCGGATGGGAAGCCGGGATTCCGAGATCTACCTTGTCTCTCCGGCAACGGCGGCAGCTTCCGCCCTGGAGGGGAGAATCACCGATCCGAGGAAATATCGATGAGCAAAGGACGAGTCTGGAAGTACGGGGATGATGTCAACACCGACGTCATTTTTCCGGGGCGCTACACCTACCAACCGCTGGAGCCTGCCGAAATGGCGAAACATGCCCTGGAAGATCTCGATCCGGAATTCGCCCGGAAGGTTAAGCCGGGAGACGTCATTGTGGCCGGGAAGAATTTCGGCTGCGGGAGTTCGCGGGAACAGGCCGCGGCTTGCCTGAGGGTGGCGGGGGTCCGGGCCGTCGTGGCCAAGTCTTTCGCCCGGATTTATTTCCGCAATGCGATCAACCTCGGCCTGGCCGTTCTTCAGTGCGTGGAAGCAGCGGAGGCGCTCGAGACGGGCGACGAAGTCGAAATCGACTTCGCGGCGGGGCGAATCCTTTCGGCCAAACGCGTATTTAAATTTTTCCCTCTTCCCGAGTCCGTCCTCGGGATCATCGAAGCCGGCGGCCTGATCGAATACACCAAAAAAAAGCTGGCCTCGAAAAAAAGCCCCTCTTAAAAGCCGACCTTCAAAACCGATCAGGGCTTCTTCGGGTTCCAGGTCCCCTTGGCTACGGCGGGGATGAAGTTCGCCAAGCCGGGAGGGGGGAAGGGGAGCGACCTGTCCTTCTCCACGCACATGTAGGCCGTCATCAGGAGCTCGGCCACGTTGACGCCGTCGCTGAAATTTTCGCTCGGACGGACTCCGTTGAGGAACGACTGAACCATGTGGCGATCCTCAGCCGTATAGCCGTAGGCGCCCTCTTCGTCGCTGACGACCGGCATCAGCCCGACCTCGGCGTTTTGTTTTTCCACCAAATCCTCTCCGGCCTTTCCCTTGACTTTCCGGCTGAAAAACACCTTGAGGTCGGCGTCGAGAGTGTTGATCTGGAGGGCGTATTCGGGACCGAGAAGCTCCATGCTCAGGCGGAGGCCGGCGCCGACATAGCACCACGACGTGGTCGTCTCGACGATGACGGGATTTCCTTTTTCATCCCGGTATTCGATGAGCGAGCGGGCGAAGTCCTCGGCCGGTCGTTTGAGATAATCGGTTTGGCCGCCGCTCTGATTCCAGAGGACCTTGGCGTATTCAGGGATCTGCCATTTCAGACAGGAGGCGTAAGCCGTAACCTTTGTCGGGGTGAGGACGCTTCGTTCGGCTCCGGGGGGCGTCAGAAGAAAACGCGCCACTTCGACCGAATGACACATCATGTCGTTGAGAACGCCTCCGCCTTGGAGGCTTCCTTCCCAGAACCAGGGCATATGCGGTCCGCTGTGCTCCTCGGCCGCCCTGGCCAGGTAAGGTCTGCCGGAGAGGGCGGCGCCGCGAGTCCAGATGATCTGTTTTCCCCGGACGACCGACGGCGCAAAGACTTGATTTTCGAGATAGCCGTCAAGGAGATGGGCTTTTTGGGCGAGAGCCAGCATCCGGCGCGCCTCCTGGACGTTCCGGCCGAGCGGCTTCTCGCAGCAGACTCCGATGAGTTCGCCCTTTCCTTTTTGAACGGCCTGGACGATTTCCTCCATGACCTCCAGCCGGGTGAAATTCGGCGTGCAGATCCAGACGGCATCGATCTCCGGGTCAGAGACCATGTCCGTGATCGAGCCGTAGACTTTCGCCTGGCCGACGCGGAGTTTCTTGGCCAGGGCAGAAGCCTCCTCGGCTCTCTTCCGGTCTTTGTCCACGATTCCTAGGATATCGCCGTCGCGGACCCCTGTCCAGGCTCGGATGTGAAACCTGGCCACGAACCCGCCGCCGATAAGACCGACACCCAATCTCTTTTTTTTCATTTTCAACCTCTCTCCGATGATAATTTTTTCGTCTTCTGCCGCGGCTTGGTGCACCGAACGGACAGCAGCCACTGCGGGCAGAAACGGCGAAAGCAATTTTATGAAATTTTTCCCTTTGCTGTAAAGATGACCGCACCAATGAATCGGATCGCTTTCCAAATCGATTTGCCCGCCGAATCGCGTTATGGTAAATTTTTCCTTCGAAAGAAAAAAGGAGTTCTCGATGGCCAAGCATAGAATCGCTGTGTTGCCGGGAGACGGGGTCGGCCGCGAAGTCGTCGAAGCGGCCATGATCGTCCTCGATCGGCTCGGTCTTGATGCCGAATACATCTACGGGGATATCGGCTGGGAATTTTGGCGCAAAGAAGGGGACGCCCTCCCTGAACGGACGATCCGGATGCTCAAAGAGACGGAGGCCTGTCTGTTCGGGGCCATCACCTCGAAACCGCGTGAGGACGCCGCCGCCGAGCTCGACCCTGCGCTCCAAGGCAAGGGGCTGTCCTATTTTAGCCCCATCGTGCGCCTGCGCCAGGAATTCGACCTTTATGTTAACATGAGACCCTGCAAAGCCTACGCCGGGAATCCTCTCAATTACCGGGATCACATCGATCTTGTGATCTTCCGGGAGAACACCGAAGGGATGTACGCCGGGGTGGAATTTTTTCCCCTGCCCCAATCGGTCAAAGAGGCGCTCCTTATTCATCCGAAAATGAAGCCCTTCGCGTCGACACCTCTGAATGAGATCGCCCTCTCGACCCGGATCATGACGAAAAAGGGCTGCGAGCGGATTGTCCGGGCGGCCTTCGAATACGCCCTCAACGCCGGCCGTCGGTCGGTGACCATCGTCGAAAAACCCAACGTGCTGAGGGAGACGGGAGGGTTGATGCTCGGCATCGCCAGAGAGATCGCCAAGGAATATCCGCAGGTTCCCCTCAAAGAAGCCAATGTGGATGCCATGTGCATGTGGCTGGTCAAGAATCCGCAGGATTACGACGTTCTCGTCGCCGAAAACCTCTTCGGCGATATCATTTCCGACCTGGCGGCCCAGCTTGTCGGCGGGCTGGGCTTTGCTTCGGCCGGAAACATCGGCGACCGTTATGGAGTTTTTGAGCCGACTCACGGCTCGGCGCCAAAGTACGCCGGGCAGTATAAAGTCAACCCGATCGCCACCTTCCTGGCCGCCAGAATGATGCTTGAGTGGCTGGGAGAAGGGGAAATGAGCCGGCGACTCGAGACAGCTGTAGCCGAAGTTATCAAGGAGGGAAAGGTCCGAACATACGACATGGGCGGGACGTCGACGACGCTTGATGTCGCCCGGGCCGTGGCGGCCAAACTTTAGCCCAGGGTCATTCTAATGGGCAAGACGGTCAGCGAAAAGATTCTTCAAAACCATTCCCAAGATGAAGTTCTTCCCGGAAAAATCGTCTGGCTCGACATCGATATCCTTTCAGCCCGGGATTTCGGCGGGCCGAATGTCGTCAAGAACTATGAACGGGAGTACGCCGGTCTTCCTCTGGCCGATCCGGCGAGGACATTTTTCACCTTCGACCTTTGCGCCCCGGCCTGCACGCTCCGCTATGCCGACAACCAGCAGCTCTGCCGCGATTTCGCCCGGAAGCACGGAGTCCGGGTGTTTGATGTCGACAGCGGCATCGGAACGCATGTCCTGATGGAAGAAGGCCTTTCCCGGCCGAATTCGGTCGTCGTCGGCACGGATAGCCACATGAATATTCTTGGCGCCGTCGGAAGCTTCGGACAGGGAATGGGAGATGTCGATATCACCTTCGCTTTCCGGACCGGCCGGACGTGGTTTGAAGTTCCCGAATCGGTCAAGGTGGTAGTGAAGGGGAAACTTGGCCCCTGGGCAGGAGCCAAGGACCTGACCCTTTTTGTGCTTAAGGAGCTGGGCACAAAAAAAATCGCCCTGAAATCGGCCGAATTCTATGGTCCGGCGGTGGCCGGCCTTTCTCTCGCCGGCCGCTTGACTCTTTGCAGCATGGTCACCGAAATGGCGGGGATTATCGGCTTCCTGCCGGAAATAAGCCCCTCGGCAAGGGACGAAATTGAAACATTCACTCAAGAGCCTTTTTCCTCGGTGACCGCCGATGCGGACGCCTTTTATAGCGAGACGATCGAAATCAACCTCGACGGACTCGCACCCCAGGTTGCGGCGCCGCCATCGCCGGCGAACGTTCGGCCGCTGGCCGAGATCCGGGGTCTTGAAATCAATTCCGGATTCATCGGCTCTTGTACCAACGGCCGGACTGAAGATTTTGCCGCGGCGGCCCGTCTTCTTCGAGGGAGGAAAATCAAAAAGGGAGTCATGCTGAAAGTTGTTCCGGCGACGCGGCGGGTTTATGAGGAACTTTTGGCTAAGGGAATCCTTGAGGATCTTTTTTCCGCCGGAGCTATCGTCGTCAACCCCGGCTGCGGCGGCTGCGCCGAGGGCCATGTGGGGCTGACCGGCCGGGGCGAGGTTCAGATCAGCACGGGAAACCGCAATTTTCCCGGCAAGCAGGGCAAGGGAGAGACCTATCTGGCCGGACCGGCTGTTGTCGCGGCCTCGTGCGTCCTGGGAAAAATCGCCAGCCCGGAGGATTTGTAGATGAATCCGATCATCAAACGGGGCCATTGTTGGGTTCTTCTCGGCCGGGACGGCAAGCTCATCGAGGACATTGACACCGACCAGATTTTTCATAACGCTTTCCTCTATATCACCGATCTCTCTGAAATGGGCCAGCATGCCTTCGGCAATCTGGAGGGCTGGAAGGACTTTCCCTCCCGAATAAAACCGGGTGATTTCATCGTCGCCGGCCGGAATTTCGGCGCCGGGTCTTCCCGACAGCAGGCTGTCGACTGTTTCATTGCCCTGAAGGTCGGGGCGATCTTGGCGCCGTCTTTCTCTTCGATTTATTTCCGGAACGCCGTCAATTCCGGCCTGCCGGTTCTGCGCTGTCTTGAGCTCGACCGTCTGGCAGCGGAGCATCTTTTGGAGACGGGTGATGAGGTTGAAGTTGATTTTTTTTCGGGAAAAGCGCGAAACCTTAAGAAAAATCTGCCTTTGGCCGTCGAGCCGATGAGCCCTGTCCAGCGCGAAATTTATCTTGCCGGCGGCCTTTTCGCCTTCGGACGAATGAAGAGCGAAACGGGCTGAGATGCGGATTCTGGCTCTCGACACGACGACCCACAGCGAGTCGGTCGTCCTTTTCGAAGGCCCTAAGCTCATCGCCGAGATCAATACCGAGGTGACGACAACTCATTCCTCGCGTTTGCTCCGGGCGATTGACGAGTTGCTGAAACTTGCCCGGATCGATATTCAAGCGGTCGAGGGATACGCGGTCGCGGCCGGTCCCGGTTCCTTCACCGGCATCCGGATCGGTCTGAGCACGGTCAAAGCGCTGGCCTTTGCCTCGGGAAAAAGGATCGCCCCGGTTTCCAGCCTCCGTGCTCTCGCTTTAAAAATTGCCGAAGTCCAAACCCGGCTTCTTTGCCCGCTCCTCGACGCCAAGAAGGGAGAAATCTTCGCGGCCCTCTTCGAAGGGAAGCGTCACCAGCTGGTTGAAGTGATTTCCCAGGGGGCGTATGCGCCGGACTCTTTTTTCTCTCTGTTGCCGGCCCATCGGGTGGTCCATTTTATCGGCAACGGAGTGCCGGTGTTCAGGGAGAAAATTCTCGCTTACCTCAGAGATAAGGCCCGGTTTTCCGACCGCTCTCTTTTTATCGGGCGCGAAGTCGGAATCCTCGGCCAGGAGATGCTCAAGAATGGCCGAGGAGTCACGGCCGAAGAATTGGCGCCGCTCTATTTCCGCAAATCCCAGGCGGAGGAAAAAAAATAGAAAAAGAAAGATTGCCCCAAAAGTTCTATTTTATCCGCCGGATGGAACAAGGCGACATCCCATCCGTCATGGCCATCGAAAAGGTTTCTTTTCCCTGTCCCTGGCATGAGAGCACCTTTCGGGGCGAGATTCAGAACCGTCCGATTTCCCATCCTCTGGTCGTCGTTCACTCGACGCTCAATCAGGTGATCGGCTATCTCATCTATTGGCTGTTCGGCGAGGAAGCTCAGGTCAACAATATCGCCATCCATCCCGACTTTCGGCGGCTGGGCATCGGCGAACAGGTCTTGAGGCATGTCATTGAGGAATTGAGATTTAAAGGAGTTAAGCTCTTGACGCTCGAGGTCCGGCCTTCCAACCAGGCCGCCCTTCGGCTCTATAAAAAACTCGGCTTCAGAATGATTGCCGTCCGGAAAGGGTACTATTCGTACCCGCCCGAGGACGCCTTCGTCCTCGCCCTGCACTTGTAAAAGACGCGCCGCGTCGGTTCTACTTTTTTTCCTGAGTCTGTGGCGGGATCTTGTTGGAGTCAATCAACATCTTGAGGTACCAATCGGGAAACTTGATTGCCTGCCGTTCTCTTTTCTGCGAGTCATAGATCCAGAGGTGATTGTATTTGACGAGCAGCTGATCTCCCAGATCCCACCAGGCTTGGATGACATTGGCGGCGTGATTGTTGGAGTATTCGTTCAGGAAGCGGCGAGCTTCGGTTGGATCTTTCTTATAGAGATCGAGAGCCCAGGCGTCGATGTTCGGCGTCTTCGAGACGGCCGATTGTTCCCATTTCAGCTGGGCGGCGCGGACGTCCTGGATGGCGTATGAATAGAGGACCTGGGTATGAAAATCGACATAGTCGAAAGCCCAGCGCGCCGAGTCGCGGCTGAAGGTCCAGTGGTCGCCGACCTGGAAAGATTTCGGAATCTCCGTAATCCCGATGTAGAAGGGCATGAAGCAGGAGGTGTCCTGGGCTCCCCAGGCCAGCCAGACGATACCGCCGATCGGGTTGGGCAGCCAGCCCCGGGACTGGGTCACCGTGACATATTCGGCGCGATTGACGCCGATCACGCGCGAGGTATTGTAGCGCTGGCCCTCAAGCTGAAAGCCGTAGGGAAGGAAATTGGGGTTGGCAAACGGTCCGCCCTGAAGACCCCGGCTGGGGTCGAAGATTGTCCCTTCGCACTTGTCCCTAGTCATGTTCATGACGTCCTCGACCGAGAGCTTTTTTTCCGGCTTGATGGAAAAGGGAAGGTCCATGTTGGGCGTTTCCGGGCTGAACTTCTGGGACGGGGCGACGAGATCGAAGAACCGCCACAGGCGGACGCGCGAGCCGTTCGATGAGGCGGCGCTGACCTCGTTGGGCGAATAGGCCCTCTTCCAGTTGAACGGCCGGCCGCTTTTCGGGTCATAGAGTTTCTGCTCGACGGCGAAGGAGACGACATTCGGCGAGAACATGAAATAATCCGGGTTTTTCATGTCGATCTCGCCGATCCGCGATTCGTTGGGGCAGACGCTGACGTGGTCGTCCGGGACTCGCTGCGCGCACCAAACCGCTCCCGGCTTGCCGCTTTGCGGCGTCCACAGCGGTCCGACCGGCATGATCTCGAAAATCCAGACTTCATTGGGGTCGGCGACGGCGAGCATCTCGCCGGTGTCGGTGAATCCATAACCGTACTTTTCCGCCAGCTCGCCCATAATTTTTATGGCCTCACGGGCCGTCGTCGCCCTCTCCATGGCGATCAGAGTCAGCATGGTGATGTCGAACTTCGCCGTTGGCGTGTTGTTTTCCATTTTTTTCTGGCAGCCGATCGTCGATTCCCCGATCGCGACCTGGTTGTCGTTCATGTAGCCGAAGGCGCCGTGGATGTAACCGAAGGTGTGAGCTGGCTGGGGGATTTCAAGGCCGGTGAAATTGTCCTTGATCCTTTCCCATTTGAGTCCGACTTCGGGCGGGAAGGCCTTGAACTGGTCGATGTGATAGATTTTTCGCGTCGATCCGGTTGGCCAGTCGGCCGCAGGAACATAACGGAACGTCCAGTCACAGAGGCCGCAATCGCAGGTGTGGGTGGTCATCACCGAGCCGTCGGCCGAGGCGGACTTGCCGACGATGATGACGGTGCAGGCATCGGAAACCGGCTGTCCCGAACAGGTCGGACATTGGCTTTTCGCCACGGCCGGGCCGAGCGAAGCGCCGATGAGGACGGCGACAGAAAAAACGATCAGGCCGAGCCGGCGAGAGTTTTGTTTCTTCATCCGAAACCTCCTTTCTTAGGGTGAGGTCCATTTATACAAAGCTCCGGGCCGTCTGTCAAATTCGCATCCCGGCCTGAACGGTCTTCCAGTCCCTGATCAATGATTGTGGAGGTAATCTTGGAAGGCGAGAGGTGACCCGGGTCGTCCAGCGGCAGAACGAACAAATCCTTCTGGCCGGGAAACTCCTTTCGACCACCGGCAGCGGAGTCCTTTGGTCTATTCAGTAGATGACCCTGACGAGGCAGAGGCCTCTGGCCGGGGCCGTGGGGCCGGCAAGCGAACGCTTGTTCTGACGGAAGATTTCGTCGATCTGCCGGACGTCCATCTTTCCGCGGCCGACTTCGAGAAGCGTCCCGGTGATGGCTCGAACCATGTATCTGAGAAAACCGTTGGCCTCGATCGTGTAGCCGATTTCATTTCCTTTTTTCCGTATTTCCGACCGGAAGACCCGGCGCACGGGATGGAGCAGGCGGTTGGAGGAGAAGGCCGTGAAATCGGCTTCGCGGACGAACAGACGGGCCGCTTCCGACATCCGATCGACATCAAGCGGCCAAGGCCAGTGGAGCGCGTAACGAAAGAGAAACGGGCTGATCCAGCGGGAATTGACGATGCGATACCGATAGATCTTCGACCGGGCCATTTTCCGGGCATCGAAATCCAAGGTCGTTTTCCGGAGGGAAAAAACCTTGACGTCGTCGGGGAGGACGGCGTTGAGGGCTCGAAGAAGATCATCGTCGGACAGCCGAACGGCCGCCTTGAAACTCGCCACTTGGCCCCGGGCATGGACTCCTGCATCCGTCCGGCCTGCCCCGACGACAGGAATCTTTCTTCCGCAGATTTTGTTCAAAGCGTCTTCCAGAACACCCTGGACCGTTCGCTTTTGAGGTTGTCTTTGCCAGCCGCAGAAATCCGTGCCGTCATAGCCAAGGACAAGCTTATAGCAGGACGCTTCCCTCAGGGAGGAATCCCAGAAAGGACTCAATCCGCCTCCTCCTAAGGATTATCCGGGCTGTCTTTCGCTTTCCAGCCCCGGAAAGCCAGTTCCACTGCCTCTTCCGGCGAAGCCGCTTTAATGACTCCTTTGATCTCCCAGGTACCAAGACCGACGACTCTTTTTCCGTAGATATTTCCGTAAGCGATTTCTGAAAGAGTGCCGTATTCACCGGCAATGGCAATTAACGCATCGGCATTCATGGCGACCAGCGAATTTCTCGTGTAGCCCATTCCCGTGGCAATGGGAAGGTCGATGTGCGGATTGGCTTCCTCCGGATTCCTTCCTGGGATAATTCCGACGGTCATTCCCTCAGCACTTTTGGCACCCGAAGCGGCCGCCTCCATAATTCCGCCGAGGCCTCCGCAGACCAGGATCGCTCCCGATTGGGCGATCAGCTGTCCCACTTTGTAGGCGACAAGGAGAGAGCGGTTGTCGGCCGAACTGCCGCCGATGACTCCGATTCGCATCCGTTTTCTGAGTTCGCGCATGGGAATTGTCCTTTCTTTCGCTTTCTTATCATAGGCGGCGCTCTCTTGGCAAATCGTCTCGAATTGAGGCTCAGCGCTTTTTCAGGGATGCTTCCGATGGCCGGGTCCGATACGAGAAAGACCGCCCTCCTGGGGATCTTTCCCCGATTTCCGAGACCGGCATTTGAAGGCAGGCCTGGACATGGCCGACCCTTAGACGAACCAATAACCGTTGGCCGAGAGGATGGCAAACAGCGCGAGAAGAGAAATGAATCCGATCGCCAGCAGGTGATGAACCAGCTTATTCTTTCCCAGAATGGCCAGGCCGATGAAGAGCGGGAAAGCGACGCTGAGCTGCCGGGGAATCGACTCGATGGCGTTGGTAAAAAAAACGACGGGGATGAGAAGCGTCGGGTAGAGGATCAGGCTTGCTCGGCATTTCTTGAGGATCATGGCGCCGATGGCCATGAGCGCCAAAATCGTCAGACCGATATAGATCATCCTGTGGAAGGGGAGAAGCATGGCGATTTTTTTTCCGACGTCAAACAGAGACATCGCTTTGGTTCCCCAGGTCGCTTGAGCATGGAGGAAAGCCAGCGGATTGCCGAACCGGAGGCCGCAATAGGCAATGAAGATCAATAGTCCGAGCGGAACGAGACCCAGAG
>CAZNVB010000274.1:0-9471 GCA_964576265.1 uncultured Eubacteriales bacterium | reverse complement strand
GGCGGCGTGGATGCTTTTCCGATCTGTCTCAATGAAAAAGATCCCGATCGATTCATCGACATCGTCAAGGCTCTCCAGCCGACGTTCGGCGGCGTGAACTTGGAGGACATCGCTCATCCCAAGTGCTTCAAAATACTGGACACTCTTCGCGCCGAGTGCGAAATCCCGGTCTGGCACGATGACCAGCAAGGAACGGCCTGCGTCACGGTCGCCGGGCTGATCAACGCCTTGAAAATCGTCGGCAAAAAGATCGAAGACGTCAAGGTTGCCATGGTCGGTTCGGGAGCGGCTGGAGTGGCCATCGTCCGCTTGCTGATATCCGCCGGCGTCACTCCCGGCAATATCCTGGCCGTCGATTCCAAAGGGATTCTTCATCGCGACCGCAGCGACCGCGAAATCCTCCAGACCAAATTTCCGGAGAAGTGGGATATTTGCCTCCGGACAAATGAGAAGCAGGTGAAGGGCGATATTCCCGACGCGATTCGAGGAGCCGACGTGTTAATCTCGGCCTCCAAGCAAGGTCCGGGCACGATCCGCAAGGATTGGGTGAAGACGATGGCCAAGGACGCGATTGTCTTTGCCGAGGCAAATCCCGTCCCCGAAATCTGGCCCTGGGAAGCGAAGGAAGCGGGAGCCCGGGTCGTCGCCACCGGCCGATCCGATTTTCCCAACCAGGTCAACAATTCCCTGGGATTTCCCGGAATTTTCCGCGGCGCACTCGATATCCGTGCTAGGACGATTACCGACGAAATGTGCATCGCGGCGGCCCGGGAGCTGGCGAAGGTCGCCGAAGATCACGGCTTGAGTGAAGATTATATTATTCCCAATATGGACCAATGGGAGGTCTTTCCCAGAGAGGCAGTCGCCGTGGGCACGAAGGGCATCGAGCAGGGCGTGGCCCGCAAGAACATCCCGGCCGAAGAGAGGTTCAAGATTGCCGAAGCGGTCATTAAAAAGGCCCGGGCAGAGGTTCAGATGCTGATGAATGAGAAATTCATCATTGACCCAGACGAATAGGAAGCGCAGAGCCGGCCGAACTTCGGCTCAGAGTTGGGCTTTCCCTGAAAGTTGACTTTCTGTGATGGCTGTGCTATAAATTCCGGCAAAAGAAGTTGGTTCAGTCTGAGGTGAGAACAGACCGAGGTCCACAGAAAATGGAACGAGGAGCTGAGTTCTCGCGGACAGACGAGGTTATCCCTCCCTGAGTGCTATTTTTCCATGTTGTGAAGAAACCCGAAGAGATTAATTCTTTCCGACTCCAGCAAGAGAGGATCAAGAAAAAAGGAGGTGAGAATCGAAGAGAAGATCGGGAAGGGCAAGGGTGTTTTTTCGAGCTGGAGGATTGCTGGAAGGAGGTAAAAAATGAAAAATTTTTTCAAGCTCGCAGTTGTCGGGATTTTCCTGGTTTCTCTGTTTTCAAGCTGTGCCAAGCAGCCGACCGAGGCGATTGATGCCGCCAAGACCGCCATTGCAGCCGCCGAGAAGGAAGGCGCCGCGATTTATTCGGCAGACGAGCTGAAAAAGCTGAACGACGACCTTCAGGCCGCTTTGGACGAGGTCAACACACAGAGCAAAAAGTTCTTTAAGGGGTTCGGCACGGCAAAAGAAATGCTGGCCAAAGTTCAGGCCGATGCGGAAGCCCTAAAGGCGGCCGTCCCGGCTAAGAAAGAGGCGGCCAAAAACGCCGCTCTCCAGGCCCAGACCGACGCTCAGGCGGCCATCACCGAAGCCAAGGCGATGCTTGAGCAAGCGCCAAAGGGCAAGGGGACAAAAGCCGACATTGAAGCGATGAAGTCCGATATCGCCGGCCTCGAGGCATCTTTCCCTGAGATTCAGGCCGCGATCGACGCCGAAGATTTTCTCGGTGCGTCGGCCAAAGCGGCGACGATTAAGGAAAAAGCTGCCGCTATTACCGAGCAGATCAAAGCGGCCATCGAGAAAGTCAAGGGCAAGAAGTAGTTTCGAGCGCTGGCGTCTTTTTTCAGGTTGAAGCGGAGGTCTGGGAAAAAATTTATTGCTCTTTTTCTCGTCCTCTTTTTAGGATCCTGCAAAACGCCACCGGTCCCTCCTGAGGTCGAAAGGGCAAAAGCCCAGGAAAACGATCTCTGGAGGGCCGGTGCTCTTCTTTATGCCCCCGAAGAATATGCCCGTTATCTTGAAACCTCGCGGGCGGCGAAGAACGAGCTGATCAAGCAGAAAGCGAAAATCGGCTGGTTTCGCAAGTATCAAGACGTTCAGGCAGCGTACAGAGGAGTCCTCGCCGAAGGCGAGGAAATCCTCAGAAAAGTTCAACAGGAAAAAGATACCAAGTCCAAGGATTTCGGCCGCCAGCTCGAGTTTGTGGGAGGCAGGATCGCCAAGCTCAAACGGGTGATCCTGAAGATGAATGAAAACGGCCTGGTGCGGAAAAGTCTGGTCCAGGCCGAAGTCCTTTCTCAGGAAGCTGAGCTCATGAGGCGGGAGGAGAAATTCACGGGGTTGAGCGAGAAAATCCGGGCGATCGAAGCCCACCTCTCAAGAGCCGAAGAAGAAGTGTTTTCTATTCTGGCTCGCTATGCGGACGAATCGCAGGTCGAACGATGGCGCGCCTGGGCCGAGGAAACGATTGCCGAATCGAGACGGCGCGGCGGAGCGGCGATCATCGTCACAAAATTCGATCGTCGATTGACCCTCTACCAAAAAGGAGTTCCGAAAGCCGTCTTCAATATCGGCTTGGGCAAGTTCGGCCTCTCGGATAAATTGTACGCCGGGGATGAAGCGACCCCCGAAGGCCGATATAAAATCGTGAAAAAGAATCCATCGAGTCGTTTCTATAAAGCTTTGCTTATTGATTATCCGAATGAAAAGGATCGAAGAGAATTCGCCGAGGCTAAGAAAAAGGGGTTGATTCCGGCCGGAAGAGGAATCGGCGGCCTGATCGAAATCCATGGGGGTGGAAACGACAGCCTGACGAACGGTTGTATCGCCCTTGAAAATGAGGCCATGGACGCGCTTTTTTCCGAGGTCGGCATCGGGACGCCGGTGACGATTGTCGGCACCCTGGAAAGCGCCGCCGAGCTTCTGGCTTCTTTAAAGCATTTTGAACCATGAAGAAACCAAGGGCCTGGATGATCGCGGTTCTCGGATGGGCTGGCCTCTGGCTGTTCATCGAAATCGTGGCGATTATCCTGGCTTGGCCGGAGAGGCGTCCTGAAGAAAGGAGCCACGGCCTCGAGACTCCGACGCGGCAAAATGCGGCCAAAATGGAAAAAGAAAACGCCCTGCTCCGGCGAAGACTCCAGGCGCTCGCTCCGACCGGAATCCATATCGTCATCGATTCCGCCAGGAACGTCCTTTATCTTAAAAAAGGAACCGAGATTCTCCGTCAGGCGGTTGTCTCTTGCGGCAGCGGAAGCATTCTGGAGGAGCCCGGAGGACGTCGGAAATGGGTTTTTGATACCCCGAGAGGCGAGTTCGAAGTCAGGTCGAAAATCGTCGATCCGACCTGGGTGAAGCCGGACTGGGCTTTTATCGAGGAGGGCAAGGAGGTGCCCAAAAAAACTGAGGAGAGACTCGAACCGGGAGTCCTCGGCGACTATGCCTTGGGTTTCGGGAACGGCTATTTCATCCATGGAACCTTGTATACGCGTCTCCTCGGGAGGAATGTCACTCACGGTTGCGTTCGGGTCGGCGATGCCGATTTGAAGGCAATTTATCAGGCGGCTTCGATCGGCACGAAAATTTTCGTCTTCTAAAAAACTCGACGGATTTTGACGAAATTGATTTCCTCGATTGATCAACGAAAAATGCTCTTGGGCATGGCCGTGATGGCTGGGCTCGCTTTGGCGGCCTTCGCCTATTCCGGGCAAGAAACGTCGCCGGGTCGGGAGAATCGGATTCTCAAGCAGGAGCTCGAGCTGGCCAGAAGCCCGGCCCTCTATTTCATCCTTGATTTCCGGGCCGAGAAGATCGAGCTCAAGTCCCGGGGCATGACGTTAAGAGAATGGAAGATTGAAAAGATCCGCCGCTGGGGAAAGCTCCCGTCTCCAGGAGCGGTGACTCTCGACCGAAAAAGCACTCTCTTTCCTCCAAAAAGAGCCAAGATTAAGCCGGGAGCTGAGGAAGAAGGATCCTTTGAGCTCGATGCCCTGGAGCTTAAGGATATGCCCTCTTCATTTGCTTTCTTCCTTGAGGGCGGGATTCGAATTTATGTCCGACCGAGTCCTCGAGGATTTTTCGCCAAGATAGCGGGCGCAGGAGGCTTTCTCGTTTGGAATCTCTGGATCCCGCTGAAGAATCTGGTGTTTGAGATCAGAAAAAAACCTTTCGGCGCGTTTGATTTTGTACTAAGGGATAGGGAAGAAGCTCAGAGTCTTTATTGGGCTTTTCCCCAGGGTATTAAGGGAATTATCGTTTCCGACTGATCCTCCCGAGGATAAAACCCAATTCATAAAATTATAAAAATTTTTTATAAAAAATACTTGACATTATTATACTCAAATATTATATTAATAGGGAAAAGACAAGGAGGTACTTATGGCTAAAATTATTGGAATTGATTTGGGCACGACAAATTCGGTCGTGGCCATAATGGAAGGTGAAAAAGTCACTGTCATCGCTAACGAAGAAGGTGGGAGGACAACACCTTCGGTTGTCGGATTCACTAATAAGGGAGAACGTCTCGTCGGCCAGGTGGCCAAAAGACAGCGTGTCACGAACCCTGAAAACACGATCTATTCCATCAAGAGATTCATGGGCCGCCGGTTCAGCGAGGTTAGCCAGGAAATCAAGCAAGTTCCTTTCAAGGTCACCCAAGCTCCCAACGGGGACGTCCGGGTCGAGGCTCAAGGCAAGCAATACGCTCCGCCTGAGATCTCCGCTATGATCCTGCAAAAGCTGAAAAAAGCAGCTGAAGACTACCTGGGAGAGAAAGTCGAGAAGGCTGTCATTACAGTCCCGGCTTATTTTAATGACAGCCAGAGGAAAGCGACCAAGGACGCCGGAAAAATTGCCGGTTTGGATGTCGTCCGGATCATCAACGAGCCGACGGCAGCGGCTCTCGCTTATGGCATGGATAAAAAGAAAGACCAGACCATTGCCGTTTATGATTTCGGCGGCGGGACTTTCGACATATCCATCCTTGAGGTGGGTGAGGGGGTTGTCGAAGTCAAATCGACGAACGGGGATACCCACCTCGGAGGAGATGATATCGACCAGCGTGTCCAGGACTGGATCGTGGCGGAATTCCGCAAGGAGTCCGGAATCGACCTGACCAAGGACAAGATGGCCCTTCAGAGGCTCAAGGAGGCAGCGGAGAAAGCGAAAATGGAGCTTTCGACGATGATGGAGACGGAGATCAACCTGCCGTTTATCACCGCCGATTCTTCTGGTCCCAAGCATCTCTTGATGAAGATGACGCGGGCCAAGCTCGAACAGCTTTCGGAAGACCTGATCCAAAGGTCGGTCGGTCCCTGCCGTCAGGCGATGGCCGATGCCAATGTGAAGCCCGAGGACATCGACGAAGTCATCCTGGTTGGCGGCCAGACGCGAATGCCGCGCATCCAGGAAGTGGTGAAAGAACTCTTTGGAAAAGAGCCGAACAAGAGCGTCAACCCCGATGAGGTCGTGGCTGTCGGAGCGGCTGTTCAGGGAGCGGTTCTGTCCGGCGATGTGAAGGATGTCTTGCTTCTCGATGTCACTCCGCTGACCCTGGGAATTGAAACGTTGGGTGGTGTGTTTACCAAGATGATTCCCAGGAATACGACGATCCCGACCAAGAAAACCGAGACATTTTCTACCGCCTCGGACAACCAGCCGAGCGTCGAGATTCATGTCCTTCAGGGCGAAAGAGAAATGGCGAGCTATAACCGTACTCTGGGACGATTTCATCTGGATGGGATCCCGCCCGCACCCCGTGGTGTTCCCAAGATCGAGGTGACGTTCGATATCGATGCCAACGGCATCCTCCATGTCTCGGCCAAAGATTTGGGAACAGGGAAACAACAGGCCATTACGATTACCGGTCACAGCGGTCTCGACGAGAAAGAAATCGACCGCATGGTCAAGGATGCGGAAGCCCACGCCGAGGAGGACAAGCGGCGAAAGGAAGTCGTGGAAGCGAGGAATCAGGCCGACCAGATGGTCTACAGCCTGGAGAAGCTTCTGCGAGAGAACAAAGATCGAATACCGGAAGCCGACGCCGAGCGCGTCCGGGCGGAGATCGAGGGTACCAAAAAGGCGATCGAGAGCGACGACCTGGAGCGGATCAAAAATGCCGTTGAATCTTTGGCTCGGGCTTCACACAAGCTGACTGAAGCGCTTTATCAGCAGGCCGGAGCGGGTCCGCAAAAGGGGTCGTCCGGACGGACCGACGGTCGCGAAGCCGGACAGTCTGGTCCTGCCGGCGGCGATGAGGAAGTCATCGACGCCGAAGTCGTGGATGACGATAAAAAAAGATAAGTCCGCTCTTCCAGAAGACGGCGTGCCTTGAGGAGCGAGCGATCCCGCGGGTTGAAGAATGGACAGAGATTATTACAAGGTCCTAGGCGTTGAAAGGAAGGCTTCGGCAGCCGAGATCAAGAAGGCGTACCGAAGGCTCGCCCGCAAGTACCATCCCGACCTCAACCCGGGAGATAAAGCCGCGGAGGCGAGGTTCAAAGAAATTCAGGAAGCCTATTCCGTCCTCAGCGATCCGAAGAAAAGGAGCGAATACGACGAGTTCGGGTTTATCGGCGGCTCCGCGCCGGGATCTGAGCAAAGGCGCTACACTTCCGGTTTCGAAGGCTTCGATTTCTCGGATTACGGGACGTCCACCTTCGGGGATTTTTTTGAGAGCATCTTCGGCGGCGGAGGCCGCGCCGCCGCGGAAACGGGACCGGGTCCGGGAGAGGATCTCCATTATTCGATGAAAATCGGCTTTGCCGATGCCGTCCATGGCCTGCAGACACGGATCCAACTGACGCGTCGGGTGGCCTGTCCGAGCTGTCAGGGCCGGGGCCATGTCTCCGGGTCGGGCCAAATCTCTTGTTCTTCCTGCGGCGGCAGCGGCAGGATCCATTTGCAACGCGGTTTTATGAAATTCCAGTCCGCCTGTCCTCAATGCCGAGGAACGGGAAGGACTCGCGGCGAGCCATGTTCCCAGTGTTCCGGAGCGGGCACTGTTCAAAAAACGGAGTTGATCAATGTCAAGATCCCCGCGGGCGTGGATACGGGCTCCCGCGTGCGTGTCCCGGGGAAGGGAAATGTCGGCCCGAACAGTGGTCCGCCGGGCGACCTTTATATCTCGATAGAAGTGTCTCCTCATCCAATTTTCCGCCGGGAAGGCGCCAACATCAACGTCCGAGTGCCGATCACCGTTCCGGAAGCCACTCTCGGAGCCGACATCGAAGTGCCGACGCTCGCAGGCCGAACAACGATCCGGATTCCCCCGGGAACAAAGTCCGGCCAGAAGTTCCGGCTGAAAGGCCAGGGCGTGCCGGTGATCGGCCGGCGAGCTCAAGGGGACGAGATTGTCGAAGTAACGATCGTTCCGCCTCCGGCCAGCAATCGGCGTGTGCGGGAATTGATGAAAGAACTCGAGCGCCTGGATATCGAGAACCCGAGAAAAAGCTTGGGCATCAGCTGACATGAGAAAGAAAAAGAGCGAGGGAAAAGAGACAAAGAATTATTATCATATCAGCCATGTCTCCCAGCTCTATAACCTTCACCCTCAGACGCTTCGGCTGTATGAGCGAGAGGGGCTACTCAAGCCCTCCCGCAGTCAGGGGAACACGCGACTTTATTCAGATGAAGACTTGAAACGGCTGGAGACGATTCTCAGCCTGATCCGCGACCTCGGCGTCAACCTGGCCGGAGTCGAGGTGATCCTGAACATGAGGCAGAAAATGGAGCGGATGGAAAATGAAGTCAACGAGCTCCTGGAATACATCAAGCGGGAATTCTTTCGCGGTCGAGACGCCGAGTTCGAGGCCCGTAAAGACAGCCTGGTCAGGCTGAGCCAGACGAAGATGATCAAACTCAATGAGGGGGAAGAGTAGGTAATCGGGACGATGAACCACGATGATATTCTCGATTCCAAAAACCTGAAGCACTACCTCAGTGAAATCGCCAAGTTCCCGGTCTATTCCGAAGAGGAAGAAAGGGAACTCGGACGGCGAGCCCGGCTCGGAGACAAAGAGGCGCAGAGGAAACTTGTGGAATCCAACCTTCGGTTTGTCGTGTCTTACGTTAAGAAATATCGCGGCCTGGGCCTTTCGATGCTCGACCTGATCAACGAGGGCAATCTCGGGCTGATGGAAGCGGCCCGGCGATACGATCCGAACCGGAACGTGCGGTTTATCTCCTATGCCGTCTGGTGGATCCGACAGGCGGTGATTCACGCCCTGACCCAGTCGGCCCGCATCTATCGCCTGCCGCAAAAAATTTCCGATCAGATTACGTTGATGAAAAAAAAGACCGCCGAGCTCAAGACAGAACTGGGAAGGGAGCCGTCTCGCGAGGAAATTGCCCGGGCGATGGGCCTCAGGGATGATGAGGTGGAGGATCTGCAGAGCCTTTCCGAGGGCGAAGTCCATCTCAGCGATCGCCTGGCGGACGGCGAGCTCGAAATCGAAAGTCAAATTCAGGATCGGACCCTTCCCCCGGTCGAATATCAAATCGTCAAATCCTCGCTCGAGCAGCAGATCAGGGAAGTTTTGAGCGAGCTGGATGAGAAAGAGTCTCTTGTGCTAAAATTAAGATTCGGATTGGATGACGATCGGCCGAAAACGCTCCAAGAGATCGGTGACCGGCTCCATTTGACGAGAGAACGCATCCGACAGATCGAACAGAAAGCCAGGCGCAAACTCTCCCGGTCGCATCGTTTTCAGCAGCTTCGAGGATATCTGAACTGATGAGCGAAAAACTTTGCCGAGCGTGCGACGGGACCGGCTGGGTTCTCGTCACGGAGGGGGGGAAGCAGGTCGCCCGGCGCTGCCGCTGCTTCTTTGAACGCCGGACGGAAATCCTTTGGCAGCAAGCCAGAATTCCCAAGAGATATAAGAACTGTTCGCTGGCCAATTTCGAAGTCCACAACGACAGCCATCAGGACGCCCTCAAAATCAGCCGTCAGTTCGTCAAGAACTATCCCGCCCAAGACGTCGGACTCCTTTTCATCGGGCCATGCGGCGTGGGGAAAACGCATCTGGCGGTGGCCGTGATCCGGGAGCTGATCGAGACGAAAAACGTGCCCTGCTCGTTTTATGATTTCCGTGAGCTCATCCGAGACATCCAGAGCACCTTCACGCCGGACTCGAACCTGACTGAATCCGACATCTTGGCTCCCGTCTTCGAACACGAAGTGCTCGTCCTGGATGAGCTCGGGGCGAAGAGGACGACGGCCTGGGTGGAGGAAACGATTTTTTATATCATCAACCAACGCTATAACGAGAAGAAGCTGACGATTTTCACTTCGAATTATCTGGACACCGAGGAAGAGGAAGACCGTCGCGATTC
>CAZNVB010000273.1:0-4063 GCA_964576265.1 uncultured Eubacteriales bacterium | reverse complement strand
ATTTCGGGGGGCTCGGCCTCTGGCTGTGGAACGGCGGGACCTGGAGCCAGATCAGCGCGCTCAATCCCGATTGAGCTGAATCCGCCGTCCCGGTTCTTTATTTATCTTGACGGAGTGAATATCCCCCCTCGTGGACGTCTGACCCAATATATTTTCTTCTTAATAACGTAAGAATCCTCGTAGCGACGCAAGAGTTTGGAACCACGCTATAACTCTCCCTCAGCAGATATAACGACCGTGCTCAGATTTCTGGGAATTCTTCGCTCTCTCGAAAGAGGGCGACAAGCGATAAAGGGCTCTTTTGACCGCGAGGGAATGCGATCGACGCTGTCCAGCGCCGTCAAGGATTCTTAAAGAAAGGCGGATCGGTCAGATCCACTGTCTTTTTCCCCGCGTCTACGGCCTTGATGAAGGCGATCAAGCCGTTGACATAAACCTCCTGGTCGTCATACATGGACATGTGGCTTCCGTCGGGACAGTAGAGATAACTTCCGTTCCGAACCTCGGCCGCCATCCATTTCATGTGTTCCGGGTCCATTGTGTCGTGTCGAGCGCCGATAACCAGAGTAGGGACGGTCAGATTCTTGAGGTCCTTTTTCCTGTCCCAATTCTCCAGCCGGCCGGAAATCCCGAACTCGCTCGGGCCCTGCATGATCACATAGACCTCCTGGTTGATTTTGGCGAAAGCTCGATTGACCGGATCCGGCCACTCGTCGAGCCGGCAAATATGCTTTTTATAGAAATTCGGGATGAGGAGCTCCATGTAGCGAGGATTCTGAAATTCCCCTTTGGCCTCCAGGCTTCTGATTTCTTCGAGCACAGCCGGATCCATCTGTTTGGCCAGGACATTTTCCGCATAAGCGTCGTACTCAGGACAGCTGGCCATCATATTGGAGATAATCAATCCTTTGAGCCGGTCTTGATATTTCAAAGCATATTCCATCGCCAGGATTCCACCCCAGGAGTGTCCCAGAAGATAGAAGTTCTCCCTGCTCAGCCCGAGGGCCTGCCGCACCTGCTCCACTTCCTCGACGAATCGGCCGACTTCCCAAAGGTCAGGGTCGCTCGGTTGATCGGAGTAGGCCGACCCCAGTTGATCATAGTAGATGAACTCGATCCCCTGCGCCGGCAAGAAGCTTTCCAGACACTCGAAATATTCATGGGTCGCGCCGGGTCCGCCGTGGAGCAAAAGAAGCTTTACCCTCGGGTTGTGGCCGAACCGCTTCGTCCAGACATGGAACTTGCCCTTCGGCGTTTCGATCGGAATCATCCGGATACCGCCGGTCTTGACGGCGTCTTCGCCCTCCCCTTTGAAATACTCTAATGCAGACTTGCCTTCCCGCTCCGAACAGAAGGCCAAAAGCGCCATGAGGACCGGCAGGGCTGACCATTTACCGGCAATCGACATGTCGTTTACCCTCCTCGAGAATTAGACATTAAAATTCTATGGAATGGCCTCCTGAGCGTCAAGCAAAAAACAGAGAACAGCCGAAGTCCGCAACTTTCCGGACTGCCTCAAAGGCCCGCGTGACTCTCGAAAAACGGCTCCTGTCCGCGGTTTCAGCGGCGGCCGGACTCTGAGGCGCGCCTTACAGAAGCTTCAGTTCGGGGAAGCCAGACGGTCATCTCATTGGGTCCGCGGTTCGCCCAGGCGAAATAGGGAACAGCCACGAGCTCGTGGGCTCTTCGGCCGAGGATCTTTCCCCGGGCATCGAAGTCGATCGCCTCGGCTTTGGCCGTGATAATGGCCACTCCTCCGAGAAGGTCGGGCCGAAACCAGTGCGTCACGCGGGCATTGTCGGGGAGGAAGAGATTCAAGACCTTGCCGCCGTTGTCGATTCCCTCGGCGCAGAAGACGATCGGCCCGCGCTGGAGCGCGGCCTTGCCCGCATCCTCCTTCACCAGATCATGAGCGATAATCCGACGAACCGGCATGGGGAGGAAAAGCTCGATCAGATCGTTCCGGCCCCATTTCCGGTCGAGCTTGGCAAAACCCTTCTCAAGCGCGAAATCGACCGGTTTTCGGTTGACGAGGAGCTTCACCGGCTGTTCGCTCCGGTCGAGAAAACGGTAAAGATCCCCGGGAACCGCCTGATTCTGCGCCCAACCGGGGATGCGGAGAAAGATCGTGAATCGGCCGACCCGTGAGGGGTTGACGAGGATTTTGACCGCTCCGTCCCAGGGATATTTTGTCTCCTGGACGAAGTCGACCGTCCGTCCCGAAAGCCGGACGCTGGCGCTCGAGGCGGCAAAAAGGTTGATGAAAAGGTCATTCCCGCGCGTGGCGTACATATAGCTTCCGATCGTGGGAAGAAAGCGGGCGACATTCGCTGGGCAGCAGGCGACTTCAAACCAGTGGCTGCGCTCGTATTTTCCCGCCGACTCGAGGGGATTCTGGTAGAAAAAGCGGTCGCCGCTCAGGGAGACCCCAGGCAGGATCCCGTTGTAAATGATGCGTTCAAGGACGTCGACATATTTCCCATCAGCGGAGAGCTGGAACATCCGTTGATTCCAGAAAGCGTTGCCGACCGCGGCGCAGGTTTCGGCATAGGCTGCGGCGTTGGGGAGATCGTAGGCGGCGCCGAAGGCTTCATATTCTCCGGTCGAACCGATCCCGCCAGTGATGTAGAGTTTTTTCCCGACGACGTCGGCCCAGAGCCGACCGATCGCTGCGGCGTATTCCGGCTCGCCGGCGAGAGCCGCGACATCGGCCATCCCGGAGTACATATAGGTCGCCCTGACGGCGTGTCCGACGGCCTCCGTCTGCTCGAGCACTGGCTTGTGGTTCTGCAGGTATTCTTCAGAATTGTAGATGGCGAACGGAGAGTCGGCGGAATAGGTTTCGCCGTTCACGTAATGGCCGCGCTCGTCGAGGAAGAAGCGCGCCAGGTCAAGATATTTTGGATTGCCCGTTATGCGGTAGAGCTTGGCCAGGCCGATTTCGATTTCCTGGTGGCCGGGAAAGGCCCGACGCTTGCCCGGACCGAAGGTCCGGACGAGGAGATCGGCGTTTTTCAGGCCGATTTCGAGAAAGCTCCGCTCGCCTGTCGCCTGGAAATGGGCGACCGCCGCCTCGTACATGTGACCGACGTTGTAGAGCTCGTGGCTCACCCGCAGGTTCGACCAGCGCTCTTTGCCCGAGCCGGGAGCCGGGTTCTGCGGGTCGATTGTCCGCGTCGTAAAGATGTATCCGTCCGGCTCCTGAGCCTTGCCGATGATCGAGATGAGCTCGTCGAGCTTAGCCTTGAGCTGCGGATCGGGCCGGAGGCGAAGGGAATAGGCCGCCGCTTCCATGGCCTTGTAAACGTCGCTGTCGTTGTAGCGCTTGCCCGTATGCTTTCCGGACTTAAGACCTGCCGCGATGCGGAAATTGTCGGTCCGCCCCGACTCCTCGTTCATCTTGAAAAGATAAGGAATGGTGATTGTCCGGTTCGTCTCGAGCCGCGGTGCCCAGAATTCGTCCTCCAGCTTGACCTTGGCAAAATCCACCGGCTGGATTTGGTAATCGGGATTCATCACCGGGAGCTGCGCCCGGAGAAAGAGAAAAATGAAGCCGGCAAGAAGGAAAACGCTCGCGATCAGCCTTCTCGACATCGTCTCTTTCCTTTGCCCGATAAATTTGCAGACGATCCGGGGTATCCCGGCGATCTGCCTGATATTTTCGACATCACAAATTTCGTACAGTCTCCGAAGCCTCTTCCATTATACCTCTTTATACAACATTCCGCGCTTGTCCATGTCTTCTTGGCCCACTTCCCCGCCGAGAAGTAAGCCAAGAAGCAAAAATTGGAGGCCTTCCTTCCATCCCCCCCGAGATGGAGCGAGCGGGACGGCACTGGGCCAAAACGATTCCAGCCGATCGCTATTCGACATCAATGACGAAGATCGAAGCGCTGAGGGGCGGTACGGCGAGCGAGCGGCCGAACGGCGCGGCTTCGATATCTTCGATCCTGACCGCCGGCTCCTTTCCCGGCTCGTTGTAGGCCATTTCGTCCGTGCCGGCGAGGCGATAAAGCTTGGCCGAACCCGGCACCCGAATGCCTTTCCAGGAAAGATCGAGGAC
>CAZNVB010000272.1:0-6250 GCA_964576265.1 uncultured Eubacteriales bacterium | reverse complement strand
GGAGGGGATTGCTCAAACAGACCCCGAAGACCGGATTGTTTTTGCCAACCGGGCGATGCATGAAATCTTCGGCATTTCCGCCGGCGCTTTGACCGGACAAAATATCCAGGAATTCCTCGACGAACGGAATTTTGCCGTTCTTCAAGTCCGGCGCCAGCGGCTTTTGGCCGGCGAGACCAGTACCTACGAGCTTGAGATCCGCCGGCCGGACGGGGAGGTCCGCCAACTCCTCGTCACCGGATCGCCCCAGTTCGGCTCGCAAGGGGAATTCAAGGGGACCTATGCCGTCCTCCATGACATTACAGAGCGCAAGCGCTTGGAAGAGATTCTGCAAAGAGAAGCCGATAAGCTTTCGGCCATGATCGAGGGGATGGAGGAAGGGGTGATGTTCATCGACGGCGACGATACGATCGTCGAGCTGAACGAATACTTCCTCAGGCTTTTTGGATTGGCCGAGGAGGAGATCCGCGACCGCCGGATCTGGGATACGGCGGTCGGGAACATGTTCCTGGAGTTCCGGGATCTTCTCGATCGTTTGAAATCCGGGAATGACCCCGGACCGACGATCATCCAGAAGACGATCGCCGGCCTCAAGACCGTTGTCCGTCATCGGCCGATTTATCGTCGGGGGAACTATGAAGGATCGGTCTTCAACGTGATCGATGTGACCGAACTTGTCCTGGCCAAGGATCGAGCCGAGGCCGCCAGCCGCGCCAAGAGCGCTTTTCTGGCCAACATGAGCCATGAAATCCGCACGCCTTTAAACGCCATTGTCGGCCTCACCGATCTGATTCTGGAAACCAAGCTGACCCGGGAACAACAGGATTATCTTCAGATGATTCAGGAAAGCTCAAGCGCTCTTCTGGCCATCGTCAACGACGTTTTGGATTTTTCCAAGATCGAGGCCGGCCGGCTGGAGCTCGATAACGTCGATTTTGAGATCCGGCCGATGATTGCCGGGGTTTGCGAAATCCTGGCCAAGCGGGCGAGCCAGAAGGGACTCGAGTTTTCGAGCGAGATCGACCCCCGGACTCCCTCCTGGATCAGGGGAGACCCCCAGCGACTGCGGCAGATTCTGCTGAATCTTGGCGACAACGCCGTCAAATTCACCTCTCGCGGTCGAGTCTCCATTCGGGTTGAGCTGGAAAGTCGGGAGGGCGAGGACGCGCTCATCCGGTTTTCGGTGACCGATACGGGGATCGGAGTGGCGCCGGAGAACCAAGCCCTCATTTTCGAGGACTTCACTCAGGCGGATTCCTCCGTCACCCGCCGGTTCGGCGGGACGGGTCTCGGTTTGGGCATCTCCAGGAAGCTCGTCGAAATGATGGGCGGCGAAATCGGAGTCAAGAGCCCGGTCAACGGCGGAATGCCGGGGGGCAGCTGCTTCTGGTTCAGGGTTCCTTTTCGGATCAAAGCCGCGAAGACCGCAGATCGGCCGGCGAGCTCTCGTCCGAGTCCGTCGGAAGTTTCGGAACCGAATCCGGTATCAGAAGGAGGATCTTTGCCGGGGTCGTGGGCCGCGCCGCCGCAGTCGCGAATCCGGATCCTGTTGGTTGAGGATAACCGGATCAACCAAAAAGTCACCACGGCGATTCTTCAGAAAGCCGGCTATCGGGTCGAGGTCGTCGAAAACGGCAGAAAGGCGATCGAAGTCCTGCCCGAGCTCGCTGTCGACCTCGTCCTGATGGATGTGCAGATGCCCGAGATGGACGGTCTGAAAGCGACCGAATTCATCCGGCAGAATTTTCGGGAGCGGGCGTCGCTCCCCATTATCGCCTTGACGGCCAACGCCGTCAAGGAGGAGAGAGAGCGCTGCCTCAGGGCGGGAATGAATGATTTCGTCTTCAAGCCCATTCAGGCGAAAGATTTGATCGCCAAAATCGAAAAGTGGGCCCGGCTCATTTCGGAAAAGGGAGGTCTGGTCGATGAAAAACGATGAGGTCCTGATCGTGGATGATGACATCATCGCTCAAAACATGCTCAGGAATACCCTGGGCAAAGCGGGTTACAAGCTTTCCGTCGCTTCCACGGGGAGAGAGGCGATCAAGCTGGCGACCGAACGGCTTCCCGGGGTGATTATTTTGGATATCATGATGCCGGATCTGGACGGCAGCGAAGTCGCCGAGATCTTAAGGGAGGATGAAAAAACCAAGGACATTCCGATTATCTTTCTCTCGGTGTTGGTCTCCAAGGCCGAGGAGAGGTCCGGAGGGAAAAAAGGAATCGTCTCCTTTCTCTCAAAACCTTATAACCGGGAAACTCTTCTCAACGAAGTGCGGCGGTATCTCAACCCCTCCGAGAGCTGATCCGTCGCCCTTCGCGAAGAGATTTTTGACCGCTTTCGATCCGCTTTTTGCCTGATTTTGAAAATAAAAAAAGAGGGCCTTTTCTGATAGCTGCCGAATTATCTGGGAGGTTCGAGCGTCCATCGCCCGATGCTGTAGCCATCTTCGTCGGGAGCGGTGGTCTGCTGATTGAGCATCACCCGAAAAGTCGCGGCGCAGAGAGCTTCATGGCCTCGAGCCGGAGAGCGGATTCAACGTCGTCCGGTCCGTGTGCGATCAGCGCTCTCTCGTCCGTGATGTCCTGGCGGTCCGCCTTGTGAATTCTGCGAAAGCCTCCTTAAGGAAAACAGGGAGGAGGGATCGTCGGGAAGGAAAGCGCGACTCGTTCCCCCTCCCCGGTGCCGATGGTGAATCTTTACCTTTTACAGCCTGCTCCGGGCCCGCATCCTTTGCCGGCGCGTCCTCCATGACCCATCTGGTTCATATGACGGTCGCCGCATCCGCCCCTGCCGCACTGAGCCCCATGACCCATCCCGGCGCTACAGCCCATGCCTGCGCACTTCTGGTCGAGGGCTTTTTTCTGCTCATCCGTCAGCAGGCCGCGGACCTCGTTCCGGTGAGCCAGGCATTTTTTCTGGATATCAGCTCTGGCTTTGGCCAGTTCGTCGATCTTGGCCTCGAGGCTTTTCTGGTCGGCTTTCTCGATCATCATCTGGCGAAGCTCAAGCTGCTTGGTTTTCAGGGCAGTTTGCAGAGGCAGGAGCGCCTTCTGATGCTCAAGCATGAGCTTCTGCATCTTGGCGGTCTGCTCTGGTGTCAAGTTGGGAATGCCGCAGGCTTTCTCGCCTGGCCCCGAGTCTTCTTTCTGCGCCAGCAGCGGGAAAACGAAGACAAGGGCCAACCCAACGAGCGCGGTGACCGTTGATCTTCTCAGCCTCATGATTATTCCTCCTGAATATAAATTACTTTCCAATTTCCTGAGGGCAGCGCGCATCGCTTGTCCCCTCTGAGTCGTGGCCGCCACTGTTTTTGCGGGGGCAGACATGGTCCTCAAACAACTCAAAAAACGTCTCCTTCTGCTCGGGAGTCAGCACTTCCTTTTCTTTCAGCAGATTGAGAACAGCTTTTTTTTGAATCTTCTCCTGAATTCCAGCAATTTCGGAATCAAAGGAAGAACGGATATCTTTGAGGCATTGTCTCTGCTCTCCGCTCAGACACAGGTATTTTTCGAAAGAAGGCGCCGTGGCCGAGTTCTCGGGCGACGGCTGCCCCGGATGGCGAAGCCAGCGATTGTAGGTAAATGTCAATAGTGCTGAAACGTTGATGATCACAAGCAGGATTAGCCCAAAAACCAGTAGCCTTTTCTTCATCGGAGGTCTTCTTTTTTAATATTCTGGCGGTTAACGCAAAAATCGGCCATCGATCCCAGCGGGATGTTTTCAAAAATGCCGAGATCCCGACTGGTGAAAGTCTCTTCGGGCGCAGCCGGCATTTTTGCGGTTTTCCCTATCTCGTTTCCGGCAAATATTCCTCCCAAGAAGACCCCCGCCACCGCCACCGGCCGGAGGATCCTCCAGGCTGCCGTAAGAATGCCTTTCCGTCCGGAGCGTTGTTCCTCATAGGCTTCGATTTTTTTTGTGAGATTGGGGAAAAATGCGGGAGTCGGCCGGACTTCTCCTGGGGGAGCCAAGTTTTTCCAGGCCCGGACGAATCGTTGAACAAGAAAGGCACACTCCGGGCAAGAATCGAGATGATTCTGGACTTCCAGAGGCGTTGCCCCCTTGATTTCTTTTTCAGCGATAGAGATCAAATTGCTCTGGACGAAGGCACACCGCTTTGTCCTGCCGGAAGCGCTTTTTTTCATTTCTTTATTATGGACACGGGATCGCCATCAAAACTTGCGGTCCCGGCAGCTTTTTATGAACAGGGGGGCCAGCTTCTTCTGCAGGTTGATTTTAGCGCGATGCAGGCAGGATTCTACTGAAGGAAGAGAGACATTTAGAATTTCCGCGATCTCTTTATACGAGTGGCCTTCAAATTTATGCAGGATCAGCATGGCCTTCTGATTCTCGGGCAGCGAAGCGATGGCCTGGCGGATGAGCTCTCGCGTCTCGTTCTCTTTCCAAGCAGATTCGGGGTCGTCCGCGGCGGACGCGACAAGGGCCTGTTCACCGCGGCGCTCTTTTTCGAGCCCACGATGAAGTTCTGCCCATCGGCTGAATTTTCTGTTATCGCGATTGAAATTCCGGCAGCGGTTGATGACGATTCGGTAAATCCAGGTGGAGACGAGGCAATCGTGCCGGAATTTTCCAGCCGATCTGTAAACCTGAAAAAACACGACGAATCCATAAAACTTTCGCTGGAGGTATTTCTCTGAGCTCGGGTCATCAAGATTGTCCGATGGACTGACTTGACACGGAGATTGGCGAAATATATGATAATATGTTCATATTTTAATATGATGGCCTGAAATGAGAGGAGCCGTAAGAATCTTAAGGGCCCTGGCCGACCCGACCCGCCTCCGGATTGTCGCCATCCTTCTCCGCCACGAGGTTTGTGTCTGCGAGTTAGTGACGATCTTGGAGATGGAACAGTCGCGCATCTCGCATCAGCTTCGGATTTTAAGGGACGCCGACATTGTCGAAGACCGGCGGGACGGAAGATGGATCGTCTATGGCATCCCGGAACGGGCGCGGCCGACTCTTGAAGCTCTGCTGGAAAGTTTCCTGAAGGGGAAGTTGGCTGAATCGGAGGACATCCAGAGGGATCTGGCGAAAATCCCAGCCTGCCTTGAGCGGAGCGTGCGAAAAGAGAACCCGTCGAGTTCCGCGGCGTTCAGGAGAGCACCGTGAAAGAGAGACGCATTTTCCTCGTTCTCGTCCTCGTTTTCCTGGCCGCGTATTTCATTCCCTTTACCAGGTTAAACGTTCAGAATGCCCTGATGGAAGCGTTCTTGATGGTCCAGGAATACGCCCGCCAGCACGTCCTCCTGTGTTTGATCCCGGCCTTTTTCATCGCCGGGGCGATTGCCGTTTTCATCAGCAAGGAGTCCGTCATCAAGCTGCTGGGGCCCAAGGCCAAAAAAACCCTTGCCTACGGTATTGCCTCCGTCTCGGGCACTATCCTTGCCGTTTGTTCCTGTACTGTGCTGCCGCTTTTTTCGGGAATTTACATCCGGGGCGCCGGTATCGGACCAGCCACGACTTTTCTTTATTCCGGTCCCGCCATCAACATCCTGGCAATCATCCTGACGGCCAAGGTCCTGGGGGCCAAGATCGGGCTGGCCAGGGCGCTGGGCGCGGTCGCTTTCTCCGTGGTCATCGGCTTGCTGATGCAGCTTTTCTTTAGACGGGAAGATGAAAAAAAGCGGAGCCAGAATGACTTCATCTCCTCTGAAGGTTCTAAAGATGACAAGCCGCTTTGGAAAACAGCCCTGTTCATGGCGACGATGATCGGGATTCTGGTTTTCCTCAACTGGGCCAAGGCCGATCCTTCGATTAAGGTCTGGTATTTGATCTACCGGATTAAATGGGTTCTCGGCGGGGCGCTCCTTCTCGTTCTTGCCTGGATGCTCGTCCGCTGGTTCAAAAAAGATGAGCTGAAGGAGTGGACGTTTTCCACCTGGGTCTTCGCCAAGCAGATTTTTCCGCTTCTCCTTGGAGGAGTCATGGTGGCGGGATTCCTTCTGGGGCGACCCGGCCACGAAGGGATCATCCCGAGCTCGTGGGTGGCGCAGCTAGTCGGAGGCAACAGCCTGTGGGCCAACCTCTTCGCTTCGGTCGCCGGTGCCTTTATGTATTTCGCGACCTTGACCGAAGTCCCCATCCTGCAGGGACTCCTGGGTTCCGGGATGGGCCAAGGCCCGGCGCTGGCGCTCCTTCTGGCCGGACCGGCGCTTTCGCTGCCGAGTATGCTGGTCATCCGGAGCGTGATGGGGACGAAAAAGACAATCGTCTATATTCTTC
>CAZNVB010000271.1:0-18209 GCA_964576265.1 uncultured Eubacteriales bacterium | reverse complement strand
GCCGAACGTCAGCCGGCGTCGAGACGTTCATCGTGGTCGCTGGAAAATCGGGCGGTACGGCCTGAGTCACGGCTCCGGTCGCCGCCCATTCCGCGCCGCGGCAAAAGGTCGTGATGAACCCGACGCATTCTATGGCCGTTCGGGATTCAGCGTCGACATGGCCGAGCACGGTATGGAAAATGCGGCCGGCGCCGTAGCGGACAGTGAAAAGGACGGGCTCGTGTCGGCCGGTGCCGCCCTGTTCGGGAGCGCTGTAAGCCGTCGCCAGGACATGGAGGTTTTGCGCCGGTCCGCGAAGAAGGCCGTAGAGCTCGTCTCTGGCGTGCATCCATCTTTCGGCGAGTCCGGCGGTGATCGGATGAGCGGTCGCCCGGTTGAAGATCAGGAACTCGTGTGGCGGGGTGTGCTGGCCGCAGGCGCCCGGCCCGGGGTCGCGGACAAAGCGGCCGTCCTTCCAGAAGACGTAAGGTCCGGCCTTTTCGCTTCGTCCTCCCCAGCCGGCCAGGCCGATGATCTCGTTGTATTCGGGCCAATCGGGGAAGGCATTGTTCGCCGAATGATAGACCACGACTCCGCCGCCGTTTTTCACGTACTCGACGAACGCGTTGCGGGTCGCCGGCGGCCAGGCGTCGCCGCTGTAGTCCAGGATGACGAGGCGATAGGCGGAAAAATTCGGGTTGAAGCCGCTCATGTCCGCCTTCGCCGGCGGGCTTACGGCCATCTCCACGCGGAAGAGCCCGGTGTCCTCGAGGATCTGCTTCAGGGCGGCGCTTGTCTCCTTCCAGTCATGGAAGTTTTGGCCCGTGACGATCAAAGTTCGGATGGGCTCGGCAGGGGGGCGGGCGGCGATTCCGGCGGGAATTAGAAAAAGGAGGGAGAGGGAGAAGAGCCGAGCGAGGAAGGGGAAGGCGTCCCTCGACGCTTTAAGAGAGGCATGATTTCCCGTTGTTTTCATTTTTTGATTCCCGATTTTCTCAATCTCAGGCGTTTTCATGGCGCTTGTCCTTCTTCTTACACCGGCAGCACCCAGGGCTTACGGTAGGAGCGCATCAACAAACGTTCGGCTTCCGGGTCGCCGATGATGGTTTCCGTTGTCGGATCCCAGCGGATTTTTCGGCCGAGTTCGATGGCGATGACGCCCAGATAGCCGACGCTTGCCGAGCGGTGAGCGACTTCGGCGGGCGTGATGGTCAGGCTCCGGCTCCGGACGCAGTCGAGAAAGTTTTGATAGTGGTCGCGGCTGCGGTAGAGTTTGATCTCGTTCGGGCCGATGACCTCATGGACCAGACCCTCGGGAGAGGTTTCGAATTTCCCCCGGTCGACATAGACCCAGCCGTATTCGCCGATCCATTTGGTACCGCTGCGGATTTCCGGGTGGCCGCCGGCGATGATCATAGGTGTCCCATCGGCGTAAATCGCCGTCAGGTAATAGCGAAGGGCGCTGTTGTAGATTCCCTTGGTCGGGAATTCACCGCGGCCCTCGATTTCGACCGGGCCGGTCAGGTCCCAACCCATGCCCCAGTGAGCGATATCGCCGTGATGTCCGATCCAGTCCATGAGCTGGCCGCCGCCGAAGTCCATGTTCCAGCGCCAGTTCATGTGGACGCGGGCTTTGCAATAAGGGACATAGGGGGCCGGGCCGACCCAGAAGTCGTAATCGAGTTCAGGCGGAGGAGGCGTGATCTCTCCCTGACCGAATGTGCGGGCGAAATCGTAATGTCCTTCGGGAAGCCCGACCTCGATCCGCTTGATCCTGCCGATCCGGCCGTTTCGGACGAGCTCCGCGGCCCGGTGAAAATTTTCGACCGAACGCTGCCACGAGCCGGTCTGCCAGACTCGGCCGTAGCGCTTGACCGCTTCGCACATCGCCCTTCCTTCGCGGAGGCTGTGGAAGAAGGGCTTCTCGCCGTAGATGTCGAACCCGGCCCGGGCGCAGGATATGGAGATAATGGCGTGCCAGTGATCGGGAACGGCGATGGAGACGGCGTCGATGTCCCGACGCAGGCAGAGCTCGCGGAAATCCGTCATGGCGGCGCAATCGGTGTTCCCGTATTTCTTGTCGACGATTTCCTTGGCTTTCTTGAGGTGATCTGTGTCGAGGTCGCAGACGGCGACCCACTGGACTTCTTCCTTGCCGAGGAACGATTCCATGTTGGGGATGCCCATCATGCCGAAGCCGATTCCGGCCATGACGATTCGCTCCGAGGCCGCCACGGCGCCGTTGAGGCCGAGAGCCGAGGGCCGGACGATCGTCGGGAAGCCTACGACTCCGGCCACGGCGGCGGGGAGTGTTTTGAGAAACTCGCGGCGCTTCATCCTCTTCCTCCTTTCTCGTTAAGCCGATTTGCCGGCTGGACGGATCCGGCAAGCTGAGCCGTTGTGTTCATCATCGACAATTGATTATCCTCAAAAAAACGCCGCCAGATCAACCTCTTCTTGCGGGTGTCGCCGAAAAGATGAAATTCGTCCGCCGCTGTGCTATAACAGGCGCTGAAGGAGAGGCCGATGATCGAGCTCTATCACGTCTCCAAAAGTTATAATCGGGGCAAGGTCCGGGCGGTCGACGACCTGACGCTCGTCGTCAACCCGGGCGAGATCTTCGGCTTTCTCGGGCCGAACGGAGCCGGGAAAACGACGACGATCAAGATGATCGTCGGGCTGCTGAGGCCGGATGCGGGACGAATTGCCGTCGAGGGGTTCGACATCGCCAGAGAGTCTCTCAAAGCCAAACAACTGACTTCCTATGTTCCCGATTATCCCGCCGTCTACGAGCGTCTGAGCGGACTCGAATACCTGAACTTCATCGGTGATGTGTACGGTGTGTCGAAGTCGGACCGGCTCGAGCGGATGGGAAAATGGCTCGAGATCTTCGAGCTTGCGTCGGTCATCACCAACCCCATCCAGAGCTATTCCCACGGGATGAAGCAGAAGATCGTGCTGATCGCGGCGCTCCTGCCGGCACCGCGGGTCATGGTCCTCGACGAGCCGCTCGTCGGGCTCGATCCCCGGGCCTCGCACCAGATCAAGGAGATGTTCCGCGACCACTGCGACGAGGGAAAAACACTGTTTTTCTCGACTCACATCATGGAAGTGGCGGAAAAATTGTGCGACCGGATCGGCATTATCCACAAGGGCCGGCTCATCGCCTGCGGGACGATGGGGGAGCTCAAGGCCCTCGTCGAGCGCGAGCAGTCGCTCGAATCGATTTTCCTGGAGCTGACCGAGAAATGAGCGGGGAAAGCCGGAGAGGAATTGCCGGGAAAGCCGGAAAATTCCGGGCCGTCGTTCGGGCGGGGCTGAAGTCGAACTTCGGGCTTTCCCTCCTGAAGCATCGGCTGCTTAAAGAAAAAAAGGACCGCTGGCTCGTCCCCGTGTTCGCCCTGGCGGCGCTCAGCGTCCTGCCGATGTTCTACGGCATTGTCGTGTTCATCAGGGGAGCGTATCATCTCCTCCAGCCGATGGGCCAGGAACGGGCCGTCCTCACCCTCGGAATTCTCGTTGCCGAAATCCTGATCCTGCTGTTCGGCATTTACTACGTCATTTCCGCTTTCTACTTCTCCCGCGATCTTGAGTTCCTCATCCCTCTTCCGCTCCGGCCGAGCGAGGTCATGGCGAGTAAGTTCGTCATCATCATGATCAACGAGTATCTTACTGTGGCGGCCGTCGTCCTTCCGGTGATCGTCACTTACGGAATTTCGGCCGGGGGGGGAATTGCCTTCTGGCTGAACGCAGTCCTGGTCTACCTTGCGCTTCCGGTCATCCCGCTGGCGCTCGTCTCGATCGCCGTCGTGGCCATGATGAGGTTCATCAACGTCAGCCGGAAAAAAGACCTCCTGATTCTCCTCGGCAGCATTCTGCTCATCGTCCTGGCGCTCGGCCTGCAATTCGCTCTGGGGAGATCGGCCGGGCCGGGCGGACCGGAGGCGGGGAGCCAGGCCCTGGCCCGCTGGATGGCTTCTCCGGACAGCCTCCTCCGTCAGGTGGGATCGAAGTTCCCGCCGAGCATCTGGGCGACGAAAGCCGTGGCCGGGGGGTTTTCCAAAGAGGGGCTGGCGAATCTGGCTCTTTTTCTCGCCGTCTCGCTGGCCTTTTTCGTCGGCATTGTCTTCCTGGCAGAAAAGCTCTTTTACGGGGGGCTCGTCGGTCTCGGCGAGACGACGGGCCGGAAGCGGCGGTTGAGCGGAAAGGAAATGGCCAGCCGGGTCTCTTCAGGAAGGCGGCCGCGAACGGCGATATTTCTCCGCGAGTGGCGGCTGATGAACCGGACGCCTATTTTCCTCCTCAACGGGACTCTGGTCGTCGTTCTTTTCCCCGCCATTTTCATCCTGATGGCGACGGTCAATACCGGCGGGCGAGGCGAGGGAGGCGACGCGATGGTCCTCTTGAGGATGATGACCTCGGTCAATCCCCTCTACACCATCCTGGCGACGGCCCTGTTCATGACCGTTTGCGGAAGTCTCAACGGAACATCCTCCTCGGCGTTCTCGAGGGAAGGGAAGCAGTTCTGGATATCCAAGGTCATTCCGGTCGCGCCGCGGGAGCAGGCGGCGGGCAAGTTTCTCCATTCCTACCTTGTGGCCATGCTGGGCGTCGTCACGGCTTCGATCGTCGGGGCCGTTTACCTCCGCCTCAAAGCGGCGCATTTGCTGGCCGCGGCAGGGCTCGCGCTTCTCGCCGGCGTTCTCCTCACCGCGGTCGGCATGATCATCGACCTGGCCCGTCCGCTCCTCGACTGGACGAATCCTCAGAAAGCGATCAAGCAGAATCTCAATGTCCTGCTGGCCATGCTCGCCGATATCGGAATCCTGACGGCGATTTTCTTCGGCGTCAAGGGGCTGCTCAAAGCGAAGCTCGAGGCGGATGCCGTCATCGGCCTGCTCTACGCCGCTCTGGCCGCGCTGGCGGCGCTCGCCTACCTGGCCTTGCTCAAGTTCGCCGACAGGCGCTACCCGGAAATCGAAAGCTGAAATCACCTCCTCTGAAGGAATCGGAGATCGGGGGAAGGCGTCGATGGAAATCCGGCCTTGAGAACCGGCTTTTCAGAGAAGGCAGCTTCTGTCCTCGAGGAGCTCGCGGATCCTGCCTTCCCCGACTTCTTTGACGACGAAGGACTTGCAGATCCGGCCGTCGACGAGCTCGAGAATCCGGTCCGCTTTCAGGGCGATCTCCCGGTCGTGAGTGACCATGATGAGGGTCGTCCCCAGCTCCCGGACCATGCGCGTCATGACGTCGAGGACGGCAAAGCCCGTTTCGCGGTCGAGGTTTCCGGTCGGCTCGTCGGCGAAGACGATCTTGGGCTCGTTGACCAGCGCCCGGGCGATGGCCACTCTCTGCTGCTCGCCGCCCGAGATCTCGTGCGGATATTTGTTCTTGATAGGAAAGATTTCGATCTCTTTCATCAGCCGCAGGGCTTTCTCGGTCATTTCCAACGGCGGCCGTCCCCGGCCGAT
Source organism: uncultured Eubacteriales bacterium (assembly GCA_964576265.1). Lineage (GTDB taxonomy): Bacteria > Acidobacteriota > Aminicenantia > Aminicenantales > UBA8522 > CAZNVB01. The sequence continues at coordinate 12,759 of CAZNVB010000271.1, read as the reverse complement.
CCAGTAAGGGATCAGGATATTCTCCAGAGCCGTGAATTCCGGAAGGAGGTAGTGGAACTGGAAGATGAAGCCGATGTTGGCGTTTCGGTAAGCGGAGGATTCGTTGATCTCGCCGCTCGAGAAATCCTTCCCGTCGATCACGAGGACGCCCGAAGTCGGACTCTCCAGAAGGCTGATGATGTTGAGGAGCGTCGTTTTTCCCGATCCCGACGGCCCGATGATCGCGGTCAGTGCCCCCCTCTCGAAGGCCACGCTGATATGGTGAAGGACTTCGGTCTTGACGACGTCGCCGAACGACTTGACGAGGTTCTTGACGACGATGATCTCATCCATTTCTGATGACCTCGATGGGCGAAAGCTTGGCCGCCCGGCGGGCCGGGATGACCGAAGCGACGGCCGAACCCAGGACGGCGAGCACGGCCGGCGTGACGAGATTGAAGGCTTTGAGCTGAAGGCCGAACGTTCCCGTTCCGAAAAACCTGAGAAAAGCGGCGCCCAGGGCATAGCCGAGGGCGATCCCGATAAGCGAGCCGGTCAGGCCGAGGGAAAGCCCTTGAATCAGGAAAATCCGGGCCGCTCCCCGGTTGTCCACGCCCATGGCTTTAAGAATCCCGAGCTGGCGGGATTTTTGGACCGCGGCGATCCCCAGAACGCTGGCGATGCCGAGCGATATGGCGAAGAGGACAAAAAACTGGATGACTCCGGAAGAGCCGCTCTGCGAGCGGAGGGCGGTCAGGAGTTCCTGGTTGCGCTCCTGCCAGGATTCGAACTTGACCCGGGAAAACTCCAAGCGGAATTTCTTGGCCAGGGCTTCGGCCTGGAAGACCTCCCGGATTCTGACCTCTATGGAGTTGATGCCGTTGAGAGAAAAAAAGCTCCGCGCCCGGTCGAGAGAGAGGAAGACCAGGGCATTGGCCTGGACCGAGCCCAGGTCGAAGATCCCGGCCAGGGTGAAAAAGTCGCCCGTGCCTTTATTATTCCGCATGAAAAACCGATCGCCGAGCGAAAGCTGGAGTTTCTCGGCGATCGTCCGGCCGAGGACGGCCGAATCGCCGACGAGATCCAGACGGCCCGCTTTCAGATTCCTGGCGAAATTATAGACCAGAGCCCCGTCCTCGGCGGTAATTCCTTTGACTGCGACGTTCAATGAAGCGCCGCCCCGCTCGATAAACGCTTGGCCACCGGCCACCGGACAGGCCGCCGCGACTTCGGGAACTCCTTTGAGATAGTCGACATACTGGTTCCAGGAGAGGATCTCCAGATTCTCGGTGTAGGGGACTCTCCTCGAGTCGGCGGCCTGGCCGTTTTCGGACAGAAAACCTGTGGGAACAGAATCGGGAGGAAGGACATAGATATGAGGGGCGGAACCGACGGTTCTCTCAATCAGGCTGAGCTGAAGACCGCCGATTAGGGAAGAAAGGAAAAACTGGACCGCGACCCCGACGGCGATGCCGGCGAGCAAGAGGACGGTCTGGCCTCTTCCTTTGAGGAGCCAGCGGAAGGCGATGTAGGGTTCGTGGGGCTTGAAGATCATTCGTCCCCGTCTTTAGCGCGGAGCGGCGACTTCTTTTCCCGGCCGCAGCTTTGCCGCGGCCGCCCGGATATCGGCATCGAGAACCACGGAGCCCTCGGCGAGGCTCTCGGCCAGAACCCACCGTTCCCCGACCGGCCGGACATCCACTTTGGTCAGAGCGGCTTTTCGGCCGTCCCACAGCCAGACGAAATTTCCGCCGGCATCTCTCTTCACGAACCTCGAGGGCAGGGCCGCCGCCTTCTCGAACTTCGCCGCCAGTATCTCGGCCTTGCCGGCCATGCCGTGCTTGATGACACCCTTATCGTCCCGGATTTCAATCCTCAGCTCGCAGGTGTTCTTCTCCTTGTCGACTTCGGTGCAGACATAAGAAACCCGGCCGTCGATTTTCATGTCGGGATAGGCGTCCATGATCACGACGGCAGGGAGTCCTGACTTCAAAAAGGGAAGCTCCCTTTGATCGACGTTGAGGACAAGTTGCCAGGGTGCGGTCTCCAACAGCGTCACGGCCTTTGTGGCCGCCGTCACTTTCTGACCGGGTTGAACGTGGACCTTGAGGACCGAGCCGTCGAAGGGGGCATGAATCCGGCTGTTTTCCAGCCTTCGGGCGGCAAGTTCATACTGCGCCCTGGCGATGGAAACCTGGTTTTCCAGGTCGGCGAGAAGACCGCTCCTCGAAATATTCTCCAGCTCGAGTTTCTGTTGATTGAACTGGGAAAGCGCCCGCTGGTATTCTTTCTCCGCTTTTTCCAGTTCGGCCCGGGAAATTCCGCCCGAGGCTTCGACGTTCCTGTATCTCTTCAACATCACCCGGGCCTGCTCCAGGTTGACCTCGTATTCGTTGAGTTTTTCTTTCAAGTTGGGCAGGATCTCTTCCCGGGCGTTTTTGAGCTTCATCTCGGCCGATTTCAAACTGTCGGCGCTGATGGCCAGGTTCCGCCGGGCCTCGAAATCGTCGAGCGCGATGAGCTTCTGGCCTCGGGCGACGCGGTCGCCGTCCTTTATCTCGATGGCTTGAATAATGCCGTCCTGAAGGAAGGTCATGTCGAGCGGCTTCGGCAGATCCACGGTGGAGTTGGCCAGAATCGTATAGTTCAGGTCGATAGGCTTCAGGACGTAATAATCGGCCGGCGTTTTTTTGACGGCATTTCGGAAGAGAAAAACGGCGATGACCAAGGCGACTCCGATGAGAAAAAGCCGTCCCGGCCGGAGCCATTTTAACCGCGCCATGAGAACCTCGTTTTCTTTATAGAAATGTACTGGGCCTTCTATGATAGCACAACGGCGCCGGGTCTTGAATACACGGCGGAATCGCTGCGAATTCCGGGCGAGCTAAGCGATTTTCGGCAACAGCAGCGCGTTGAATAGAAGCTTATAAGCGGCCTGGGTGGACGCCCGAAAAATCGGGCTAAAGGCAAAAAGAACGACCTGGCCTTTGCCCTTCTTCAGCCAGACGAGGCCGGTCTTGTCTCCGAGGAGTTCCTGCTTTTCGCAATAACCGCTCATGAGGATATTTTTCTCCGGAAATTTGCCGATGACGCGGCGGTCCATGTCGAAGATGGGAATGGAGGTGGAAAAGACGGGCCGGCCGTTGAAAATAACGCCGATCTCCCGGGGCAGGCCGAGAGTCAGCGGGTGGTCTTCGAGGAGCAGGATTTTCAGCAGCGACCCGGGGCAGTAAAGCCCGGCCTTTTGCATCCTCTCGGAAACGTCCTCGACCGGCAGCTGGAACTCCTCTTTTTCTTCCTTTCCGCGGGGAATTTCGAGTTTTCCGATGAAGAGGGGAGTCGACGAGCCCCAGGAAAGGATCGTCCCGCCGGAATCCAGGAAAGCGGCCAGCTTTTCCATCCCCTTTTTCCCGATGCCTTTGGTGAACTCGGGCGGATAATCGGCCAGATATTCCTCGTCTCTCGCTTTGTACCGGCCCTCGAGAAGAATGGACTTTTCGGCGTCGGGGAAGACGATCGTGTCGAAGTTTTTGGCCAGATCGGCGGTCTCGAAATCTCCGGGTCGGAGAACGGAAAAGGGGACGCTATAGGAATCGAACACGAACCGGGTCCAGCCGGCGTCCATGTCATGGAAATAGGTTTCGACAAGAGCGATCCGAGGCAGGGCAAGCCGCCGGGTTTTCGCGGTTGTCGGTTCGGCCAAAAAGACGGGGGGAACGGTCAGTTTTTCCAGGATCGGTCTCAACCGAGGTTCAGCTGTGAGAATGAAGCTTCCCTTCGGGAGTTTGATCCCTCCGCAAGCCGTTTCTTCTTCCAGTCTTTCGACCTTCAGTCCGAGTTTCAGGGCCTCGAAGACGGCCCGGAAGCTTTCATTGTTGTCGGCGCTGAGACCCGCCGCCCGAAAATCCGGCGGAATGTCTTTTTTCAGGCTGAAATCCTCACCGACCTCGACGAGAAGGCTTTCCAAATCCGCCGAGCGGCTGCCGATTTCGAGGGCCTGGATCCCCCGGTGGAGGGGCAAAGACCAGCTGGTGATGTCATAGGGCTTGATCAGCTCGCCGTCCGGAGTGTAGTGCCGGACCGGATATTCCTGCTTTTCCATTACCTCTTTAATGAACGGCCGAAACGGCTGCGCCAGGGGGACGACGATATCCCCGGCCGAAAACGATCGGCCTTCCAGTACGGCCGGCCCGGACAGGCGATAGACTTTGATCCCGTGCTCCCGGAGCAGGTTCACCGTCCCGACGAGCTCGCTCCGATCTTTCTGGCCGAGCGGCAGGACATAATAGAACGGCGGCTCGGTCAGGCCCTTTTTCACCTCTTTCCGGCAGAGGTCGTTCTGGAACATGAGGATTTCGCGGCGATTGAGCGAAGCCGTTTTGAGGATCGATCGGAGGGAGGCGATTTCGTACTCGACCATATCCGAGAGCCGCCACCAGCCTCCCGGCCAGGGAAGGGGCATGTTGATGCTCTTTTTGTATTCTGAGAGCCCCTTGCCGTATACGGCGAGCTCGTTCGGCTCGACGAAGACCGGCGTCGCGTCTTTGACGCTGGCCATTTCCGTCAGCATGCTGATGACGTTTTTCCAGAGACTCGTCTCCGTCGAGCCGGGCCAGTAGTCGTCGAAAATGTAGCTGTGGCAGACTCCGGCCAAACCGGCTTCGGTCATATCCGTAATCATCTGAGAGCCGAAGATTTTGGTCCAGTTCCAGAGGCCGGCATCGACGTTTTCGGCGATCGGATCGTGGACCGGCGGAACGAAATATCTCGGACCGCTCGTCCACATTTGATGCTTGTCCACCAGGACCTGGGGAAACCAATCCCGGCTGTAGACCCGGACGACCGCCTTGGTGTCTTCCTGGCTCAGCGTGACGTAATCGCGGTTATTGTCGTGCCCGACGTACTTGTGATAGACGCCGGGCATCGTGCTGCCCTCGTATTTCGTGCCTTTGTATTTCCGGTAATGGGCCACGACCATGTCCATGCCGTCAGGATTGAGGCTGGGGATGATCATCAGGACGACATCGTCCAGCCATTTTCTCCGCTGCGGCTCCTCGGTGGTGGCGAGCTCGTGAGCGACGAGAGGCGCGGCCTGGGACGGACCGACCTCGTCCGCATGCATGGAAAGCCCGGCCAGGACAAAAACCCGGCCTTTATCGAGCAAGGCCCCTCTCTCGAGTTCGGCGAGGCCGGACTCGAGGGCCAGCTTCCTGTTAATCTCTTTCAATTCGTCCAGGCGGCGGATATTCTCCTCGGAGCTGAGAAAGGCGATGAACATGGGTTTTCCGAGCGGAGAGCGGCCGATCTCCACCATCTTGACCCGGGGCGAGGCTTGGTCGAGCTTCTGGAGATAGCCGATCAGCTGTCCGTAATCGAACAGCATCCGGTCGGCGCCGGGGTTGAACCCGAAGTGCTCGGCGGGCGTCGGAACCGACTCAGCCGGCGGACCTCCCTCGGCCGGCGGGGGAAACAAAACCAAACAGAGGAAAAGAGCGAAAAGGGAGACGAAGAGCGCCTTGCTCTTAAATGACGGAAATCTCATCGTGCCTCTCCTTGGGAATTCGGTTCATTTTGATCTTGACTCACTTCAGCGGCCGGGACGATTCACGAAGCGAAGGACCGGCCGGACGGCCATTCATGACCGGCGGGCGTTCAAATCAAAGGCGTCAGCCCGGGGATAGCCACAGGGTCGACCGGGTTCGGCCCGAGTTCGTATGTCTTGGGCGAGAGATCGAGCTGGGAGGAGTTCATCGCCCAATCCCAGGAGATCGCCCGGCCCGTGTAGGCGCTCATCCGTCCTATGATGGCGCACATCGTGCTCTCGGCGATCCGGCGCCCTTCGTTCAGCGGCTTTCCGGCCCGGATGCTGGCGATGAGATCGGCCTGTTCCTGGACATAGGGATTCGGCTCATCGCCTTCCCATTTCCACGGCTTTTCGCCCCGGATCTCGCCGTAGCCGAAGGCCACGCCTTTCGTGCCGACGAGCTTTTCCTCGATCCGCTCGGCCGCGCCTTTGGTCTGACGGCACATGCTCAACACGCGCACTCCGCCCGGATACTCGAATTCGACGGCGAAATGGTCGTAGATATTGCCGTATTCGGGAGCCGTCCTAGCCTGGCGGCCGCCCATGCCCATCACTTTCTCCGGCAGGGCGCGGAAAGCCCAGTTGATGACGTCGATGTTGTGGACGTGCTGCTCGACGATGTGGTCGCCGGAGAGCCAGGTGAAATAGAGCCAGTTCCGGCACTGCCATTCCATCTCCGACATGCCCGGCTCCCGGAGCTTCACCCAGAGGTCGCCTTGGTTCCAGTAGCACTGGCCGCCGACGAGTTCGCCGATCGCTCCCTCGTGGATCCGTTTCATCAGCTCGAGATAGCGGGCCTGATGACGGCGCTGGGTGCCGGCGACGATGGCCAGGCCCTTTTTCTCGGCCAGGGCGGAGGAAGCGATGACCGAGCGGACGCCGACCGGATCGACGGCGACCGGTTTTTCCATGAACACATTTTTCCCCGCCTCGATGGCCGCCTGGAGTTGCATCGGCCGAAAACCGGGGGGCGAGGCCATGAGGACGAGGTTGATCTCGGGCAGGCCGACAAGCTTCTTATAGCCGTCGAAACCGGTGAACATCCGTTCCGGCGTTACTTTAACCTGAGCGGGGAACTTTTCCCGGATTTTCTCGAGCGAGGAGTCGATCCGGTCCTGGAAGAGGTCGAACATGGCGACGATCTCGACGCCTGAAGCCGCCTCCAGGCAGTTGATGGCCGCGCCGGTCCCTCGGCCGCCGCAGCCGATGAGGCCGATCCTGATGGTGTCCGAACCGGCGGCTCGGGCGCCCGGGATCCGCGGCAGGACCGCGGCCAGCGACGCCGTCGCCGACGCTTTCAGGAAATCGCGCCGCGAAAGACTATTATTCCTATCGTTTTTATCATTTTTATAAATTTTGGCCGACACCTGTTCCTCCTTCTCAAAAATCGTCGCAGGCCCGGTAGGCCTCGATCACGGCCCGTTCGCCCTCTTTGCCCGGCCGGCTCTGGCCGTGCTCCATGCACAGGACGCCCTGATATCCCTTGCCGTGGAGATGCCTGAAGATATTTCGGTAATTGATCTCTCCCGTCGTCGGCTCCTTCCGGCCGGGGCTGTCGCCGATATGGAAGGAAGCGATCTCGTCCCAGGCCTGGTCGATGTTCGGGATCAGATTGCCCTCGGTGATCTGCTGATGGTAGAGGTCGTCGAGGATCTTGCAGCAGGGGCTGTGGACGGCCCGGCAGATGGCGTAGGCCTGGGGAATCCGGGTCAGGAAAAGCCCCGGATGATCTTTGGGGTTGAGCGGCTCGAGGACGAGGATCAGCCCGGCCGGCTCGCAGATCTCGAGGCAGGCCCGGAGATTGTCGATGACATTTGCCGTCTGGTATTCCCAGGCCAGGCTTTCATCGAAGCGGCCCGGAACGACGAGGGCCCACTTCGTGTTGACCCGCTTCGAGGTCTCGACCCCCTGCTTCATCCGCTCGCGGAGCATCGCCCGGACGTCCCGGTCCTTAGTCACAAAGCTCTTGACTTTGAAATCGGCGTAGAGGACGAACGGTCCGAGCGTCAGGCCGCGCTTGGCGAGCTCGCGGGCGATGAGCTCCTGTTCGGCCGCCGGCCGCGCCATAATGCCGTTGTCGAACATGGCCGTGAAGCCTTCATCCGCCGCAAACTGGATCTGGGCCGCGAGATCCGTCCCGGCGTGATTCTTGAACTGTCCGAAGCTCGGGGCGTATTTCAGCTTGAACGGTCCCTTTTTCGATGCCTGGACGTCGCGGTCGTCCGAGCGGAGCGCCTTGACGCCGGCGACTGAAACCGCTGCCGCTCCGAGCGCCCCGGCGAGGAGTTCCCTTCGTTTCATCTTTGACCTCCGTAATCGCGATCAGTCCACCTTTATCGCAAAACAAGTGAAAAATCAACCTCCGGGGCGGTCTTTTCTCGGCGCCCGATCCTTATCGCCCGGGCGGTCGCCGAGAGGGAAAAGATAAACGTTTTTCTGCTTCAGGCTCGAGCCCACCTCGACCGATGCGCAATAAGGCAGATAGAAAGGATGGATGATTTTCAAGGTGTATTTTCCAGGTCGGAGAAGCCTTGTGTATCTTCCCGTGTTCGGGTCGCTTTTCCGAGGCAGGATGTAACGGAAATCATCGATCTCGACGATAGAGACGTCCGCCTCCACCGGTCCGCCCGTCCGTCCGTCGATGATCCGGCCGGTCAGCCCGGGTCCCCGAGCCCGGTCGAGAATGTAAAACGCACCTTCGAGGTTGGAAGCGACGATGGACTCGATCTCGGCAAGGTCGAGAGGAATGAAGGTCGTTCCTGTTTCGACGAGAAATTCCAGGGCTCCGGTGACGGCGTACATCCACGGTCCGCTCTGGCTGGCGGCCGTCTGACGTCCGTAATCGTAGGTTCCCATTCCATCCTTTTTTTTGATTTTTCCCGCCAGGCCAGCGGCAATCTCCTGGAGGAGGGAATGATCCGGCGCTCGGGCGGAAGTATTCGGCCAGGACCACTGATAATAGACGATTTCTCCGCTGCTGTGGTAGGTGAGGGAGAGGACGAACTTTTCCCGCAGAGCAAGATCCCTCTTCGCCCGGGTCTCGGACTCTGAGAAGGCCCAGGGTCCCCGGTAAGTCCAATCCGCCGGATTGGATGATCCGGCCTCGGTCCAGTTCCAGTCGTAATTCCTGTTCAGGTCGACGCCGTCGTAGTCCGGGTCGATCCTCCCGTTTTGATTATTGTCCCTCAGGTTCTTCCGCCACCAGGGTGAGCCGAGCGCCTGGTCGACGATATATTTATAGCCGTCCGGATTCATGATCGGGATGACCCAGATTTCGAAGTCGTCGACCCAGGACGTGATTCTCGCCTCCTTTCCGTACCCGAAGAGAAGCGTGTCGATCAGGGCGAGACAGATTTCGTTTCCCAGCGGTTCGCGGGCATGATGCATTCCGTCGAAAAGAACCGTCGGCTCGTCTTCATCGATTTCCGGGTGATCGGAGATTTTGAGCGCCAAAAGGGGAAGATTCCAGAGCGTGGTCTGGCCGATCGCCTGCAGTTTGGCGATATGAGGATGGGTCAGTTCTGCCTGTCGCAGGAAGGCCTGCGTTTCTTCGAGCGTGTGATAGAAGGGATCCAAAGGGACGCCGGCCAACCGAGATTCGCGCTCGAGAATTTCGATCCCGTAGCCTTCGGCGGCCAGGGAATCGATTTCCTCTGCCGTCAGGACGGCCAGGGGCCGTTCCCGGAAAGCGTGAGAGGCAAAATCGAGCGGTCGTTTGAAGAGAGCTTCGATCTTCGCCGGCGGGGCATGGATGCGGACGAGGCAGCGTTCGGTCGCCCCCGGATCGGATGAAGAGCCGAAACCTGGAATTGCGGGGAGAAAGAGAAGAAAGAGAGAGATCGTCACGGGAAGGGGCGTTCCTCCTGCCGGGGAAAACAAACGGCGCATGAAACGGCTCTTCTCGCTATTTTAGGACGATGTTAAAACGCCAGGAGAAGGGTTGTCAACTCGAGTCCTTGTCCCGACGGGGAATTGACAGGGAAGGGCCGGATAGCGGAAGATAATTGTCTCATTTCCGAGAGAGCGACGAAAAACTGGTGAGCGAAGGATACCCCGTCCCGAGTTCGAGTCGCCCGGTCGAACCGGTCGTCGTTTCGAGGCCCGGGCACTCGATTTCCCAAGCCGCGATCGACCCCGATGTCTTGAAAATCGTTTACCGCCTGAAACGCCTCGGGTTCACCGCCTATCTGACGGGCGGCGCGGTGCGGGACCTTCTGCTCAACCTTCCGGCCAAGGATTTCGATATCGTCACCGATGCCCGGCCGAGCCAGATCAAAAAGGGTTTCGGCAACGCCTACATCATCGGCCGCCGATTTCGACTGGTGCACATCCATTTCCGGGGAGGGAAAGTCATCGAGGTGGCGACGTTCCGGCGGGTCGCCGACAGGGAAGCGCGGGCCAGGGCGGAGCTGGAGGGCGGCCCGGTCAATCCCTACGGGACACCGTCTGAGGACGCATTCCGCCGGGATATCACGATCAACGCTCTTTTCTATGATGTCATCGAAGATAAAGTTGTCGACTATGTCGGGGGGCTTGAGGACCTCGCGCGGAGAATCGTTCGGGTCATCGGCAACCCGGAGGAGCGGTTTGTCGAAGACCCCGTCCGCATCTGGCGCGTCCTCCGCCACGCCTCACGCCTGGGTTTCGCCCTTGACGAGAGAGCCGAGGCCGCCGTCGCCTCGCACGGGCATCTTCTCCGTGTCTGTTCCGGCGCCCGCCTGTTTGAAGAGCTCAACAAGGATCTGGCGCGCGAAACGCAGCCGGTCATTCAGGAACTCCGAAAATACCGCCTTCTGCGTCATATTCTCGGCCGCGTCGGCGAGGATTATGAAACCGACGAAGAGATGTTCTCCCGGCTGAACGCGCTCCTCATGATCAAAGACCGAGCCGCAGCTTCCGGCCTCGAGCTTTCTCAGGCGGAACTCTACGGCCTCTTTTTCTGGCCCTGGCTTGAGCCTGTATTGAGGCAACAGGGGATCGATTTTCACAAAGCCCTCAGTGAGTCCTTCCGAAACTCGGAGATGAGAGTCAACCTGCCACGGAGCCTCCGGGCAAAGATTTGTCAGACGTTGATCCTCGTTTCCGCCATGATCAGGGCCATGGAAACCGGCAGGCTGCGCTGGTCTCTTCTCAAACGCCCGGAGTTCGCCGGGGCGTCGCGGCTTTTTTTTCTCATTCGCGAAGGTCGCCCCAAGGGGAAAGACGAATCCTTTGTTTCCTTCTTTAAGAAAGCCTACCCGTCGGCCGGAAAACCCTGGAAACGGGGCCGGCACCGCCGGTTTCGAAAACGCTTCGCCTGATCAAAAATCCAGCCGGATTCCGGTCTGGAAGGAAAACCCGGCGGTTCCATATCCGTAGACCGTTTCATACTCGGCATCGAAGATATTGTCCAGGCGGCCGTAGAGGTGCAGGCCGGGGCGGAGCGCATAGGAGAGTACACCGTCGAGGAGGAGGTAAGGGTCGAGACGGACGCGCTGGGGCGTCCAGGACGAATAGTCCAGATCCTCCCTTTCGCCGACACCGGAGAGGGAAAAAGAGATGGTCCATCGCCGGGCGAAAGAATAATCGAGACGGGCGGTGAGGATGTCTTCCGGCCTTCTCAAAAGCCGGCTCCCTGAGATTTGATCCTGAGCGCGAAGGTGGGTGAAAGAGCCGGAAAAGAGAAGATCCGGGCCCGGAGTCCATTCCACCTCGAGCTCGACTCCATTGGATCCGGCCTTTCCGATATTGAGATAACCCCGGGAATAATCGAAATCGATGAGGTCTCGAAACGCGTTTTCAAAATAGGTGATTCCTGCTCGGAAGCTTCCATCGAGAAAAGGCTGCTCGATGCCGGCTTCCCAGCCGACCGATCTTTCGGGCCGCAGATTCTCGTTTCCGATCGGACCGAAAAAGGTCGCCGGCGCGTAGAGCTGATAAAGAGACGGCGACTTGAATCCCGTTCCCAGGCTGGCCCGGATTTTTGTTCCGGTTTGGGGGAGAATGACCGCCGGGGAAAGGCGAAAGGTCAGGGCGCGTCCTGCCCGGCTGTGGTGATCGAGACGAAGGCCGGCGACAGCAAAGAATCGGTCGGCAAGACGGAGGACATTCTGGGCATAGATGCCCGCGGTCCCGGCGCTCTGCTTCGGGAAAAGGCTTTCGTAGGGTCCCCATAAACCTTCCGAGCGGTATTCGGATTCGGCCCTCTCTTTCTCCAGCTCAAGCCCGAAAGTCAGCGTGTCGGACGGATGGAGGAAGAGGTTGTTCTGCCAGTCGAGCTTGAGGAGCCGGCTTTTAAAGAATCCCTCCTCTGAGTCGAAGGGATGGAGCGGATCCGCCGGGTTCTTGTGGTCCCGGCGGGATTCGACGGCAGCGAGAATCAACCTCTGTTCCCAGCGGTCGGCGAAGAAAAGGCCGCGCACTTCTCCCCGGAGAAAGATCGAATCGTGGTCCTGAACGTTATTGGGATCGTCTCCGCCCGGACCGCCGAAGTTGTCGATTTCGGTTGACGTTTGGATGGAGCGGGCGGTAAAGGCCGCTTCAATATTCTCCCCAAGTTTGAATCCCAGGCGGGCGGAGAGGCTCAGATTATCGTAACCGTCCGACTCGGAATTTCCTGAGTAGCGTCTGCCGGCAGCGGAGATTCCCTCCGTTCGGTAGCGAGACAGGCCGAACGAATAATCGAGCGGGCCGGTCGATCCGCTGACCCCGGCCTGTCCTCTCAGAGTCTGGAATGAGCCCCCGCTCGCGGCGAGCGTCCAGCGAGGCCGGCCCGATCCTCTTTTGCTCATCAGGTTGATCAGCCCTCCGAGCGCGTCCGAGCCGTAGAGCGGGCTGAGAGGTCCGCGGAAGATTTCGAGCCGCTCGATATTTGTCAGGTCGAATTGGGAGAGATCAGCGGAACGGGAAGGATTGACGGGATCATTGATTTCAATCCCGTCGAGGAGGACGAGGGTATGCTCGGAATTCGCCCCGCGGAGGAAGATGGAGGCGGACGCTCCGGGGCCGCCGTTCTGAGCGATAGAAACGCCGCAGGTTGCCCGCAGCGCTTCGAGGACAAAGGTTTTTTTCGTCTTTTCGAGGTCGCCTGAGGTGAGGACGACGACCGAAGCTCCGAGCTCCCGGGCAGGAGTTTCGAGGCGGGTCGCCGTGACGACGATCTCATGATGCTCCGTGGCCGTCGAGGCCGGGGTTTTTGGCTTCTGTTCGTCTTCAGA